>JBFELU010000005.1:0-64910 GCA_041551965.1 Acidimicrobiia bacterium
AACATAGGACAGGGGTTGCGCTCGTTGCGGGACTTAACCCAACATCTCACGACACGAGCTGACGACAGCCATGCACCACCTGTCATGGACGCGTAAGCACACTGTATCTCTACAGTTTTTCCCATGATGTCAAGCCCAGGTAAGGTTCTTCGGGTTGCATCGAATTAAGCCGCATGCTCCGCCGCTTGTGCGGGCCCCCGTCAATTCCTTTGAGTTTTAGCCTTGCGACCGTACTCCCCAGGCGGGGCACTTAATGCGTTAGCTTCGGCACGGCGAACGTTGATGAGTCCGCCACACCTAGTGCCCAACGTTTACGGCGTGGACTACCAGGGTATCTAATCCTGTTTGCTCCCCACGCTTTCGCTCCTCAGCGTCGGTACCGGCCCAGAGAACCGCCTTCGCTACTGGTGTTCCTCCCGATATCTGCGCATTTCACCGCTACACCGGGAATTCCACTCTCCTCTACCGGACCCTAGCCACAGCAGTATCGACCGGCCTCCCAGGGTTGAGCCCTGGGCTTTCACGGCCGACTTACTGAGCCGCCTACGAGCTCTTTACGCCCAATGAATCCGGACAACGCTCGCCCCCTACGTATTACCGCGGCTGCTGGCACGTAGTTGGCCGGGGCTTCTTCTGGAGGTACCGTCACTTGCGCTTCGTCCCTCCTGAAAGAGGTTTACAACCCGAAGGCCTTCATCCCTCACGCGGCGTCGCTGCATCAGGCTTGCGCCCATTGTGCAAAATTCCCAGCTGCTGCCTCCCGTAGGAGTCTGGGCCGTGTCTCAGTCCCAGTGTGGCTGATCGTCCTCTCAGACCAGTTACCCGTCGTTGCCTTGGTGAGCCGTTACCTCACCAACAAGCTGATAGGCCGCGAGGCCATCCCGGAGCAGCGGACTCTTTCCTCGGTCGGACATGCGACCATCCGAGGGCATCCGGTATTAATCCAAGTTTCCCTGGGCTATCCCGGTCTCCGGGGCAGGTTCCTCACGTGATACTCACCCGTTCGCCACTAGGCCCCACTCAGCGGTTACCCGCTGTGTGGTCCTCGTTCGACTTGCATGCATTAGGCACGCCGCCAGCGTTCGTCCTGAGCCAGGATCAAACTCTCCAACGAAAGATTTCGGCCCGAGGGCCGGAATCCTCAACTTTCGAGTTTGGTTGGCGGGTGATTGGCCATACCGTTCACCCGCTTCCGGCATCAGCGCGTTGCCGATGCTTCTTACTCGAGTACGGCCTTCCACCTGGGCTCGACGAATCGGCCCGGGTGAAGGCCCTCACTGGCTTTTGGCACACTGTTCAGTTGTCAAGGAGCCGAACTCGCCCTGGGCGGCGCGCGACGCCGCCCAAGCGGACCCGTGATGGTAGCGGGCTCTGGCACAACCGTCAATCTCACCCACCGGGAGATTGGCGGGAATCGCCGACCCCGCTACCGTCCCCGCGATGAGCGCACCCCTCGACGTCCTCGCCGGCCGCGGGTTCCTCAACGACGTGAGCGATGCTCCCGGGCTGGCCCACCTCTTCGCCACCGAGCGAGTGACCTTCTACGTCGGGTTCGACCCCACCGCACCCTCGCTCCACATCGGCCACCTCATGGGCATGATGGTGATGGCCTGGCTGCAACGGCTGGGGCACCGCCCCATCGCAGTGGCCGGCGGTGGGACCGGCCGGGTGGGGGATCCCACCGACCGGGACACCGAGCGAGAACTCCTCGACGCCGACCGGATCGCCCGCAACCTCGTTGGGATCCGGGAGCAGCTGGGCCGGGTCGTCGACCTCGGCTCCCCCGAGCGAGGGCTGCTCGTCGACAACCACGACTGGCTGGGGACCTTCGGGTTCATCGAGTTCATTCGCGACGTCGGCAAGCATTTCTCGGTCAATGCGATGATCGCCCGCGAGTCGGTCAAGCGGCGCCTCACGGCTCGGGACCAGGGGATCTCCTTCACCGAGTTCAGTTACCAGCTCCTCCAGGCCTACGACTTCGCCCACCTCTATGCCGCTGAGGGGTGCCGGCTCCAGGCCGGCGGCTCGGACCAGTGGGGCAACATCACGGCCGGAATCGATCTCACCCGGCGCCTCCACGGCGCCCAGGTCTTCGGGCTGGTGTGGCCCCTCGTCGAACGTTCGGACGGGCGCAAGTTCTCCAAGTCGACCGGCGAGGCGGTCTGGCTCGACGCCGACATGACCTCCCCTTACGCCTTCTACCAGTGGTTCCGCAACCTCCCCGACCCCGACGTCGCCGGGTTCCTGCGGTGGTACACCTTCCTCCCCGTCGAACAGATCGACGAGATCACCGTCGAGCACCAGCGGGATCCGGCAACCAGGTTGGGCCAGCGCACCTTGGCCGAGGAGGTGACCCGGATCGTGCACGGCGAAGAGGGCCTGGCGGCAGCCGAACGGGCGACCGCAGTGCTCTTCGGCGACGAACCCTTCGTGGGCCTCGACGATCGGACTCTGGCCGATGCCTTCGAGACGGCCCCTTCCACCACGCTGGAGGCCCGGCGGCTCGGCGACGGCCTCGGGATCATCCCCTTGCTCGTCGAGATCGGGGCCGCCGGCTCCAACAGCGAGGCCCGCCGGCTGCTTTCCCAGGGCGGGGTGAGCGTGAACAACCGGCGCATCACCGATCTCGAGCACACCCTCGGACCGGACGACCTCGCCGGCACCACCACCCTGGTGGTCCGAATAGGCAAGAAGCGCCACTACCTGGCTCGTTTCGCCTGAGCCCTCGCCTTCCCCCGCCCTTGTGGACAACTCCACCCGCCTGTGGACAAATCCGCGGCGACGGCGGGCCGAGGCGCTAGCCTCGCCGCCAAGGAGACCACAACAGAATGCCTCGCCTCGCGGCGGGCGCGTTGGTGATCGCGCTGGTTGCCACCGCCTGCTCCGTTGAGCCCATTGAGGATCCGGGGATTGGAGCGGGCAGCCTCACGAGCACGGTGTACGCCGCCGACGGCACGGCGCTCACCCAATGGCACGCGGGCGAAGACCGGGTTCTGGCCTCCTACGAGGATCTCCCCCGCCACCTCCTCGACACCGTGGTCGCCATCGAGGATCAGCGATTCTGGATGCATACCGGCGTCGATTTCCAGGCGATCGCCCGCGCCGCCCAGGCCAACCTCGAGGCAGGCGAGATCGTGCAGGGTGGATCGACGATCACCCAGCAGTACGTGAAGAACGTCCTGCTGGACCCCGAGCTCACCTTCGACCGCAAGCTCGAGGAAGCCGGGCTGGCGATGCGCATCGAGGAAACACTCACCAAGGAGGAGATCCTCGAGCGCTACCTCAACACCGTCTACTTCGGGCGGGGCGCCTACGGCATCGCCGCCGCCGCCGAGCGCTACTTCGCCAAGCAGACCTCCGATCTCACCCTCGCCGAGTCGGCGCTCCTGGCCGGGCTGATCGTGGCCCCGGCGCGACTCGATCCTTACCTCAACGCCAACGCCTCGCTGGCGCGCCGCCGCACCGTCCTCGAGAAGACCGCCGAGCTCGGCTGGATCACCACCGCGGAGGCCGAGGCCGCCGACGCCGAACCGCTCCAGTTGGCACCGCCGCCCGAGGTGGGCGAGCGATCCGCCGCACCCTATTTCACCGAGGAGGTCAAGCGCCTGCTCCTCTCCGAGCCGGCCCTGGGTGAAGACCAGGCCGAGCGATTCGACACGATCTTCCGAGGTGGTCTCCGCATCTACACCACCCTCGACCCCGCGGTCCAACAAGCCGCCGAGGCGGCGGTGGGCTCCGTCCTCCCCACCGATGGGCCCGCGGGGGCGCTCGTCGCCATCGACCCTCGCAACGGGCACGTGCTCGCCGTCGTGGGTGGGCGGGACTACTACGACCCCGACGACCCGATCGCCAAGTTCAACCTCGCCACCCAAGGCCGGCGCCAGCCCGGTTCCGCCTTCAAGCCCTTCACGCTCGCCGCCGGCTTGGAAGCGGGCCTCCGCCTCGACGACGTCTTCTCCGGGGGCCACGTCACCTGGGTGCCTACCCCCACCGGCACCTGGACCGTCACCAATATCGATGGATTCAACTTCCCCGAGCTCAGCCTCCGGGAGGCGACCGTGTTCTCGGTGAACACCGTGTACGCCGAGCTGATGAACGTCATCGGCCCCCGTCAGGTGACCCGGCTGATCGAGGACGCCGGCATCGAGGGTCTCGAGCCGGTGCACAGCCTGGCGCTCGGGACGGAGGAGGTCACGGTCATGGAGATGGCCTCGGCCTACGGCACTTTTGCCACCGGCGGGATCCACGTCGAACCGGTCCTCGTCACCCGGATCGAGGACGCCGACGGCCGCGTGCTCTACGAACAGGTGCCCTCGGTCACCAACGTCGTCGATGCGGCGATCGCCAACCTCGTGACGGAGACACTGACCGAAGCGGTGCGGCGCGGCACCGGCCAGCAGGCCAAGATCGGCCGACCGATCGCCGGGAAGACGGGCACCACCGAGGGAAACCACGACGCCTGGTTCGTCGGCTACACCCCGGAGCTGGTGGCCGCGGTGTGGGTCGGCTTCCCCGAGGGCAATCGGACCCTCCGGGCCCCCAACACCCCGTTCACCATCACCGGCGGGACCTGGCCGGCCCAGATCTGGGCTCGCTTCGCCGTGGGCGCTCTCTCCGGTGTGCCCTACGGTGGTCTGGCCACCACCGCCGCATCAAACGAGTCGGTCGTGGTGGAGGTGGATCTCGCCACCGGCTTTCTCGCCGGACCACTGTGCCCCCGGAGCCACGTCGCCGACCTCCACCTCGATCCCGAGGCGGTCCCAACCGTCGTGTGCCCGATTCACAATCCCGGCGGGCTGGACACCCTTCGGGCGGGCATCGTTCCCGATGTCGCCGGGACGGCGTTTCAGGAGGCGGTGGCTCTGCTCGAGGCCGCCGGGTACGACGTGACGCTGTCGTGGGCCGCCTCGGCCGACACTCCGTCGGGTGTGGTGCTCCTCCAGGTTCCCTCCGGCGACTCGGAGGCGGCTCCGGGATCGATCGTCTCGCTCACGGTCTCGGGCCCGGAACCGGGGGCGGCGGTGCCGTCGATCCTCGGCCTGAGCGAGGCCGAGGCCCGCCTCGGCTTGGATCGCATCGGACTGGATGCAGTCTTCATCATGGAGGCCGAGTCGGATCCCGAGGATGCCATCCGTCGGGCGGGCATCGTCTGGGCACAACTCCCGGCACCCGGGGCCGACATCGACGGTCCCGTGACGGCCTGGGTCAACCCGCCTCCCGACACCTTCACCCCCTAGCCGACGAGCACGAACCGCCAGGGCTGCTCCGTAGCCCGGCTGATCCCGATCCGCGGCCCCACCTCGATGGCGATGACGGCCGGCGGCTCTCCGAGAATCCGAACCGGACCGTCGAAGACCGACGTCCCATCGTGGGCACCGGTGACACCCAGGGCCTGGGCGAGCTTGCCGGGACCATCGGCGAGGTGATCGGTCCTCCCCCGGCGGCCGGCCATCACCGACTCGCCGACGACCGGGCGGCCACCCCGCACCAGGACGGCCGACGCCGAACCCGCCGGGCCGGTGACCACGTTCAAGCACCAGTGGATGCCGTAGGAGCGGTAGACGTAGAGGGTCCCCGGCGGACCGTACATGGCGGTGTTGCGGGGAGAGGGCCCGCCGGCGGCATGGCTGGCCGGGTCGTCGTGTCCCCCATAGGCTTCGACCTCAGTGATGATCACCTCGGTCGGGTCTCCACCGATCTCGGTTCTGAGGCGCCGACCCAGGAGACCGCGGGCCGCCGCCTCCACCCGACCCTCGAGCAACCGCTCGAGGGTCACGTCAGATGCAGCAGGAGCGCCTTGAAGGCGTGCATCCGGTTCTCGGCCTGATCGAAGACCCGGCTCCGCGCGTGATCTACCACCTCATCGGTGACTTCCTCCCCCCGATGGGCGGGCAGGCAGTGCAGGAAGACGGCGTCGTCGGCCGCCAGCCCGAACAGGCGCCCGTCGACCCGATACGGATCGAAGAGCCGGCGCCGCTCGGCAGCCTCCTCCTCCTGACCCATCGAGGCCCAAACATCGGTGTAGACGGCGTCGACGCCGCGCACGGCCTCCTCGACGTCGTCGGTGACGACGATCTCCACACCGTCGGCCGCCAGGTCGCGGGCCCGGGCCACCATCTCGGCCGCCGGTTCGTATCCGGGAGGCGACGCGACCCGCGCCGAGACCCCCATCATCGCGCCGGCGATCATCAGGGAGTGACAGACGTTGTTGCCGTCCCCCACGTAGGTCACCACAGCACCGTCGAGCGGTCGATGCTCGGCCAGGGTCTGGAGATCGGCCAGTGCCTGGCACGGGTGCTCCCGATCCGAGAGCAGATTGATGACCGGGGCATCGGCGTGGTCGGCGACCGCCACCAGATTGGCGTGATCGAAGACCCGGAATGCCAGGACGTCCAGATAGCGGTCGAGGACTCGAGCCACGTCCTCGACGGCCTCACGCGTGCCGAGCCCCACCTCGTCCTGCTTCAACACCAGGGGCACCATCCCCAGATCGGCAGCGGCAACCTCGCAGGAGACCCTGGTCCGGGTCGATGGCTTCTCGAAGAAGAGGCCGACCCGGAGCCCGGAGCGGGATCCGGCCACCGCCTCACGCTCGCTCTTGACCCGGGCCGCCGACGCCAGCACCTCCGAGAGACCGTCGCGCCCCAGGTCGGCAACGTTCACGAAGTCCATGTCATCCTCCTCGCAGACGGCCGCCGAGTCCCTCCCAGACGGCGGCGGCGATTGCCTCCCGGACCGGAGCCACATCGTCATCGGACAGGGTCCGCTCCGGATCCCGCACGGTGAGCCGCACGGCGAGGCTCTTCCGGCCTTCGGCGAGCGGTGGACCGACAAAGACGTCGAAGAGCACCACTCGTTCCAGCGCCGGTCCGCCGGCATTCTGCACGACGCCGATCAGATCGGCGGCCGCCACCTCGTCGTCGACATCGAAGGCGAGATCGAAGACGACCGGCGGGAAGGAACTCGGCGCACGGAAGGTTCGGCGGCCGGCGGGCTCCACCAGACGCCCGAGATCGAGCTCCCCCGCCGCCACCCGGCCGATCACCTCGAAGCCGGCGGCCACCGCCGGGTGGATCTCCCCCACCACTCCGATCACCTCGTCACCGACCGCGATCCGACCGGCCCGGCCGGTGTGGAATGCCGGCTCGACGCTCTGCAGGATGCGGTATGAGATGCCGAGAGCAGCGGCCAGCGTCTCCCACACACCCACGGCGTCGTGCGCATCGCGTTCCCGACGCCGGCCCTCCCAGACGGGCCCCGGGAGCGCGCCGACGGCCGCAAAGGCCAGCCGATCGGGCTGGTCGGGGATCGGGCCTTCCGAAGCCAGGAACACCTTGCCGATCTCGAAGAGCCCGACGTCCTCGTTGTTGCGACTCTGGTTGTGCCGGAGCGCCTTCAACAATCCCGGGAGCAACGACGTGCGGAGGACCCCCTCCTCCTCGTTGAGAGGATTACGGACGGCGACCGGGGACGATCTGCGGTCATCGGAGGGAAAACGCATCGCCTCGATGTCCCTCGAGCCGAGGAACGAGTAGCTCAGCATCTCGTGGTAGCCGGCGCCCACCATGGCGTTTCGCACCGCACGCCGGCCGAGTTCCTCGGGCGGCAGGCCACCACCGGGGCCGTGAGGGACTCGCACCGGGATGTTGTCGTAACCGAAGAGCCGGGCCACTTCTTCGACCAGGTCGGCGGGACGGGTGACGTCGGGCCGAAAAGTGGGCACGTCGACCACGAAGGGATCGTCACCCTCGACGGCGAACCCGAGCCTCCTCAGGATCGCCGCGATCTCGTCGGCCGGGATGTCGGTGCCCAGAAGCCGGCTCACCTCCCCTCCCGGGAGGGTCACCGTCCACGGCTCGATGGGCTCGGGATAGACATCGACGAACCCCCCGCACACCGTCCCGCCGGCGAGCTCGGCCATCAGCGCCGCAGCCCGATCGGATGCGCGCGGGGGAAGGGCCGGGTCGACGCCCCGCTCGAAGCGAGCGACCGCCTCGGTGCGCAGGCCGTGACGCTTGCCGGTCAGCAGGACACCCGAAGCCGAGAAGTGGGCGACCTCCAACAGGATCCGGGACGTGTCGTCGGCGACCTCCGAGTCCTCCCCACCCATCACCCCGGCCAGGGCGAGACCCTCGGTGGGCCCGGCCACCAGCAGATCGTCGGGATCGAGGGCGCGATCGACCGAATCCAGAGTCGTCAGCCGCTCCCCCGGCTCGGCCCGGCGGATCACCAGGGTCTCGTCGGGGATGCGGTCCAGATCGAAGGCGTGGAGGGGTTGCCCCAGCTCGAGCATGACGTAGTTGGTGATGTCCACCACGTTGCTGATCGGCCGCACCCCGGCATCCCGCAGGCGCAGCCGCATCCAGAGCGGCGAGGGCGCGGGCCGCACGTCGCGGATCTCCCGGGCGGTGAAGCGCGGGCACAGGTCCGGATCCCGCACGGTGACCGTCGCCCCGGTGTCTGGTCCCGCCACCCGCAGCTCCACCTCGGGGGTCCGTAGCGGCAGGTCGAAGAAGGCGGCCAGATCGCGGGCAACCCCGAACACCGACATCGCATCGGGCCGGTTGGGGGTGATGGCCAGGTCGTAGATCACATCGGGGTAGGGCAAGGTGCCGCCGAACGGCGTCCCCAACGGGGCATGGTCGTCGGCCAGGACCAGGATGCCGCCGGCCTCCTCACCGATCCCCAGCTCGGCTTCCGAGCAGATCATCCCCGGGGAGGACACTCCCCTGATCTCCCGCTCCCCCACCTCGAGACCGCCGGCGAGAACCGTACCCGGCAGGGCCAGAGGCACGACGGCACCGGCCTCGAAGTTCCAGGCTCCGCAGACGACCTCGTGGGGGCCGCTGCCGGTGTCGAGGCGGGCCACCCGCAACTTGTCGGCATTGGGATGCCGGTCCACCTCGAGGACCCGGGCCACGATCACCCGGTCGTTGAAGGCCACGTCGACCTCATCGACGGACTCCACCTCGAGCCCGATCCCGGTCATCACCCCGGCCAACTCGGCCGCGGTGAGCTCGGGGAGATCGACGAATTCCGAGAGCCAGCGCCGCGACACTCTCATCGGTACTGCTCCAGGACTCTGAGGTCCGGATCGAAGAAGTACCGCAGCTCGGGCACCCCGTAGCGGATCATCGCCAACCGGTCGATACCGACCCCGAACGCGAATCCGGTCACCTCGGTGGGGTCGTACCCGACGGCTTCGAACACGTTGGGATCGACCACCCCGCAGCCGAGCAGCTCGATCCATCCGGTCCGCGAGCACACCCGACATCCGGATCCCTCGCAGGCGAAGCAGTCGACCAGCATCTCGCCCGACGGCTCGGTGAACGGGAAGAAATGTGGCTGGAAGCGCACCGTGCGGTCTGCCCCGAAGAACTCCCTGGCGAAGTAGGCGAGCGTCCCCTTGAGATCGGCGAACGTGATGCCGTGATCGACCGTGAGACCCTCCATCTGGTGAAAGACGGGGGTGTGAGTGGCATCGGTGGTGTCGCGCCGGAACACCCGACCCGGCACCACGATGTAGACGGGCGGGTCGTGCTGCTCCATGTATCGAGCCTGAACCGGCGAGGTCTGGGTCCTCAGCAAGACGCCCTCGGGATCATCACCGTGAGCCACGTACAACGTGTCGCTCTCCAGGCGGGAGGGGTGGGTCTCGGGGGTGTTGAGCGCGTCGAAGTTGTAGAAGGCCGTCTCGGCTTCCGGTCCGGAGGCCACGGTGTAGCCGAGCGCCACGAAGATGTCGACGATCTCGTCACACACCTGCATGACGAGGTGAGAGGTGCCCCGGGCCGGAGCCCGGCCGGGCAGCGTGATGTCGAGCACCTCGGCGCGCAGCCGGGCCTCCTCGGCGGCAGCGCCCAAGTCGGCGCGGCGTGCCGCGATGGCCGCGCCCAACGAGGTCGCGATCTCGTTGATGACCCGCCCCAGCTCGCGGCGATCGTCCTCCGCCACCTCTCTGAGCCCGCGGCGAGCCTCGGCGATCGCCGACGAAGGGCCGAGGAACTCGGTCTCGAGTGCGTCGAGGGCCTCCAGGTCGGTGACGTCGGCCAGACGCACGGCGGCCTCCGCCTCGACGTCTCGGAGCCGCTCTCTCGTGCTCATGGCGGGGCAGGTTAGTCCCGGGCCGGGAAGGGACCGTCGCCCCGCGAGCGACTCGCCATCGTCATCTCGTAGGCCACGATCGCTCCGGCAACCGAGGCATTGTGGCTCTCCGTTCCGCCGGGCATGGCGATCGTGACGCGCCGGTCGGCGGCCTCGACCAGCCAGCCGGGCAATCCCTCGGCCTCGGACCCCACCAGGAGCGCTGCATCGGCCGGGAAATCGACCTCGGATGGGTTGTCGCCCCCGGCGACGACGGTGGCCACCAGATGGCGCTCCAGCGCCCTCAGGTCATCGTGGGCCGCCACCCGCCCCACCGTGGTGTGGAAATGGGCGCCCGCCCCGGCCCGAAGCACCTTTGGCGACCATGGGTCGGCTGTCTCCGGTCCGGCGACGAATCCCATCCCGAAGGCGGCGGCGGTTCTGACCAAGGTGCCCACATTGCCCGGATCGGCGATACCCCAGGCCACGACGAGGTGACCCCGATCCGGTACGCGGGGAGGGGGTATCGGGACCACCGCCACCGGACTCTGCGGCTGCGGGGTGGTGGCCAACCGATGCAGGATCTCCTCGGCAACGAGCACCGGCTCCAATTGGAGCGCAGCGGCGCGGTCTCGGGTCGCCCCGTCCCCCGAGAGGCAGAACACCCGCTCCAGGGGAGAGCCCGCCGCCACCGCTTCCTCGAAGAGGTGAGGACCCTCGATGAGCGTGAGCCCGGTGGCGAGGCGGTGCCGGGAGCGGTGCAGCCGGATCGCGTCCGCCACCCGTCGATTGCGGGTGCTGCGGACGACGCCGCCCGGATCAGCCGTCGACCGCCTCCGAAGCCGTCTTGACGATCTCACCGAACGCCTCGGGGTCTCTCACGGCGAGATCGGCCAGCATCTTTCGGTCGACGTCGACCTCGGCGGCCTTGAGCCCGGCCATCAGCCGGGAGTACGTCGTCCCGTGCTGACGGGCCGCCGCATTGATCCGGGTGATCCACAACCGCCGGAACTCGCCCTTGCGGGCCCGCCGGTCCCGGTAGGCGTCCTGCATCGCATGCATCACCTGCTCGTTGGCGGTGCGGTACCGGCGACCGCGGGCTCCCTTGTAGCCGGAGGCGCGCTCGAGGACCTTGCGGCGCTTCTTCTTGGCGTGCACCGAGCGTTTCACGCGAGCCATGAGGTCCTCCTACTTCCCGAGCATCCGGCGGACTCGCTTGCGGTCTCCGCCCGACACCTCGGCGTCGCCGTCCAGCCGCCGGACCCGGCGGCTCGTCTTTCCTACCTTGAGATGAGCACGCCACGCCTGACGCCGCCGCACCCGTCCGGTTCCGGTCGTCTTGAACCGCTTCGCGACGGATCGTCTCGTCTTCATCTTCGGCATGTCGTCTCTCTCTCACTCACTCGTCTTCGTCACCCTCGACCGCAGCGTCGCTCTCGCCGGCTTCGACTTCCGCCGGCTTCCGCTTGCTGCGCGGCACCGGGGCCAAGAGCATCGTCATGTTGCGGCCCTCGAGCTTGGGGCCTTGCTCCACCGTCCCCATCTCGCCGACGTCTTCGGAGAGCCGGCTCAGGATGCGATGCCCGATCTCCGGGTGGGTCACCTCCCGGCCCCGAAACATCATCGTGACCTTGACCTTGTCGCCCTCCTCGAGGAACTCCGCGGCCCGCCTCATCTTGACCACGTAGTCGTGCTGGTCGATCTTGGGACGGAACTTCACCTCTTTGATCACCGTCCGGGTCTGGCGCTTGCGCGCCTCCCTCTCCTTGACCGACTGCTCGTACTTGTACTTGCCGTAGTCCATGAGACGGCATACCGGCGGGCGGGCGTCCGGCGCAACCTCGACGAGGTCGAGGCCGAGCTGACTGGCCAGCCACCGTGCTTCATCGATCGTCTTGACCCCGATCTGTGAACCATCGGGGGCGACGAGCCGGACCTCGCGGGCGCGGATCCGCTCGTTCACACGGAGTTCCTGTGCGATCTCACCCTCCTGTCGATAGCGAAAAGAAAGACGGCAGGGTGCTGCCGTCTTCTCGAAGAACCGCGACGCACCAGCAGTGGCCGGGTGGGAAGCAGCGCTCCCTCTTTCTCACTCGGTTGTGGGCCATCAGTATATGGAGGCCCGAGCCGCTGTCAACGCAACGTCCCGGCGTCGAACAGGGTTGCCTGGGCGCCGGGCCGAACCACACGGCACAACCCGTTCCAGGGAAGCCCGTCCATGAACGCCCACGAGCGGCGATGCAGGACACTGGGCCCCAGCCAGGCGAGGGCCGCTCGGTGGTCCGGGCTCGGATAGCCCTTGTTGGAGTCGAAGCCGTAGGCCGGATAGTGCTCGGATTCGGCGCGCATCAGACGATCCCGGGTGACCTTCGCCACCACCGAGGCCGCCGCGATCGACAGGCAGCTCGCATCGCCACCCACGATCCTCTCGGCGCCACCCACGAAGTCCCAGTTTCCATCGACCAGGACCCGGTCGATCTCCAGCCCGAGCCCATCGATGGCCCGGCGCGCCGCCAGGCGTTGTGCTTCGGACATCCCCATCTCGTCACACTCGTGTTGCGAGGCCATGCCCACCGATGCCGCCCGGCACCACGCCGAGATCCTCCCGAAGAGCGCCTCGCGCTCGTCCTCGGTGAGCATCTTCGAATCGCGGACTTTGTAGACGCGGCGGTCGGCGGGCAGCACGACCGCTCCCACCGCGATCGGACCGGCCCAGGCGCCCCGGCCCACCTCGTCGATCCCGACCACGACGTCGTATCCGGCCGCCCACAGCGCCCGTTCCCGGCTGAGGTCCGGAGCGCGATCCTTGAGGGCCCGACGAAGCGGCGGCACGGTGGTCGCGGACACCCAACGACCCTACTACCGGGCTTCTTCCCGACCCCCGATTCGGCTAGAGCGTGCGCAGCAGGAGTGCGGTGCGGACGGCAGCCTCGGCCGCCTCGGCTCCTTTGTTGCCGGGACCCGGCAATGACCGTTCCCGGGCGTGGGCGAACTCCCGCGTGGTGAGCACCCCGAATCCGATCGGCACACCGGTCGCCGCCGCCACCTGCCGGAGACCCGCCGCCGCCTGGGTGGCGACGTGCTCGTAGTGATCCGTCTCTCCCTCGATCACCGCCCCGAGAGCGACCACACAATCACACCCTTTTTCGATCAGCGCCTTGGCCACGACCGGGAGCTCGAAGGCACCCGGCACCCGCACCACGGTCGGGTCCTCTACCCCGGCTTGCCGCAGCGCTTCCAGGGCGCCGTCGAGGAGCCCGGAGGTCACCACCTCGTTGAAGACGGAGACCGCCACCCCCACCTTGAGATCCGATGCCGAGGGCGTCATTCCTCTCTCTCCAGATCGAGCAGGTGGCCCATCTTGGCCACCTTGGTCGCCAAGTAGCTCCGATTCTCCGGCGTCTGCTTCGCCTGCAGCGGGACCCGCTCGACGATCGACAGCCCGTAGCCCTCGAGACCGGCTCGCTTAGCCGGGTTGTTGGTCATAAGCCGCATGCTGGTGATCCCCAGCTCGGCCAGAATCTGGGCACCGACTCCGTAGTCACGGGCGTCGGCGGGGAACCCGAGGTCGACATTGGCTTCGACCGTGTCCCGACCCTGTTCCTGGAGGGCGTAAGCAGCAAGCTTGTGCATGATGCCGATCCCCCTCCCTTCGTGGCCGCGGAAGTAGAGGACGACGCCCCGACCCTCCTCGGCGATCTTCCCGAGCGCATCCCTCAGTTGGAAGCCGCAGTCGCATCGGCGGCTGCCGAAGACGTCACCTGTCAGGCATTCGGAGTGGACCCGAACGAGGACCGGCTCCCGGCCGGAGACCTCGCCCCTGACCAGCGCAACGTGGTGGGTGCCGTCGAGCAGCGACTCGAACCCGATCGCCCGGAACTCTCCGAAGTCGGTGGGGATCGTCGCTTCGGCCACCCGGCGCACCAGCTTCTCGCTCCGCCGCCGGTAGGCGATCAGGTCCGCGATGCTCACCAGAAGCACACCGTGTTCCTTGGCGAAGCGCTCCAGCTCGGGGAGCCGGGCCATCGTGCCGTCCTCGTTCACGATCTCACACAAGACCCCGGCCGGGTAGAGCCCCGCCATGCGGGCGAGGTCGACGGAGGCTTCGGTGTGTCCGGCCCGCTTCAGGACGCCTCCGGGCTGATATCGGAGGGGAAAGATGTGACCCGGCCGAGCAAGATCCTCGGGCCGGACCCCCGGGTCGATGAGCGCAGCGATGGTGGCCGACCGATCTGCCGCCGAGATCCCGGTGGTCGTGCCGTGGACGTAGTCGACGGAGACCGTGAAGGCGGTGCGATGGGAGTCGGTGTTCTCCATGACCATCAGGGGGAGACGCAACTCGTCGAGCCGCTCCCCCAGCATGGGAACACAGATGAGGCCGCTGGTGTGATTGACCATGAACGCAATCGACTGGGGGGTCACCCGTTCCGCGGCGATGATCAGGTCGCCCTCGTTCTCTCGATCGGCATCGTCGACCACGATCACGAAATCGCCCCGACGAACGGCCTCGATCGCTTCGGGGATGGCCGCAAAGCTCATGACCGCTCCTCCAGGAGCCGTTCCACGTACTTGGCCAGCACATCGACCTCCAGGTTCACCCGGTCGCCGACCCGGCGGGTACCGAACACCGTCACATCGAGGGTGTGGGGTATGAGGACGACCTCGAACCCGGTGGGGTCGACCCCCGAGACCGTCAGGCTCACTCCATCGACCGAGACCGAGCCCTTCTCCACGAGATAACGGCGCAATTCCGGCGGCGCCTCGAACCACAGCCGCCGCGACGCCCCCTCGGTCTCGATCGACCGCAGGGTCCCCATGCCGTCGACGTGCCCCTGGACGATGTGCCCGTCCAGCCGACCGCCTGCGGCCAGCGGTCGTTCCAGGTTGACGTGATCACCCGGCTTCAACTCCCCGAGATTGGAGCGCTCCAGGGTCTCGATGACCGCTTCGACTTCGAAGCCGCCGGACGCCACACCGACCGCGGTGAGACACACGCCGTTCACCGCGACCGAGTCGCCGATGTTCATGTCACCCACGATCTCCGGGGCTTCGACGACGAGCCGCCTTCTCCCACCGGCGTGTTCCACCGAGCCGATCGTTCCCATTCTCTCGACGATGCCGGTGAACATCAGGGACCTCTCGGTGTGAAGTCGACCCGCAGATCGGGCCCGATGGGAACCGCCGACTCGATGACGATCGGTGAGGCGTCGGCGAGCGTGGCGAAGGTTCCCGCCAATGGGCCCGACCCGGCACCGCCGGCGATCCGGGCCCCCAGGTAGAACACGCCGTGGCTCACCAGGCCCGCTCGCCAGAATGCCGAGGCGATCCTCGGGCCGCCCTCGACCAGAACGTCGACGATGCCCGCCGAGCCGAGATGCTCGAGGGCACCGAACAGATCCACGCCGTCGGAGCCGGGCAGCACCACCACCTCGGTGGGCAGATCGACCGGCGCCGGCGCAAAGACCGTCGGCTTCCGCGCCAGGATCGAGGCATCGGCCGGTAGCGGCCGGTTGCCGGCGATGACGACGGGGTGGGGCTGACGATCCGGCTCACCGACGCGCACGGTGAGACGGGGGTCGTCGACGACCACCGTGCCGGAGCCGACCAGCACCGCGTCGGCCCGGCTTCGCAGCAGATGAGCGTCGGCCCGGGCCTCGGGTGAGGTGATCCACTGTGAGGAGCCGTCACGGGCGGCCACTTCGCCGTCGAGAGTGATGGCGGCCTTCAGGGTGACCCGAGGCCGGCCGGTGCGGCGGTGGTGGAAGTACCCGGGATCCATGCCCTCGACCGCCTCCGCCTCGATCCCTTCGTCGACCGTCACACCGGCCCGCCGGAGCACTTTGATGCCGCGACCCGCCACCCGAGGATCGGGGTCGACCGCTCCGACGACCACCCGAGCCACACCGGAGCGGAGAATCAGATCGGTGCAGGGCGGGGTCCGTCCCTCGTGTGCGCACGGCTCGAGGGTCACCACCACGGTCCCGTTCCGAGCTCGTTCGCCCGCCTCGAGGAGGGCGATCACTTCCGCATGAGGATGCCCCGGACCACCGCGATGAGAGCCGCGGCCCACCACCGAGCCGGTGGGGTCCACCACGATCGCCCCGACGCGAGGGTTGGGGTGGGGCATGGCATCGGCCGCCGCCACGATCGCCTCGGTCATCAGCCGCCGCACGTCCACGTCGTCCTCCCGGACCTTGGGCGCGCGGCGCGACGGCACCGCGAGCCCTCCTTCTCCCATCCGGACTGTCACCGTCGGTCCCGGAATCGCACCGGGTCGGCCCCGTCAGGGGTTCGCGGACTCTCACCGCCGGTCGGGAATTGCACCCTGCCCCGAAGAACGGGCTCAGGGGCCAATAGTACCGGTGCCGGCGAGCCCGAGAGCCGATCAGCGGCCGCGGCGGTCGATCTTGTACGCAGAACCGGCGTCGGCCTTGGCGTGCTCCTTCATCTCGGAGGCAACGGCCGAAGCCTCCCAGGCGCTGGTGAAGCTCCGCCTGAGGTTGGTCGCCACACCCAGGGAAAGCGAGACGATGGGGAAAGCGTGGCGCTCCCCCCGCCGGTCGATCACCTCGACATAGCCGCGCAGTGCATCGTGCGGGTCGTAGTAATCCAGGATGCCGTCGTCGAAGAGCGAGATGACCGTCTTGCAGAACTGGTCGGCCACATCGGGGTCCATCACGGCCACGAAGTCGTCGCCACCGACGTGGCCCACGAAGCAGGTCGGATCCCCGGTGGCCACGGCCGCCTCGATCAGGGTGTTGGCGGTGAAACTGATCACGTTGTCACCGCGCATGAACCCATAGTGATCGTTGAAAGCCTTGAAGTTGTCGAGGTCGGCGTGGATGACCCCGAACGGGTCGGCGGCCAAGACACGCCGCTCCAGCTCTTCGGCGATCCGGAAGTTGCCGGGCAGCCCGGTGAGCGGAGAGAGATCACGCATCTCCTTGGATCGTCGCAGCACGGCCCCGATCCGAGCGACCAACTCCTCGATGGCAAACGGCTTGGTGATGTAGTCGTCTGCGCCGGCCATGAGGCCTTTCACCCGATCTTCGGTCACGGTCAACGCGGTGAGCAGGACGACGCCGGTGTTGGCCGTGGCGGGTGAGAGTTGCAGCCGCTCCATCACCGCGAGACCGTCGACCTCGGGCATCATGATGTCGAGCAGGACGAGATCAGGCGGGTCGGCGAGAGCCTTGTCGATGCCCTCCTGTCCCCCGGTGGCGACGTCGACCCGATACCCCTCGAGTTCCAGATTGACGCGGACGAACTGGACGATGTCCGGATCGTCATCGATCACGAGGATTCGTTCGCTCATCAGCTCCCGATCGCTGCTCTCAGTTCGGCGACGGCCGCCACCGGGTCGGGCGACCGGAAGATCGCCGTACCGGCAACGAAGACGTCTGCCCCGGCACGTCGAGCCGAGCCGGCCGTCTCCGGCGTGATTCCGCCGTCGATCTGGATATCGGCAGATAGTCCGTGGGAATCAACCCACTTTCTGGCCGCTTCAACCTTCGGCAGGACCTCGGGAATGAACGCCTGCCCGCCGAAGCCGGGATGCACCGACATCACCAGCAGCAGGTCACAGAGCTCCACGAAGGGAGCAACGGCGTCGAACGGCGTGACGGGATCGACCACCAGCCCGAAGTCGAGGCCGGCGTTGCGTGCCGCAGTGGCGGCCGCGGTCGGGTCGGGTTGCACCTCGATGTGCACCGTGACCAGATCGGCCCCGGCCGCCGCGAGCGGCTCGAAGAGCGAGACCGGGTTGGTGACCATCAGGTGGCAATCGAAGTAGAGCCCGGTGGTGGGGCGCAACGATTCGATCACCGGCATTCCGAACGAGAGATTCGGCACGAAATGCCCGTCCATCACGTCGACGTGCAGCAGATCCACGTGATTCTCCACCCGCGCCACCTCTTCGGCCAAGCGGGAGAAATCGGCGGCGAGCAGCGACGGGGCGACTCGGGGCGGCTTGGCGCTCACGATCGGCGAGTGTATCGCGGCCGGTGCCCCGGGACCTCACACTCCCCGGGGCAGGATCCCTCGAGGTACTCACTCCATCCCGGCGGACGACCTGAGCATGCGAAGAGGCCCCTTCCGGTCATCACGGTCGAGACAGGCCGCGCGTCTCCGTAGGCTGGCCCTCATGGAGTACTACCGGATCCCCGCCGACACGCCCGTTCACCTCGCCGATCGAGATCCCCGGGACTCCCGCGCCTTCGGAGGCGACAAGGACGAGGGCAAGACCCACCTCAACGACCTGACCGACCGCCTCGAGGAACTCCAAGAGCTCCTCTACGCCGAGGGGAAGCACAAGGTGCTCATCGTGCTCCAGGCGATGGACACCGGGGGCAAGGACGGCACCATCCGCCATGTGTTCGAGGGCGTCAACCCGGCCGGGGTCAGGGTGGCCTCCTTCAAGAAACCGACGCCCCAGGAGCTCGCCCACGACTACCTGTGGAGGGTGCATGCCCAGACGCCGGGGAACGGTCAGATCACCATCTTCAACCGGAGCCACTACGAGGACGTCCTCGTCGTGAGGGTCCACGGCTTGGTGGAGGAAGCGGTGTGGTCCCGCCGTTACGACCACATCAACGACTTCGAACGGCTCCTCGCCGACGAGGGGACCACCATTCGCAAGTTCTTCCTCCACATCTCCCGGGAGGAGCAGGCGGAGCGCCTCCGGGCCCGGCTCGACGACCCGTCCAAGCACTGGAAGTTCAGCCTCGGTGACCTGGCCGAACGGGAGCGCTGGGACGACTACACCGCCGCCTACGAGGAGGTGCTGTCGCGCACCAGCACCCCATGGGCTCCCTGGTTCGTGGTCCCCGCCGATCGCAAGTGGTACCGCAACCTCATCGTGGCTTCGGTGCTCGTCGAGACGCTCGAGAGCCTCCAGATGGACTATCCGCCGGCCGAGGACGACCTCGGCGGCGTCGTCATTCGCTGAAGCGGGCCGGTTCGTCCCGGCGGCCGAGCATCCAGTCGCGTGCCGACATCCGACCGCGGCCTTCTGGTTGCACCTCGATCAGTTCGACCACGCCGTCCCCCGCCCCGAGCAGGACGGCATCGCTCCTCACCACGGCCACCCCCGGCTCGACGTCGCCGATCGACACCTCCCGGGCGCGCCACAGCTTGAGGCGAGCTCCCCCGACCGTCGCCCAGGCACCGGGCCTCGGGTTGAACGCCCGCACCGCCAGCAGCACCGACCTCGCCCCGTGCCGCACGGGGTCGACGAAGGCTTCCTCAACTCTGACCTTGGCGGCAGCGGTGGCCCCCGAGTCATCCTGCGGGAGCGGTTCGAGGTCGCCCGCCAGGTAGCGGGGCAAGGTCTCGATCAGGAGCTGCGAGCCGAGCCCGGCGAGCCGGGCGGTCAGCTCGCCGGCCGTCTCGATCTCCCCGATCCGAGCCGCGCGATGCGCCAGGATCGGACCGGTGTCGAGGCCTTCGTCGACCTGCATGATCGTGACTCCGGTCTCTGCGTCCCCGGCCAGGATCGCCCGGACGACCGGGCTGGCACCCCGCCACCGAGGCAGGGTCGAGAAGTGGACGTTGACGAAGCCGTGTCGGGGAACCTGCAGCAGCTCACCCGGCAGGAGTTGCCCGAACGCCGCCACGACCGCGACGTCCGGGCTCGAAGACGCGGCCGCATCGACCGTCTCCAGCGCCCGCTCGGGCTGGAGAACCGGGAGCCCCCAGGCGCCGGCAGCGATCTTGACCGGGGGGGGCTGCAGCCGACCCGATCGGCCCCGGGCTCGATCGGGCTGGGTGACGACGAGCGGGACTTCGGCGATCGTGCGCAGGGCGGCGAGCACGGGAATCGATTCCGCAGCGGTGCCGTAGAAGACTGCGACCGTCACTGGGGACCCGCCAGGCCGAGCGCCTCCTCCCTGAGCTCCTTGAGCGCGAGCTTGCGGGCCCGTCGCGGGAGCCGCTCCAGCAGGAGGGTGCCCTCGATGTGATCGAGTTCGTGCTGCAACACCCGGCCCATCAGCTCATCGCCTTCGTAGGTGACGTCGCGGCCGTCCAGACTCAGCCCCCTCGCCCGGGCGAAGGCGGGACGTTCGATGGGCCAGTACCGTTCCGGAACCGACAGGCATCCCTCCTCGTAGGTCCAGGATCCCGACGTCTCCTCCATCACCGGGTTGATCAGATGGTGGGGGCCTTCACCGATGTCGAAGACCACCACCCGGAGGGGAATCCCGATCTGAGGAGCCGCGAGCCCGACCCCCGGTGCGGCATACATCGTTTCGAGCATATCGTCGACGAGGCGGCGGGTATCGGCATCGATCCCAGAGACCTCGGCGGCCGGAGTACGCAAAACCGGATCACCAAACGTGCGAATGGGGAAGACGGCGATCGGGGCCCTCCTTGCCGCGGATCCTTGCCGGTGGGAGATTACTCGGGGACGCCGGATCAGAGGTCGATGGGGTCGGCGTCGACCCGGACCCGGGCACCGTGCTCGCGCCACTCATGGACGACGCCCCGCAGTGCCACCCGGGCCGCTCGCAGGTCGGTGCCGCGCACCAACCACCGAAGCCGGCCGCGATAGTCGGCCGGCCCGTGCAGTGAGGCTCGCTCCCCGAGGGTGGCTCGCAGGACGTCGTCGGCGTCGGGAGGTGCATCGGCCGCCTCGATCACCAGCAACTCCCCGCCCGGCGGGAGCCCGGCCGCCGCGCGCGACGATGCCTCGGCTTCCAGCACCGGCACCGGATCGCCCCGCCGCAGGGCTTCGAAGACCGGGTGGCCGGGATCGGAGGTCTGAATGATCGCCCTCCTCCCCCGACCCCTCCCGGCGGCCGCCACGGTGCGCGCCATCAGGCGAAGCCCGTCCTCGACCGCCCGGTAGTGGGGGGCCCGCAGCGGTCCATCCCCGTCGACGACGACCGCGAGGTCGACGGTGTCGAGAGCGGCCAGGTCCCGCTCGGTGCCGATCACGACCGGACGGCCGTCCCCGGCCTCGCCCACCGCATCCGATCCGAGGAACCCGCCCAATTCATGACGGATGCGCCCCACCCCGGCCCCGAGCGGCTCGAAGCGGGCTCCCCCGCACTCGGAGCACCCGCCGAGGCCCGTCCCGCAGCGGGGGCACGCGGGTGAACGACCCGGATGAGAGCCGCAGGCCGGGCACAGCCGCAGGATCCGGCAGCGGACACACCGCTGAGCCGAGGACCTGCGGTCGGCCAGGACGAACGCCCGACCGCCCGGCCGCAGCACGGCATGCAGGGCCCGCCTGACGGTCGTCCCGATCACCCCGCCTCCCGGAGGGTCCTTCCTCCGATCGACGAGCTCCACCAATCCCCACAACCGACCCGACTCGACCCGGGAGAGTTGGGGCGCCCGGGCCAGGGCATCGGTGGTGGGCACGAGCCCGCACAGGACCAGGGAGAAGCGCTCCACCGTCGACCGGCGCCAGAGCACCTTGGCGGCGTCGACGGTGGGGGTGGCGCGATCCTTGAGGCCGCGCCTCCCCTCGCCGACCACCACCGCCGAGCCGAGACCCGCGATCGACCACAGTGCCGCATCCCTGGTCGCCACCACGACCAACCCGGGGGCGGCGGCTGCCTCCGACCAGACCCTGGTCATCTCGGCGTTGCCGAGCCCGGTCGAGGCGACCCGCACCCGACCGGGGAACCGCCGTCCCAACTCCTCGGCCAGATGCCGGACCTCGGCCAGCGACGGCGCCACCACCAACGCCGACCGCCCGGCCGCGCCCTCTACGACATCACCGACCTTCGCCTCCCACGGCCCGGACCCGAGCCAGTACCGGGTGCGGTTCCTGGCCGGAGCATCTCCTTCGGGAGCCTGATGATTGCGGTCGAAGGGGGCACGAGGCAGGTTGGGTGGAGCGGCCTTGGCCAGCAGGGTGGCCAGGGGGGCCACGTAGTGCACGGCCGCCCAGCGAAGCACCTCGAGCAGATCTCGATCGAAGATGGGGAGGTCCCCCGAGACCGCCACCACCTCCTTGAGGCCCTCGGGCGAACCGTCGGAGACGGCGACGACGTACCCCCGGACCCGTCGCCCCCCGAGAGGCACCCGGACCATGGAGCCGACGCCGACATCGAGTCCATCGGGCACCGCGTAGGCGAAGCCGTCGTCGACGGCGAACGTGGCGAGATCGGGGACGACGCGGGCGATCCTGGTCAGGAGCCGCCGTCCTCCAGCATCCCCTGGATCACGTCCCACAGCCGGGCCGCCACCTCGACCTTGGGAAGGAGATCCCATGCTTCGATCGACCCGTCGGGCCGGACGAGCGATACCCGGTTGGTCTCGGTGCCGAACCCCGAATCGGATTCGGTGACGTCGTTGGCGACCAGGAGATCGACGCGCTGCTCCTTGCCCTTCTCCACGGCGTGCTCGGCCGGACCGGTTTCGGCGGCGAACCCGACCAAGAGCGGACGGGGGCTCATGTCGGCGACCCCGCGCAAGATGTCGGGAGTCGGCTCGAGCGGGATCTCCGGTGGGCCGTCGTTACGCCGGAGCTTCCCGGCCGCCGGTTCGGAGGGGCGGAAGTCGGCCACGGCAGCCGCCAACACGGCCACGTCGACCCCGGCAGCCCGGCTCCACACCGCCTCGGCCATCTGCTCGGCGGTCTCCACTCTCACCACCTCGACCCCGGGGACGATGCCGAGGTCGACCGTCGATACCACGGTCACGCTCCCCCCGCGCCGAGCCGCCTCGGCGGCCACGGCGGCTCCCATCTTCCCCGAGGAGTGATTCCCGATGAAGCGGACGGGATCGATCGGTTCCCGGGTCCCCCCCGCCGTCACCAGCACGCGACGGCCGGAGAGGGGCCCGTCGGCAACCACCCCAACAAGGGCCTCGACGATCTCCTCGGGTTCCACCATCCTCCCCGGACCCTCGTCGCCGCCGGCCAGTGCACCCACCGCCGGGCCGACCACGGTGTGGCCGTCGGCGCGAATCGTCTCCATGTTGCGACGGGTGGCCGGGTGCTCCCACATCTCGGTGTGCATGGCCGGCGCCACGATCAACGGTGCGGTCGAGGCGAGAATCGTGGCCACGAGGATGTCCTCACTGAGGCCGACGGCGATCCGGGCCAGCGTCGCCGCGGTGGCGGGGGCCACCACGATGACGTCGGCCCATCGCGCCAACTCGGTGTGCACACTGACCGTCTCGCCTCCGAACCAGCGAGTCACCGGGGGGTGGCCGGTGATGGCGGCCATGGTCTGAGGGCCGAGGAACTCGAGGGCGCTGCCGGTCATGATGCAGCGCACCTCCGCCCCGGCTTCGACGAGGCGACGAGCCAACGGGGCTGACTTGTAGGCGGCGACCCCCCCGGTGACTCCCAGCAGGACGCGACGGCCCGCCAGCATCTGCCTACTCGCCGGCGTCGACGACGAGCTTGTCGGCGGCGATCTCCTCGAAGGCCTGAGAGAGGGGCTGGCGCGAGAGTGAGTGCACCTGCGGAGGCACGAAGCTGCCGATGCCCTCTCCCAGCTGGTTGTAGTACGCGTTGATTTGCCGGGCACGGCGCGCCGAGAGGACGACGAGCGTGAACCGGTTGTCGGTGCGTTCCAGCAAGGTCTCGATGGGTGGATCGATCATCATGAGGAATCCAGGCGTCGGGAAGCCGACAGTATACCGGCCACCCGGTCGACAGCGGATACAAGGTCGTCGTTGATCACGAAGTGGTCGAACAACCCCCGCCCCTCGGCGATCTGGGCTTCGGCGACTGCGAGACGCTCGGCGATCTCCGCCTCCGTGGTGTCCCCCCGGCCCCGCAGCCTCTCCTCGAGCACGGCCGGGTCGGGGGGCTCGATGAAGATGAGCAGAGCCTCGGGGTAGACCGACTTGATCTGGCGGGCCCCGTGCAACTCGATGTCGAGGAGCACATCCTCACCCCGGGCCAGATGGATCTCGAGACCGGCCTTGGGCGTCCCGTAGCGGTGGCCGCTGTACTCCGCCCACTCCGCCAGCTCGCCGGCGGCAACGGCCTTCGCAAACCGGGCGTCGTCGACGAACAGGTAGTCCACGCCCTCCTCTTCCCCGGGACGGGGCGCTCGCGTCGTCATCGACACCGAGAAGTGGAACGGCAACCGGTGAATCAGCCCCTCCACGACGCTGCTCTTGCCGACACCGGAAGGCCCGGTGATGACGATGAGCCGGCCGCGTCGGGGCTGGTCAGGAAAGAGCGTCGAGCAGTGCCTTCCTTTGGCGGGCTCCAAGACCCCTCACCCGCCGGTTCTCGGCGATCTCGAGGCTCTCCATGAGCCGGAAGGCCTTGACCTTGCCCAGGCCGGGCATGGCCGTCAGGACCGCCTTCACCTTCATCCCGGCCACCGTCTCATCGTGCTCGGCCCGCTCGAGGACCTCGGGGAGCGTGACCGTCCCGTTCTTGATCAACTCCCTGAGCTCGGCGCGCTGACGCCGCGCAGCCGCCGCCTTCTCCAGCGCCTTCGCCCGCTGTTCCGGCGTCAGCTTTGGTGGTCCCATGCGTCCTCCGTTCCGTTGCGCGCACTCTATCAATGGGCGCGGATCCCGAGACGGATTGCCAGATCGGCGGCCGCCTTCTCCGGATCGGCCGCTGCGGTGATCGGGCGACCCACGACCAGGTAGTCGGCACCGCGCTCCACCGCCTCCTCGGGGGTGGCAACGCGCCGCTGATCGTCCCCGGTGGACCCGTCGGGCCGAATGCCCGGCGTCACCCTCACCAATCCCGGAGCAACCTGTGCCACATCGCCCAGCTCCCGTGCCGAGCACACGATCCCTTCCACACCGGCCGCCGCAGCAGCCTTGGCGAGACGGGCCACCAAACGGCCCGGTCGGTTCCCGAGGCCGAGTGTGGCCAGCGAGGGCGCATCGAGACTCGTGAGCACGGTCACCGCCAGGATCCCGGCGGTCTCCGACCTCGCCCCCAGGCCGCTCCGAGCGGCGTCCATCATCTCGACACCCCCGGAGGCGTGGACCGTGACCCACCGCGCCCCGTACTCACCGAGCCGCCGCGCCGCCGCTTCGACCTGCGTCGGGATGTCGTGCAGCTTTGCGTCCGCAAACACCGGTCCGAGCTGCGCCAGGGCCCCCACGACCCCCGGGCCGGGGCCGTGGAGTAACCCCAAACCCACCTTGAACCCGCCGACGTGCGGCGCCAGACGCTGCGCCAGGCGCACCGCCTCCTCCGCGGACGGAACGTCCAACGCCACGATGATCGGATTCGCCCTGCTCATCTCACCCCGCTCATGTCACCCTGCCTCCATTCCCCCGATGAGTTCGGCGACCGAGGCCACACCGTGGCGGCGGCCGAAGCGGCGCATCTCCCGCAGGATCCGCCGGCCCGCCCTCGGCTCGGCGAAGTGAGCGGTGCCGACGGCCACCGCCGCCGCTCCCGCAAGCAGGTACTCGACGACGTCTGCGCCGGACCGCACTCCCCCGCATCCGACGATCGGCACCTCGGGGAGCGCCCGATGCACCTCGAGCACACAGCGCAGGGCGATCGGCTTCAGCGGGGGCCCGGACAGGCCGCCGATGACCCCCGACAGGCGCGGCCGCCGGGTCACCGGATCGATGGCGGCGCCCCAGACCGTGTTGGTCAAGACGAGGAAGTCGGCGCCCGAATCGACGACGCCCGCGGCCACGGCCACGATATCGGCGGCATTCGGGGACAGTTTGGCGCCGACCGGAAGCGAAACGGCGGCCCGCACCGCGGCGACGACCTCGGCCGAAGCCCCCGGATCGAGTGCGAACATGCCTTCCCCATCCAGGTTGGGGCACGAGAGGTTGACCTCGACCGCCGTCACCCCCGATTCGGCCAAGGCGGCGGCGACTCGGGCGAATTCTGCGGGCGTCTTGCCCACCGCCGAGCCCCATACCGGGACGCCCACGTCCTCCAGTCCCGGCCCGACCTCTCGGACCCAGGCATCGATGCCCGGGTTCTGGATGCCGATCCCGTTCAACATGCCGGCTCCCACGGGCGCCAGCCGCGGAGCAGGGCGGCCGGACCACGGCTCGCCGCTCACCGATTTGGCGACCGCCGCCCCGTAGTGCTCCAGAGCGCCGACGCGAACGAAGTCGACCACCGACCCGACCGTTCCCGCAGCGGCAACGATTGGGCTTCGCAGATCCAGGCTCCCGAGTCGAGTGGTCAGGTCCACCGGACGCCCCCGATCACCCGAGGACCTTGCCGTCGCGCACCGTGATCCGCCCCTCGAAGATCGTGTGGCGGACCGCACCCTTGAGCGTCCTCCCCCGGAAGGGGCTGTTTCGCGATTTGGAGACGAAGCCCTCCACGACGTGGGAAGCCTCCGGATCGATGACCACCACCGACGCCGGAGACCCCGCTCCGATCGGCCGCCCCTGGTCCTCGAGTCCCGCCAGCAGGGCCGGCGCCATTGACATCCTTGCGAACAGCGCCTCGGGTCCGAGACCGGTGGCGGTGAGCACGGCCCCCACGGCCGTCTCCAAGCCGATCACCCCGCGCGGGGCCTCCTCGAAAGGCACGTCCTTCTCGTGGGAGGCGTGCGGAGCGTGATCGGTCCCGATCATGTCGATCGTGCCGTCGGACAATGCCTCCCGCACCGCCGCCACGTCCTCCGACCGGCGCAGCGGCGGATACATCTTGTAGGCCGAGTCGGTGGACAGCGCTGCTGTGTGGTCGAAGAACAGGTGGTGCGGCGTCACCTCCGCGGTCACCGGGAGACCGTCGGCCTTGGCCTCGCGCACGAGCGCCACCGTGCCGGCCGTCGACACGTGCTGCACGTGGTACGAGGCTCCGGTGAGACGGACCAGTGAGAGATCCCGGGCCACGACGGTCTCCTCCGCCTCCGCCGGGATCCCGGCCAATCCGAGCTCGGCGGAGACCACTCCCTCGTGGACGTGGCCGCCCCGGGTCAGCCCGGCATCCTCGGCGTGCTGTGCCACCACACCTCCCAGTTCGGCGAGGTATTCCATCGCCCGCCGCAGCAGGCCGGCGTCGGCCACCGAATCACCGTCGTCGGTGAAGATGCGGACACCGGCCTTCCACAGTTCGTCGAGATGGGCGAGATGCTCACCGGAGCGCCCGGCGCTGATGCAGCCGGCGGACACAACCCGGACCAACCCGGTCCTGCGGCCCTGCTCGGCCACGAATCGTGCCAGATGCCCTGCGTCGATCGGCGGATCGGTGTTGGGCATGGCCACGACAGCGGTGAACCCGCCGACCGCCGCGGCCCGGGACCCGGACGCAACGTCTTCCTTCCACTCCCAGCCCGGCTCACGCAGGTGGGTGTGTGGATCGACGAGCCCCGGACCGACCCAGCATCCCACGCAGTCGAGCGCTTCCCCCGACACGTCGAGGCCCGGTCCCACCTCGACGACGACGCCGTTGCGAATGTGGACGTCGGCCTCTGTCATGCCCCCGGGAGTCAGCACTCGGCCCCCCCTCAGGGTCAGGTCGTGTCCCTCACTCATCGAGTTCACCTCCCAGCAGCCGATACAGCACCGCCATGCGCACGGCGACACCCATCCTCACCTGATCCAGCACCTGCGACCTGGGATCGTCCGCCACGTCGTCGCCGATCTCCACCCCCCGATTCATCGGCCCGGGGTGCATGACGATCGCCTCCGGGCGCAGCCGTTCGAAGCGCTCCCGCGTCAGGCCGTACCGCTCCACGTACTCGGGGAGAGACGGGAACACAGACGCCCCGCCCCTTTCCCGTTGAACCCGCAGCAAGTACACGACGTCGACCTCTCCGATCACCTCGTCGAGGGAGCCGGAAGCGACCGCCGGCCAACCGTCCATCGTCACCGGCAGCAGGGTGCGCGGCGCCACACACGTCACGCGGGCACCGAGCGCGGCAAACGCCAGGACGTTGGAGCGGGCGACTCGCGAGTGGCGGATGTCGCCGACGATGGCGATGTCGAGACCCTCCAGCTTGCCGAAGTGGCGCCGAATCGTGAGAGCATCGAGCAACGCCTGCGTCGGGTGCTGGTGAGCACCATCGCCGCCGTTGACGATCGGCACCGAGGTCCAGTCGGCCACTCGCCGGGCGGCACCGACGGCCTTGTGCCGGATGACCATGAGATCCGAACCCATGGCCTCGAGGGTCAGCACGGTGTCCTTCAGGCTCTCGCCCTTCGACAGCGATGAAGTCCCGGGCGAGAAGCTCATGGTGTCGGCCGAGAGGGCCTTGGCAGCCCGCTCGAACGACAGTCGCGTTCGAGTGGACGGCTCGAAGAAGACGGTGGCCACCGTCTTGCCCCGCAATGCGGGGACTTTGGGAATGGATCGGTCGAGGACCTCGACGAAGCCGTCGGCGTCGTCGAGGATGCCCTCGAGTTCCTCACGGGTCGTCCCTTCGATTCCGAGAAGATGCTTCATCCGGCCTCCTCGATGCTCACCCCGTCGCTGCCGTCGACCTCGACGACTCGAACGGCCACCCGTTCGGTCGTCGACGTGGGCAGGTTCTTCCCGACGTAGTCGGCCCTGATGGGCAACTCCCGATGGCCCCGGTCGACGAGCACCGCCAGCTCGACCCGCCTCGGCCGTCCCAGATCCGTGAGCGAGTCGAGAGCAGCCCGCACCGTTCGCCCGGTGAACAACACATCGTCGACCAGCACCACGACCCGATCATCGATCTCGACCGGGATCGAGGTCTCGCCGACCACCGGCGTCGGCCTCATGCCCACGTCGTCCCGGTACAGGGCGATGTCGAGCACACCCACCGGCACCTCGACGTCCTCCAGTTCTGACAGCACTGCGGCCAGCCGTTCGGCCAGGGGAACGCCGCGGGTGTGGATGCCCACCAGCACCACATCACCGACCCCTCGATTCCGCTCGACGATCTCATGGGCGATGCGACGCACGGCCCGGCCCACGTCGCCCGCCTCCATCACCTGCCGCATGGCAAAGAAAAGGCCGCCCGACGGGCGGCATGTCGATCGTTCATCTGCTTCTCCTTTCCGGCCTCACGGGACCGGTCTTAAAGGACGGACGGCGTCACCGTAGCACGCCGGGGTTCACTCCAGACGCCGCGCCAGTTCCCCGAGGACGCCGTTGACGAACCGGCCGCTCTCCTGAGTCGAGTAGGCCTTGGCCAGCCGCACCGCTTCGGACACGACCACCGCCGGGGGCGTCGACGGGCGCCGGAGCAACTCGAAGAGAGCGAGACGGAGAATCGACCGATCGACCGGTGGCATCCGGGCCACCGTCCAGCCGACGGCCGCTCCACCGATCGCCCGGTCGAGCTCGGCCCGCTCCTCCCACGTCCCCAGCGCCAGCCCGGCCGCCTCCTCGCCGAGGTCCTCGACGTTCGGTGGCCCGTCTCGCTGCTCGGCCGCATAGAGAGCAGCGAGGGCGTCGTCGCGTCGCAGCAGACGGCGCAGACGAGCCAGGCCCTCGGTGCCGACGCTGAGTGCCTCGAGGGCCGCGTCCCCGTGCCGGGCGGCGAAGCCGACCGGGTCGGCGGCGGCGTCCTCGATCAGCTCGGCGGCCTCCCACAGCGGCAGCGGCTCCGGCCCACCGAAGACCGTGGCCGGATCGGCCTCCCCCCGGGCGACCGCCGCCAGTTCCCCGGCGACGGATTCGACGTCCTTCACGAGACCCGGGTGATGTAGTCCCCGGTTCGGGTGTCGACCTTGATCCGATCACCCTCTTCCACGAAGAGCGGGGTCTGGACCACCAGACCCGTCTCCGTCGTCACCGGTTTGGTCGCCCCCGAGACCCGGTCGCCCTTGACGCCGGGCTCGGCCGCGACGACCTCTAGCTCCACCGAGGCGGCCAGGTCGATCGTGATCGGGCGCTCCTGATAGATGCCCAACAGAACGGTGGCGCCCTCCACCAGATAATCGGCCGCCTGACCCACCTGATCCGCCGGGAGGGTCATCTGGGCGTAGGTCTCCCCGTCCATGAAGTGGAATCCGAGATCGTCCTGATACAAGAACTGGTGATCGCGCCGGTCGATCACGGCTTGCTGGACCGGCTCGTCGGCGCGGAACGTTCGGTCCACCACGGCGCCGGTCTGAAGGTTCTTGAGCTTCGTTCGCACGAAGGCCTTCCCCTTCCCCGGCTTCACGTGCTGGTACTCGACGATCTGGAACACCCCGTCGTCCAGGTCGAGTGCCATCCCCGGCTTCACATCGTTGGTCGAAATCATGTCGGCATCATCTCCCGTGGCGACTCCGTCAGGACCTCCGGCCCGTCGGACGTGACCAGCACCATGTCCTCGATGCGAACACCGCCCTTCCCCGGCAGGTAGACACCGGGCTCGATCGTGATCACATTGCCGGCCTCGAGGCGATCCTCGTTGCCGCGGCGCACCCATGGTTCCTCGTGGATCTCGAGGCCGACCCCGTGACCGGTGCTGTGCAGGAAGTAATCCTCGTACCCGTAGGAGGCGAGCACGGCGCGGGCCGCCGCATCGACGTCGCCGCAGGACACTCCGGGGGCGACCGCCTCGATGGCGGCTTGCTGTGACTCGGACACGGCCCGATGGACGTCCACCAGGTCGGCATCCGGAACTCCACCCCGCCACACGGTACGGCTCATGTCGGAGTGGTAGCCGTCGACCACACAGCCGTAATCGAGGAGCAGCAGGCCAGGCTCCAGTCGGGCCGCACCGGTCCGGTGGTGCGGCACCGAAGCTCCCGAACCGACGGCGACGATCGGATCCCAACCCGCCGGATCGCCGCCGTGGCGGCGCATCGACGACACCAGGGCCCAGGCCAACTCGCGCTCCGAATCGGCGTCGGCCGTCAGGGCCTCCAATTCGGCGAAAGCGACATCGGTGGCTGCGGCCGCAGCCCGCAGTGCCGCCACCTCGGCCTCATCCTTGGTTCGGCGCAGGCGCTCCACCGAACCGGTGGTCGGCATCGGGCGGGTCGAGGTCTTGGCCTCGAGCGAACGAACAAAGCCCCACGTCACGGCGTCGGCTTCCACCGCTACCGTCTCCATGCCCCGGAGCACACCGTCGAGCGCGCCCATCACCTCGCCGGTGTACACCTCGAGGCGGGACTCGCTCAAGGCGTCGACGAGTGGCTCGGCTGCTTCCCCGTAGCGGCCGTCCGTCACGAACACCGATCCCCCGTCGGGATGCACGAGGAGGTAGCCGTTGCTCCCGGCGAACCCCCGCAGGTAGCGGAGGTGGGCCGGCCGGGTCACCAGCAGCGGGTCGCCGATGGACTCGGCGAGCGCGTCGACCCGTCCCTTGTGTTCCATGTGGCTCCTATGCATCGATTCCGACCGCCGCGAGGGCGGCCTCTACGGTAGCGGGCGCCACGTGCTCCACCTTGGGGACGCCGATGGCGTCGAGGAGCACCATCCGCAGTCCCGTGGCATCACGCTTCTTGTCGAATCCGAGGAGGTCCCTCACCCGGCGGGGATCGGCGTCGGGCGCTGCGAGCGGCAACCCCAGGCGGGCGATCGCCTCGTTCTGACGCGCTTCATCGGCAAAACCGCACCGAATCGCCGATACTCGGCCCGCCGCCACCATCCCCACCGCCACGGCCTCGCCGTGGGAGAGATCCAGCGCCACCTCGAGTGCGTGGCCGACGGTGTGGCCGTAGTTGAGGAAGGCCCGTTCGCCTCGCTCGGTGAAATCGCGCCCCACCACGTCCGCCTTCACCGCCACCGCCCGGACGACCACCTCCTCCAGATCCGCATCGAGGCCCTCCGTCTCGAGCAGGGCCACGAGCCGCTCGTCTCCGATCATTCCCGCCTTGAGCGCCTCGGCCGCGCCTTGCCGCTTGAGGTCGGGGGGCAGGAGTTCGAGGACGTCGACGTCGATCACCACCCTGGTGGGATGAGCGAAGGCGCCGACCAGGTTCTTGGCTCCCAGATTGACCCCGGTCTTCCCACCGACCGAGGCGTCCACCGCGCCGAGCAGTGTGGTCGGAACGTTCACGAACTCGATACCGCGCAGATAGGTCGCCGCGGCGAACCCGGCAGCATCGGTCAACGCTCCCCCGCCGACCCCGACGAGGACGTCGGATCGATGCATGCCGAGATCGGCGAGCCATTGATACAACTCGGCGATGACCGGGAGTTCCTTGGCCGCCTCCCCATCGGGGAGGACTCTCACCTCGGAGCGTGCCCCGGCTTCCCGCAATGCCCCGGCGAGGCCCTCGGCCACGGCGACGACGGTCGGCTGGCAGGCCACCGCGACCGTCACCGATCTCCGGTCCGATCCCAGCACCGTGCCGGCATCCAGGAACGAGCGGCCCACGTGGATCTCGCTGGCGCCGGGGACCTCGATCACCGCCACAACGCGAGGACCTCCTCGGCCACTTCAACCGGAGTCCGTTCGTCCGTGGCGACCGTGAAGTGAGCGGCCGCCCGGTAGGCCTCCAGCCGTTCCGCCTCCAGGACGGCGAGAGAGCCCACCCGATCGGGCCCCGCCAGCAGCGGCCGATCGGCGGCCCCCTCGAGCCTGCCGGCCAGCGTCTCGGGAAGAGCCCGCAGCCACACCACCACCCCGTGCTCCCGCATCACCGCGCGGTTCCCCGGTCGAAGCACGGCACCGCCCCCACAGGCCACCACGGCATCGCGACCCGCAACCGTCCTCACCGCCACACTCTCGAGGTCGCGGAACGCCTCCTCACCGTCGTCGGCGAAGATCCGGCGCACCGATCGCCCCGCTGCGCCCTCCACGGTGTCGTCGAGGTCGACGAAGGGGCGGTCGGTCAGAGCGGCCACCAATCGGCCGATGGTCGTCTTGCCGGCACCCATCATGCCGGTCAACCAAAGCGTGATCATGGGAAGCGCTCGAGGCGCCGCCGGTAATGCGCGACCGCGGCCGACAGATCTCCGACGGTGTCGCCGCCGAACTTACGCACGAGTTCGTCGGCGAAGACCCAGCAGACCATGTGCTCGGCCACCACCCCGGCTGCCGGAACGGCGCACACATCGCTGCGCTCCCGGATGGCCTTCTCCGGCTCACCGGTGGCGACGTCCACGGTCTGCAAGGCCCGCATGAGCGTGGAGAGCGGCTTCATGGCGGCCCGCACCCTCACCGGATCGCCCGTCGTCATCCCCCCTTCGATACCGCCGGCGCGATTGGAGACCCGGCGGGCCTCGCCCTCGACGAGCACGATCTCATCGTGCGCCTCCGAGCCGCGGCGTGCCGCCGAAGCCAGCCCGTCACCGACCTCCACCGCCTTGATGGCGTGAATCGACATCAACGCCTCCGCCAAACGCGCATCGATGCGCCGGTCCCAGTGAACGTGGCTCCCCAGCCCCGGGATCACTCCGAAGGCCACGACCTCGACCACCCCGCCGAGCGTGTCGCGATCCTCCTTGGCCCGGTCGATCTCGGCCACCATCGCCTGCTCGACGTCGGCGTCGAGGGTTCGTACCGGTGAGGCGTCGATCCGGTCGGCGTCGTCGGGCCCGGGCACGAGGTCGGCGGCCACGCTCCCAATGCGCACCACGTGGCTGAGCACCGACGTCCCCACGGTCTCGAGCAGAGCCCTCGCCAGATACCCGGCCACGGCCCGGGCTGCGGTCTCGCGGGCGGAGGCTCGCTCCAGGATGTCCCGGGCGTCGTGGGAGTCGTACTTCTGCATGCCGGCCAGATCCGCATGCCCGGGGCGGGGCGCCGTCAACGGGCGCCGGGCCTCGCCGGGGCCAACGGCCATTTCTTCGACCCACTTGGGCCACTCGGTGTTTCGCACGACGACCGCCACCGGCCCGCCCAGAGTCCGTCCGAACCGCACACCCCCCAGGATCTCGAGCTCGTCCTCTTCGAGCGCCATGCGCCGCCCACGGCCGTAGCCGTGACGCCGACGAGCCAGTTCGGCCGCCAACCCATCGGACGACACCTCGAGACCGGCCGGGAGGCCCTCGACGATGGTCACGAGGCCCGGCCCGTGAGATTCACCCGCAGTCAGAAAACGCAGCATGGACGCGGGGATGGTACTCCCCCGAGCCGGGGTTACTTCAGGATCGCCTGGCCCACCGCCAGAGTGAAGGCGCTGTCCCCGAAGAGGAACACGCCGTTGTTTTCGGAGAGGCTGACCACCTTGAAGTTCTCCGCAAAGGTCTCGCCGACCGCCACGATGTAGGTCTCGCCGTCGACCGTCACCACGGCCTTTCTGGTGCCGTCCTCGTCGCGGATCTCGAGCAACACCACCCTGCGGGTCTCCGGCTCGAAGCCCTCGGTGGTCGTTGTCGCGCCGTCACCGGCGGTGGTCGTGGTCGTGCCATCACCGGTCGTGGTCGTGGTGCCCCCGGTGGTCGTCGTGATCACACCGGTGGTCGTCGTCGTGCCTTCGATGAGCGGCTGGAACGGATCGCGAGGCGGGGCCACCTGGAATGCCGAGGTCAGCCCGAGCCCATCGTCCGCGGCCGCGAGCGGAGCGATCGTCCCCGGCGCGGCCGGGAGAGGCCCATCCAATCCCGGGCCGGCGGCCGCAAACACTCCGCTGGTGGCGATCAGCCAGACCGAGACGACGGCAGTGGCCACCAGGAGGATCGCCACGACCGAGGCAGTCAGGCTGCGCGTTGCGCTTCTCACGGCAAGCCCCCGGACGCTTCACCGATGGTGGGGGGCGGGCCCTCCACCGGCTCGAACTCGATCCCCTGCCCGGGTTCGGCGGCATCGCCCTCGAGGTTGTCACCCTCCTGCTGCGCCCCACCTTCACCCTCGACCTCTTCCGCGGTGAGGATCGGCAGCAGCGGTGATCTCGTGTAGAGCTTGATGCTCAGGGCGATCGACAACGAATCCTCTTCGATCCACGGGACGGTGGTGGTCGTCGTGCTGGTCGACGTCGTGCTCGTGGTGTCCCCACCGGCGACCGTCGTCGTGGTCGTCGTCTCCTCCACCTCCCCGGCACCGGCGGAAGTGGCGGTGATGGCCACGCTGTCGACCACCACGATTCGCTCCATGTCGTCGAGCCCGAACAGGAACCCGAGGAGCTCGAAATACTCTCCGGTCATGGCGAGCGAGACGCCGATCTCATAGGCGTCGAGACCTTGCACCGGAGCGGGCTCCGCCGGCGAGATCGCCTCGAGATTCACCCCCACCTCTTCGGCCAGCGCCGTCACCTCCTCGATGAAGACCGCCAGCTCGGCACGCTTGGGGATACCCGCCTCCAGCTTGCCGATGGCGGCGAGGTAGGCGACGTCGTTCTCCTGGACCGCCTGCAGCTGGGCGATGGCGGCCCGCAGCCGGTCGGCCTCGGCAACCGCGGCGTCACGATCATCCCTCAGCTCGGCGATCCGGGCGTTGCGGGGAGAAATGAGGAAGAACCACCAGGCCGCGGTGACCGCCAGGATGACGAAGAGGACGAGGGCGGTGACCCGGCGGCTCATCCGGGAACCACCACCGGGATCCGCTCCTCGAGCCGGCTGGACACGGCCGCCTCGGTGAGCCCCGTCGATGAATCGAAGTTGATCAACGTCTCACCGGTCACGGCCGAACCCGACTCGGAGGCATTCGTCACCCAGGTACCTGCGATGCCGGGGAATTGCTCTTCGTCGAGCGACCGAAGCCACGCCGACACGTCTCGGAAGTCGAAGCCTCTCCCCGCAACCGCCACCCTTCCCACGAGCCCGGGAGTGCCCGGCAACGACGTCCCCACGAAGGAGTCCAGCCAGACGCGCTCGGGAATGAGGCGTCCGAAGTCGTTCAGCAGGCGACCCCACGCGACATCCTGGGCGAGCACCACCGAAGTGAGGAGCACCTGCTCGGCATACTGAGCCGCCAGGTCGTCGGCGGCGACGAGGGCATTGACCTCGGCGTCGAGTTCGGCGTTGATCGCTTGCTGTTCCTCGAGGGCTTCCTGGGTCGCGTCGACCCGGGTGTTCCACCACATCACACCCATCACGAGCGCGGCCACGTAGAGGAGTCCGAGCGCCACCCAGAAGCCCACCTTGCGGCGAGCCGCCAGCCTGCGAACGGCTTCGGGCGGAAGCAGGTTGATCGGTCTCATGGCAGATCAGGCGACATGGGCGAATCGGGCGGTCGGGGGGACGACGAACTTGCCCCACATGGCGAGCCCGACCGAGGCCGGGAGCACCGGCTGCAGGTCGAGCAATTGGCTCTCGGTCATCTGAAGGCGCCCCACTCCGACGTGATCGAGCACCCGCACCGGCTCGACCCGGGTTCCCAGGGCCCGAGCGATCCGGTTGGCGAGATGCGGCAGGCGGGCGCCGTTGCCGGAGACGACGAGGCGGCCGAGCGAGTGCTCGCCCGCCTGGGTCAGGTAGTAGTTGATGGATCCACGGATCTCTTCGATCAGCGAATCGGCCGTCCGGGTGAGGAGGCGACGCGCCACCGCCTGGTCGCCTTCGCCCTCCGGCATGCCGTCGGGAGCCACGCCGACGACGCGTTTCAACTCCTCAGCGTCCTCGTAGCCGAGTGACAGCCCGGCTCTGAGGTCCTCGGTGAACTGGTCCCCGCCGACGGGGAGGATGCGGACGAACCGGGTGATCCCGCCCCGCACGATGGCGATCTGCGACATGGAGATGCCGATGTCGAGAAGGGCCTGAGGGCCGTCGCCACCCAACATCAGATCTGCCCCGAAGGCGGCTCGCACCAGGCCGAACGCCTGGAGGTCGATCGACAGCACGTCCAGGCTGGCCGAGGAGGCGACGCCGAGCAACTCGTCGATCATCTCCCGCTGGGCGGCGACCACCAGGATGGAGAGCATCAGCTCCCCGTCGGGGGTGTTGAACTCCTCGAGCGGCACGTAGTCGAGGACGGCCTCTTCGACGGGAATCGGGATGGCGTCCTCCACCTGGAATGGGAGAGCCTCGACCATCTCGGCTTCCTCGAGGTGGGGCACATCGACTTGCCGGACTATCACCCGCTGGCTGGCGATGCCGATGACGACACGCTTGCGCGGCAGCTTGTTTCGCTTCCACAACGCCCCGACCGCCTCGGCGACGGCGCCGGGGTCGACGATCTCGCCGGCGACCACGGCTCCGGGCGGGAGCGGCATGTCGGCGAAGCGCCGCAGCAGCGGCGATGCCTTGGCGGTGTCGACGACCGCAGCGCGCACCGCGCTCGAACCGATGTCGAGACCAACCGCAACAGCCATAGCACCTCCGCGGGGTCGGGCCCGCCTGTCAGTCTCCGTAGTTACAACTCTGTGATCTGGAGGCTAGCCCTGTGGATAACGAGGACAAAGCATTTCGGGGCGGTGCCATCGGACACCCTCGGTTACCGAAATGAGGCGTGGTGCGCGCGAAGCGCGGTCTCGAAGCGTGGTCTCCTCAGCCGAGATACCACTCGGCGATCCGCTCCCCCCAGGCCAGCCCGACGGCGGCCCCCGCCACCATGGAGGGACCGAAGGCAATGGCATCCTTGCGACCCGCCCGCCGCAACGCCAAGAGGGCCAGGGCCACCAATCCCCCGATCGCAAAGGCCGCAAACCCGCCCACCAGGAGGGCCTCCCAAGACCGGTAGGCGAGGAAGGATCCCAGCAGGAAGGCCAGCTTGACATCCCCGAATCCGAAACCGCCGCGGGCGGCCAGAGCGACGAGGAAGAGGAGACCGAAATAACCGGCGCCCCCGCCGAGAGCTCGCAGCAACGCAGATGCATCGCCATCGAGCACGGCACCGCCGCTCAACAGCACCCAGCCCACCATCGTCCCCGGCACCAGGATCCGGTTGGGGATCCGCTGCAGGTCAAGATCGGTGAGGGTCAAGGTCACGGCGACGCCGGTCGCCCACCAGTAGGCGGGCAAGACCCAGGCGGCGCCGATGAGCAGGCCCAAGAGCGCAAAGATGGCTCCGGTTCCGGCCTCGACGAGCGGATAGCGAATCGAGATGCCGGAGCCGCAATCCCGGCATCGTCCTCGCAGCAGCAGCCATCCCACCACCGGCACGTTGTCCCGGGGGCGGATTCGGTGACCGCAGGCCGGGCAAGCCGACGGCGGCCGCACCACCGAAAGGCCCTGCGGCACCCGATAGGCGACGACGTTGACGAAAGACCCCACCACGAGCCCGACGACGGCGCCGGCGAGAGGGATCACCACGCGACCCCGGCGCAGTTCTCCATCGCGATATCGAAACGGGAAGACCCGGCGCAGGTCGGACGTCCGGCGTCGTCGCCGTGGAGCACGAGGCGGAGGCCGAACCAGGTTCCCGTCACCGACCGAGCGTACAACAGCACCCGGCCCCGGTCACCGGTATCGACGTCGGCCACTTCGACGTAGACCCGGGAGTCGCTATCACCGTCGAACTCCAACTCCGGCATCACCGACTTCAAGGCGGCGGCGGCGCCGACGAAGCCGCCCGCCTCCGGCTCCAGCGCCGCCTCGGCCTTGGCGGCGATGGTGAGGGCGACCTTGACCCGCATGTCGTGGGCCTGCCGCCGGTTGGCCAGCAGGCTGGGAATCGCCATCGACACCAGCACCGCCAGGGCCACCAGCGTCACCAGCAGCTCCAGCACCGCAAAGCCCGTCTCTCGTTGCCGCATGAATGGTCCCCCACGTCAGTGGGGGCGAGTCCTGGACTCGCCCCCACTGGGTTACATAGCGCTCGGGTCTTACCAGCCGGTCTGCACGAAGCCGGGGGGCGGGTTGTCGGTGGCGGGGCAGTCGCCGGCGAAGGCGCCGGTGCCGTAGTACGTGCCGTTGGCGGCGGACTCCCACACCGCGAAGGTGTTGCCCGAATCGGCGGTCCGGGCGATACACACCACGTCGGAGTCGGCGACGTTCAGGTCGATGTACACGCCCAGCGCCGGATCGGCGTTGATCACGGCATTCGGCTCGAGCTCCAGGATCTCGAGGCCGTCCTCTGTGTAGTCGCCCTCTTCCAGCCAGTACGCCTTCTCGGAGAGGAGCACATTGCGCACCTCGCTCTGGGCGGCGCGGTCTTGAGCGGACTTCCTGAAGCCGAGGAACGAAGGAATGGCAATGGCGATGAGAACTGCAATGATCATCACCACGACCATCAACTCGATGAGCGTGAAGCCCTCGTCCTTGGCCAAGCCCTTGCGGATGGCCTTCATCATTACTGCGAACCTCCTCAGGTGTCGCTGAAGGATCGAATCTCGACCCACGAGGGGTTATCGGCGCCGCAGGTCGCGAAATTGAGCCTGATTTCTCAGCCGTTCTGGATGAGGTTGGCGATGTTGAACATCGGCAGGTACAGGCAGATGAGGATGCCGCCGACCACCACGCCCATCACGATGATGAGGATCGGCTCGATGAGGCTGGTGAGCGCGCTGATCGTGTCGTCGACCTCGCGGTCGTAGTAATCGGCGACCTTGCTCAACATGGTGTCCAGCGCCCCCGTTTCCTCGCCGACGGCCATCATCTGCGTCACCATCGGCGGGAAGATCTCGTGGCGATGGAGCGGCTCGGCCAGGGACTCGCCCTTCTTCACCGAGGACTGGACGTCTCCGATGGCGTCGGCCAGGGTGGCGTTTCCCGCCGTCTCGGCGACGATGTCGAGGGCTTGGAGCACGGGCACGCCGGTGCGGCTCAGCACCGAGAAGGTCCGGGCGAAACGACTGATCGCCACCTTCTGCACCACCTTGCCGAAGATCGGGAATCGCAGCTTCAGTGCGTCCCATTGCCGGCTGCCGTTGGGCGTCTTCTTCCATTTGGTGAAGGCGAAGATCGAGCCACCGAGCCCGCCCAGCCACAGCCACCACAGGCCGGTCACCAGGCCGGAGAAGTTGATGAGCGTCTGGGTCGGCAAGGGAAGCGCGCCGCCCAGATCGGAATACATCTTCTCGAAGATCGGCACGACGAACACGAGCATGGCCATGACGATGAACACGATCAGATTGAGAACGACCACCGGGTAGGCCATTGCCGATTTGATCTTCGAACGCAGCCGGGCCGCTGCCTCGAGGGTGTCGGCCAGCCGGGCCAGCGTCTCATCGAGCGCGCCGCCGACCTCGCCGGCCCGGACCATCGAGACGTAGAGCTGCCCGAAGACCTTGGGGTGATCCTCGAGCGCGCCGGAGAGGCTGGTGCCCTGTTCGACCTTGAGCCGCACCTGCCCGAGCACGTCACGCAGATAGGGGTTCTCGGCCTGATCCTCGAGAATGACCAGGGTCCGGATGAGGGAGAGGCCGGAGTTGACCATGGTGGCCATCTGGCGGCTCATCAGCGCCAGTTCCTTCGACTTCACCTTCTTGCCGAGCTTGGGGAGGGTGAGCTCCTTCTCGAAGGCCGAGACGCGCTTCTCAGAGACGTTGAGGGGTACCATCCCGCGTTCGCGCAGGCTGCGGGCCACGGCCGCCGAGGAGTCGGCCTCCAACTCGCCGCTGTGCACCCGCCCCGATTTGTCCTTGGCCCGATAGGCGAAGACCGCGGTGCTCATGTCCGACCTCCGGTCAGGTTGAGGAACTCCTGCACGTCCTGGGCCCGTTCGACCGCTTCGGCGACCGTCACCCGTCCCGCCTTGACCAGGCCGGCGAGCGCCTGGTCCATCGTCTCCATCCCGTGCTTGCCGCCCGCCTGCATGAGCGAGTGGATCTGGTGGAGCTTCGACTCCCTGATGAGATTGCGGATCGCCGGCGTGGTCACCATCACCTCGACGGCGGCCACCCGGCCGGCCCCATCGGCGGTGGGCAGCAGTTGTTGGGCAACGACTCCCTGCAGCGACTCGGCCATCTGCACCCGGACCTGCTGCTGCTGCCCGGAGGGGAAGACGTCGATCACCCGCTCCACCGACTGGGCCGCGCTCTGGGTGTGGAGGGTGGCGAAGACCACGTGGCCGGTCTCGGCGGCGGTGAGCGCGGTCTCCATCGTCTCGAGATCACGGAGCTCACCGACGAGGATCACGTCGGGGTCTTGACGAAGCGCCTGCCGCAGAGCCCTGGCGAACGATTGGGTGTCCGCCCCCACTTCCCGCTGATTGATTATCGCCTTGTTGTGGCGGTGCATGAACTCGATGGGATCCTCGACCGTCATCACATGAACGGCCCGGGTCTGGTTGATGAGGTTGATCAGCGACGCCAGCGTCGTCGATTTCCCGCTGCCGGTGGCGCCGGTCACCAAGATGAGACCACGCGTCAAGTTGGCGAACTCACGAACCGCCGGCGGCATCCCCAGTTCCTCGAGCGTCGGCACGTGGTCGGGGATGGACCGCATCACGGCCCCGATCGACCCCCGCTGGAAGAACACGTTGACACGGAAGCGTCCCCGCCCGGCGACGCTGTGGGAGAAGTCGAGCTCCTGCTCGTTCTCCAGCGCCTCCCGCTGATCGCCGGTGAGCATGGCGTACACCATCGAACGCAACGGCACCGGCTTCAGCTTCTCGTAGTTCTCCACCACGCGAAGGTCTCCGTGCACCCTGATCTGCGGCGGCGTTCCCACCGCCAGATGCAGGTCGGAGCCCCCGGCATCGACCAGCACGTCGAGGAGCTCGTTCACGTGAAACTCTGGCTCCTCGATTCCGATTCTCTCCGTCGAGGTGACCCTTGGGTCGGGGGAGGGACGCGCCCGCTCCCGGTAGGCGGTGTCGATCGCACCCACGAGGGCATCACGGTGGCCCAGCAGCGGCCGCACCCTGAATCCCGTGGTCTTGTGGATCCGGGCCACCTTCTCCCGGTCGAACGGATCGGCCATCGCCACGGTGAGTTCGTCCTTGTGGAGACCGAGCGGGAGCGCCACGAGATGAGCGGCGAGCTCACGATCGACCGCGTTGACGGCGGCGGAGTCGGGAGCGCCGTCGGTGGCGGGATCGTGGTAGCCCATCCCGAGCCGCTCGGCGGCAACGCGAAGGATCTCCTCCCGTTTCACCCGGCCCCGTTCCACCATCAGCTTGGCGAGAGGAGCGCCGGCGCGCTCCGAGGCGGCCAGATCGGCCTCGAGTTCCGCTTCGCTGATGAGGCCCCGATCGAGCAGGATCTGACCGAGCTGGCGCGAGACATCGTTCATACGACCACCCTCAACACTTCCTTGAACGTGGTGAGTCCGAGACGCACCTTCTCCATGCCGTCCTGACGCAGGGTCCTCATGCCCTGTTCGACGGCAACCGCCTTGATTTCGTCCGAGGGCCGGCGTTCGACAGCCAAACGCTGGATCTCCTCGGAGACCAGAAGCACTTCGTTGATGCTGAGCCGCCCCCGGTAGCCGGTTTCGGAGCAGGCCTTGCATCCGACCGCGTCGAAGACGGTGATCCGTTCATCCTCGGGAAGCCCCATCTCGTGGAGCATCTCTGGGGTGGCGTCCCGTTGCTGACGGCAGCGATCGCAGATACGTCGAGCCAGCCGTTGGGCCACGATCGAGTCGAGCGCCGATGACACCAGGTACGGTTCGACGCCCATGTCGATGAGCCGCCCCACGCTCGACGCGGCGTCATTGGTGTGCAACGTCGACAGCACCAGGTGACCGGTGAGGGCCGCCTCCACGGCGATCTTGGCGGTCTCGGTGTCCCGGACCTCACCGATGAGCACGATGTCGGGATCGGATCGAAGGATCGACTTGAGGGCGGTGGAGAACAACAGCCCCGCCTTGCGATGGACCTGCACCTGGATGACGCCGGGGAGCCGGTACTCCACGGGATCCTCGACGGTGATGATGTTCCTGTCGGGCTGGTTGAGGACGTTCAGGGTCGAGTAGAGGGTGGTGGTCTTGCCCGACCCGGTCGGCCCGGTGACCAAGATGGCGCCGTAGGGCTTCGAGTAGGACGACTCGAAGCGCTCCAGCGACTGCGGCAGGAATCCGAGATCGGACAACTTGAGGATCGCGTCGTCCTTGTCGAGGATCCGGATCACGACCTTCTCGCCGTAGATGGTCGGCAACGTGGCGACGCGCAGATCGATTTGGCGACCCCCGACCCGGAGACTCACCCGACCGTCCTGAGGGACCCGTCGTTCGGCGATATTGAGCTCGGCCATGATCTTGAGGCGGCTCACCACCGCACCCGACACTGACCGCGGCGTCGTCATCACCTCTTTGAGGACGCCGTCGATCCGGAATCGCACCCTCAGATCGCGCTCGCCCGGCTCGACGTGGATATCGCTCGCCCGCTCATTCACGGCTCGGGTGACCAGCGTGTTGACGAGCCTGACGATTGGGGCTTCCTCGACCGCAGCTTCCAGGCCCTCGAGCGGGTCCTCCTCGGCATCCTCGGTGACCAGGTCGGCGAGATCGGCGACGGAGTTGTCGAGCGCGCCGACCCGCCTGATTGCATCCTCGATGTCCGACCGACTCGCCATCTTGGGCACCACCGTCTGTCCGGTGATGGCCCTGATGTCATCGACGATGAGGACGTTGCGGGGGTCGGCCATCGCCACGATCAGACGTTCGTCTTCGAAACCGACCGGGATGACCATGTAGCGCCTCGCGAGCGTTTCGGGGATCAACGCGGCGGCAGAGGGGTCGAGGGTCATCTCCGAGAGGTTCACGAATTCGATCCCCACGTGCCTGGCCAACACACGGGTGACGTCGTCCTCGGGGATGATCTCTTCCTCGATGAGGATCCGGGAGAGGGTTTCGCCGGTCTGAGCCTGCACCGCCTGGGCGCGCTCGAGATCGGCCTGGGTCACCAGACCCTCGTCGAGCAACATCGTCCCGAACACGTCACCGCTTGGGGGCACGGACACTCCTTCGAACCTTCCGCTTCTCTGTCGGCAGCAGGGGGAAGGAGCTTGAGAAGGTGCGTCAAGCCGTGCGAACGGCTCCGATCATGACGTCGATCGGTGCGGCACGACCGATCCAGATCACAAAGGAATCGGCCGCCTGCGCAACGAGGTGATCCAGCCCATCGACTGAGGGAAGACCGAGACGCCGGGCGGTGCCCATGGCCGGAGTGGGGCGGTCGCCGTAGGCGAGATCGAAGAGCCCTTGCGCCTCCTCCACGAGCCCGTCCGGGAGCTCTTCGCCGTGCATGCCGAGCGGGGTGGCGTTGACGATCACCGCACCGGTGACGGGCCTCCCCCAGGCGACCACGGATCCGGCGGTTCCGGTTCGCTCCAACACGGCTTCGGCGACGCCGGGACGACGGGCCGACACGAACCGCTCTCGATCGTCGCCGACGGCCACCAGCGCCGCCGCCGCCGCCCCGCCGGCACCAAGAATCAGAACCGGAGCGTCTCCGGGCAGTTCTCGCTCCGCCCAGAGCGCCCGGATGCCGGTGACGTCGGTGTTGTGGGCGACGACCGCCGACCCTTCGGCCACCAGGGTGTTGGCGGCCCCGCACCTCCCCACCTCCGGCGTGACCCGATCCGCCAGCGACGCCGCCAGGTCCTTGTGGGGCATCGTCACGTTGGCGCCGTCGAGGAGGCCGCTCCGGATCTCGGCAACGGCCTCGGCCATCCCGGCCGTATCGACGCGGCGCGGCCGGTAGCTACCGGAGATCCCGACGGCTTCGAGCGCCGCTTGCCACATGACCGGCGAGCGTGAGTGTGCCACCGGATCACCGAGGAGCACCAGCCTCACGGGATGATCCCGTCCTCCCGCGCCTGTTCCTGGAGCTCGAGGAACTCGTCGAAGTCCGCGGTGAACGCATGATGGCCCTCGGCATCGGCCAGCACGTAGTAGAGAAAGTCGGTCTCGGCGGGTCCGGCGGCCGCTCGCAACGAGGCGAGCCGGGGGCCGGCAATCGGCGTGGGCGGAAGACCGGGGTTGAGGTAGGTGTTGTAGGGGGACTCGACCTCGAGGTCGTCGAGGGTGAGTATCCGGGAGCCGCCGCCGAGGGCGTAGACGACGGTGGCGTCGATCTGGAGCAGCATATCCCGGTCGAGCCGGTTGAAGATCACGCTGGCGATGATCGGGCGCTCGTCGTCGATGGCAGCCTCCCGTTCGATCATCGAGGCGATGATCACCCCCTCGTAGATCGTGATCCCCCGGGCCTCGAGATCGGACCAGTCGACCGAGGCGACCCTCTCCTCCGCCGTGGCGGCCAGCGTCTCGAGGACCTCGAAGGCCTTGACGTTCGAGGCGAATTCGTAGGTGTCGGGGAACAGCAGCCCCTCCCAGTCGGCCAGCTCGGTGGGCCGACGCGGCAGCAGAGAGGACGTGACCGATCCATCGAGGAGCGTGCCGGAGAGCTCGGCGTAGGTGAACTCCGTCTGACGGGCGATCGAATCGAGCATCTGGTTGACGGTGAGGCCTTCGATCACTGTGATGCGAAACACATCGCCTTCGGCGGGTCCTTCGGTGAGGGCCGCCGCCGCCCCTTCCACCCCCATACCTGTCGTGAGGTCGTACCGACCGGCGATGAGCCGGTTGCTGATCCCGGTGTTCCTCACGTGTCGCTCGAACTCGATCGCGGAATCCACCACGCCGGCATCGGCAAGCAGGCGAGCGATCTCGGCGGCCGAGGCTCCCGAGGGAATCTCGACCTCCACGGCGATCCCCGGCTCGACGGCCGGACCCTCGTCTCCCCCGATGGCATCGCTGACCGCGCCGGCCAGCCACCGCATCCCCAGGACCCCGATCACCAGTGTGGCGATCACCAGGCCGGCGACCGCCACCCACTTCAACCACTCGAGGTTCCAGCGGGGCCCCTGCCGGTACGTCTCGTACTGCTCCCGCTCAGTCACGGCCGGCCCCCCTTCGCGTCCAGGTAGGCCTGGAGGAACACGGCCGCCGCCACGCGGTCCCTGGTCTCCCGGCGCCGGCGACGGCGCATCCCGGCTTCGAGGAGCACCCGTTCCGCGGTCGTCGTGCTGAACCGCTCGTCGTGGAGATCGACCGGGAGGCCGGTGGCCTCGGACACCCGCGCCGCAAAGGCACGCGCCGCTTCGGCCGCCGCACCCTCCCGACCGTCGAGACCGATGGGCAGCCCGATCACGATCCGCTCGACCTCGAGTTCAGCCACCATGTCCTTGAGCCGGACCTCGAGATCGTCGGCGGTCGCATCGAGGGCTCCATGGGGCTGAGCGGTGAGGTGGAGCGGGTCGCTCACGGCCACTCCCACCCGCTTGGTGCCGGGATCGAGGGCCAGGATGCGCCCCATCAGCGCTCCCGCAGCGCCGCCACCACGAGGCGGCGTGCCTCCTCGAGTGCGTCCTGGAGTCGGTCGCCCTGGGGTCCGCCGGCCTGCGCCAGTTCGGGGTCCTTGCTGCCGCCGCCTCCGACGATCGAGGCCGGCCCCCGAATCAGCTCCCCGGCCGACAGGCCGGCCCCGACCAGGTCGGCCGTCACCACCGCCACGAGGCCGGCCTTGCCGTCCCGTTCGGCGCCCAGCACTGCGATCCCCGAACCGAGCCGGTCGCGAACCTGCATCGCCAGCGTCCGCAGCTCGTCGGGCGGAACGCCGGGCCGGCTCGCCACCACCACGTGCGCCCCGTCGACGTCCTCGGCGCCCTCCAGCAACTCGGCGGCGACCCCCGACCGGCTCTGCGCCTCGAAGGCCGCGATTCGCTCCTCCTGCATCCGGGCCTTCTCCGCCAGCGCCGCCGCCGCTTCGGCGACGTGGTCCGGCTGCGTTCGCAGGGCGTCGGCCGTCGCCCTGAGCAGGGTCCGCAGCTCCGAGACGTAGCCGTAGGCCTGGGACCCGGTGTACGCCTCGATGCGTCGGAGGTTCGATCCGATCGACGACTCCCCCACGACCACGAGTGGGCCGACCTGACCGGTGGTGGGAACGTGCGTCCCCCCGCACAGCTCCCGCGAGTAGGTGCCGGCTTCGACCACACGAACGCGGTCCCCGTATTTGTCGCCGAAGAAAGCCAGCGCCCCCATCTCCTCCGCCTCGTGACGCTCGATCTCGAACGCACGAACCCGAGCGTTCTCGATCACCCGCTCATTGGCGGTTCGCTCGACCTCCGCCAGCGCGTCGGCATCGACTCCGGCGTAGTGGCTGAAGTCGAAACGAAGCCGTCCGTCGGTCACCAGCGACCCCGCCTGCTGGACGTGAGAGCCGAGCACCTCCCGGAGCGCCCAATGCAGCAGATGGGTGCCGGTGTGCGACTTGCGGATCCGTTCCCGCCGCCCGGAATCCACCGAGAGCGTGGCGTCCTGGCCGGTCTTGACCGTTCCCCCTGTGACGGTCGCCCGATGGCCGTGCATGGTCTGCACCGGGAACTGGGTGTCGGTGACCCGCAGCGATCCGGTTTCGGTGGCCACCACCCCGGTGTCGCCCACCTGCCCGCCGGATTCGGCGTAGAAAGGCGTTCGATCGAAGTAGACCTCGATCTCCTCACCCTCGGAGGCCTCGCCGACCATCTCGCCCTCGCGCAGCAAGCTGAGGATCCGGCCGCTGCTCTCCACATGGTCGTACCCGACGAACTCGGTCGGGCCCACGTCGTCGAACAATCGGCGGTAGGTGGGCGCAGTCTCGGCGTCGACGGTCGTCTTGCGGGCCGCCCGGGCCCGTTCCCGCTGCTCCGCCATCGACCGATCGAAGCCGGCCCGATCCACCCCGACATCCCGCTCCGCGGCGATCTCGGTGGTCAGTTCGATCGGGAACCCGTAGGTGTCGTGGAGTCGGAATGCCACCTCTCCCGACAGGGCGCCGCCGGCGCCGACCACGTCCAATTCGGTATCGATGATCCGGTAGCCGGCGTCGAGGGTTCGACGGAACCGCTCCTCCTCCCGGGAGGCCATCTCGATGATGCCGTCCCGCCCGTCGACGATGGCGGGATAGGCGTCGCCCATCACGTCGATCGTGGCCTCGATGACCCGAGGGGTGGCCAGCTCGCGGGACCCCAGGCTCCAGGCGTGGCGTACCGCCCGCCGAATCAGGCGGCGCAGCACGTAGCCGCGCCCCTCGTTGGAAGGGACCACCCCGTCGCTGATCAGGAAGGTCATCGCCCGGCCGTGGTCGGCGAGGATTCGCAGCGCGACGTCGCTGCGCTCGCTCTCCCGGTACCGGGCACCGGTGACCGCCTCGCCGGCGGCCAGGACGGGGCGGATCAGATCGCAGTCGAAGACCGTCGCGGCGTCCTGGAGGATCATCGCCACTCGCTCGAGCCCCATCCCCGTGTCGATGCTGGGGGCCGGGAGATCACCGATCACGTGGTACGGCTCATCCTGGATGTTCTGCATGAGCACCAGATTCCAGATCTCCACGAACCGATGCTCGCCCGCCTCCCCCGTTGCGATCGGACCCCCGTCGGGCCCGTAGTCGGGACCGCGATCGACGAAGATCTCCGACGAGGGGCCGCACGGTCCGGGGACCCCCATCTGCCAGAAGGTGCCGTCCTCGATGCCTCCCCGCTGGACTCGGTCGGCCGGCACGCCGACCCCGTCGATCCAGATCTCGGCCGATTCGTCGTCGTCCTCGTAGATCGTGTACCAGAGCACCTCGGGGTCGAGACCGAGGTGCTCGGTGACGAACTCGTAGGACAACGGGATCGCCCGCTCCTTGAAGTAGTCACCGAATGAGAAGTTGCCCAGCATCTCGAAGAAGGTGAGGTGCCGCGACGTGGTCCCGACGATGTCGATGTCGATCGTTCGGACGCACTTCTGGGACGTGACGGCCCGGGGGTAGGGCGGGGGCTCCTCGCCGAGGAAATAGGGTTTGAACGGCACCATCCCGGCGTTGGTGAGCAACAGGGTCGGGTCGACCGGGATGAGGGAGGCGCTCGGCACCAGGGTGTGGCCGCGCTCCTTGAAGAAGGCGAGGAAGGCGCGCCGGATCTCGGAGCCGGTGAGGCCCTTCATCGCGCCTCCACATCGATGGGCTGCAGCACGGGCGACAGGGTACTCACTCCCCTCGCGGGGGTCGCCCCAGCCGCCGGTCGATCTCGATCAGTCTTTTTGCCATTTCGGCCTCGTCGCCCTCCGCGCCGGGCCGGTAGAGGATGCGGCCGGCCGCAGCGTCGGGGAGATACTGCTGTGACACCAGGCCGCCCGGGTGGTCGTGGGGATACCGGTAGCCCTCCCCGTGACCCAGGGCCGCCGCTCCCGGGTAGCCGCCGGAGCGGAGATGGGGCGGCACCACGGCCTCCGGAGTCTCCTCGAGGGCGCGACGAGCAGCACCGATCGTTTGCAGCACCGAGTTCGATTTCGGCGCGGCCGCCAGGTAGAGGGCGGCATGGTGGAGTGCATAGGACGCCTCGGGGAGGCCCACGTAGGCCAGCGCCCGTGCCGCATCGACGGCCACCGACAGGGCCCCCGAGTCGGCGAGACCGATGTCCTCCGAAGCCAGGATGACCATGCGGCGGGCGATGAACTCGGGATCCTCCCCGGCGTCGATCATCAGCTGCAACCAGTAGGCGGCCGCATCGGGATCCGAGCCCCGGATGCTCTTGATGAACGCCGAGATCACGTCGTAGTGCTGGTCGCCCTTCTTGTCGTAGCGGATGATGCGACGCTGCAGGGCCTCCTCCACGGTGGGCGGGTCGATCGTGTCGTCGCCCCGGCCCTCGGTGATGAGGGCGGCCAGTTCCAGGGCGTTGTAGGCGAGACGGGCGTCCCCACCGGTGCGGGTGGCCAGCACCGCCGCGGCCTCGGGATCCAACCGGAGCCCTGAACCGCCCAGGCCCCGATCGGCGTCGGTCATGGCACGGTCGATGAGCACCGCCACCGCCTCGGGCGAGAGTGCTTCGAGACGGAAGAGGCTGCTGCGGCTGATGAGCGGCGAGTTGACCTCGAAGAAGGGGTTCTCGGTGGTGGCCCCCACCAGGATCACGATCCCCGTCTCCACCCCGGGAAGCAGGGCATCTTGCTGGGCCTTGGTGAAACGGTGGATCTCGTCGAGGAAGAGCACCGTTCGCCGTTCGTCCTCCTCGAGCCGGCGGGTCGCCGCCGCCAACACCTCGCGCACGTCCTTCACCCCGGCAGAGGTGGCCGACAGCGCCTCGAAGGCCGCCTCGGTCTCGCTGGCGACCAACCGGGCGAGGGTGGTCTTCCCGGTGCCCGGCGGGCCCCACAGGATCATCGAGACCGGCCTGCCTGCGGCCACCATCGAGGCGAAGGCCGAGCCGGGCGCAACGAGATGCGGCTGCCCGACTACCTCCGACAACGAGGCGGGTCGCATGCGGGCGGCCAGCGGCTCGGCCGACTTCCGGCGGGCGGCGCGATCCGCGGCGAAGAGATCGTCCATCATTCCCGAGAGCCGCGATCCTCCTCGAGCGCGGCGCGCACCTCGGGACGCAGATCGAGACCCAGCTCCCGCAGTTGGTCGTCGCCGACCGGGGTCGGGGATTCGGTGAGCGGATCGGTGCCGGTCTGCGTCTTGGGAAATGGGATCACCTCCCGGATGTTGGGCTCGTCCTGGAGGATCGAGACGAGCCGATCGATCCCGACCGCAAAGCCGGCGTGTGGGGGCGTCCCGTACCGAAGTGCTCGAAGGAACCATCCGAATCGCTGCTCCGCCTCCTCGTCGCTGATACCGAGCACGGTGAAGACCCGGCGCTGGGTGTCGGAGTCGTGGATCCGGACGCTCCCGGAGCCGAGTTCGGCGCCGTTGAGGACCAGGTCGTAGGCCTTCGAGATGGCGGTCTCGGGGCTCTCCTCCATCTCGGTGATGTCGACCGGTGCGGTGAAGGGGTGGTGGGCCGGGGCCAGGCGCCCGTCGGGCATCTTCTCGAACACGGGAAAGTCGGTCACCCACAGGAATCGCAGCTCGTCGTGGCCCCCCGGTTGGCCCAGGTGGCGCCGCAGATCGTCGAGGACTCCGCCGGCGACCCGCGCTCGATCAGCCACGATCACCAGCAGGTCGCCGGGCGCAGCGTCGAGGGTCGATCGGATCCCGGCGATCTCGGCGTCGGAGAGGAACTTGGCGACCGGGGATCGCAAGGAGCCGTCGTCCTCGGCCACCGCCCAGACCAGGCCCTTGGCCCCCGATCCTCGAGCGCGCTCGACGAGCCCATCGAGCCCCGCCCGCGACAAGCCTTGATCACCCGCATTGAATCCGCGCACGACGCCCCCGTCGGCCAGCACGCCGGCGAAGGCCTGGAACCCCGTTTCGGCGAGGACCTCGCCGAGGTCGGCGAACGCCATGCCGAATCGAACATCGGGCTTGTCGGTGCCGTAGGAGGCCATGGCCTCGGCGTAGGTGAGCCGGGGGAACGGTGTCGGGATCTCGACGCCCTTCAGTTCCCGAACTACCTCGGCCATGACGCCCTCGAGCGCCTCGAAGACGTCGTCCTGGCCCCAGAAGGCCCCCTCGAGGTCCAACTGGGTGAACTCGACCTGCCGATCCGCTCGGAAGTCCTCATCCCGGTAGCAGCGGGCGATCTGGTAGTAACGCTCCACCCCGGCGACCATCAACAGCTGTTTGAAGAGCTGGGGCGACTGGGGCAGGGCGTAGAACGATCCCTGGCGGAGGCGGCTCGGTACCAGGAAGTCTCGGGCTCCTTCCGGCGTCGATTTGATGAGCGTGGGCGTCTCGATCTCCAGGAAGCCCTGGGATTCCATGGACCGCCGCATGGCGGTGACGGCCCGGGATCGGGCCCGAAGGTTCGTGGCCATCCGGGGACGCCTCAGATCCAGGTAGCGGTAGGCGAGCCGGCGCACCTCGTCGACCTCGGCGCGGTCGTCGATCTGGAAGGGGAGCGCGACAGCCGCGCTCAGGAGCTTCATGTCGGAAGCCACCACTTCGACCCCCCCGGTGGCCATCTCGGGGTTGACGTTGTCGGGATCCCGCTCGCGCACCGTGCCGGTCACCGCGATGCAGTACTCGTCGCGCAGCCGGTGGGCCAGGTCGTCGAGACCCGGAGCCTCATCCGGCCGGACCACCACCTGCACGATGCCGCTCGCATCGCGAAGATCGACGAACACCACCCCGCCGTGGTCACGCCGTGTGTTGACCCAGCCGGCAACCCGAACCGAACGCCCGACGTCGGCGGTCCGCAGCGCGCCGGCCGCATCGGTCCTCAGGGGCTCGTCGCCCATGCCGCCACCTCCTCGATGGGGATCTGCTCGTCATCGCCGCCCGCCAAGCGGCGAACCGTCACCATGCCTTCGTTCCACTCCTCCCCGACCACGGCCACCCCCCGCGCTCCCCGCCGATCGGCGGCCTTGAACTGGGCTCGCAGCGACCGCTCTCCGAGGTCGAGGTCGGCCCGCACGCCGGCGGCCCGCAACGAGGAAACCAGGTTCAGCGCCTCGGCCCGGAGTCCCTCGACGGCGACCGTCACGAACAGGTCGAGATCGTCTCCCCCGACCTCGGGCATCGCCGCCGTGATCCGGTCGACACCCATGGCGAGACCGACCGCCGGAACGGCCTTGCCGCCGATGATCTCGGCGAGCGGGTCGTAACGCCCCCCTCCCCCGAGGGAATCCTGGGCGGCGTCGTAGGTCGCCGCCACGTACTCGAACACCGTCCGGTTGTAGTAGTCGAGTCCTCGCACCAGACGGGGTGCGATCTCGTAGGCGATGCCGCGCCGTTCCAGCCCGGCCCGAACCGCGATGAAGTGCGCCGCGGCCGCTTCGCCGAGATGATCGATCGGGGCCGGGGCATCGGCGACCACCTCGGCATCGGCCTTGCTGTCGAGGACCCGCAGGGGATTGGTGCCCACCCGGCGGCGGGCATCGGGCGACAGCCGGTCGATGCGCTCGGTCAAGAACGCCGCCAGCAGGTCGCGGTAGGCGGTCCGGTCGGCCGGATCCCCGATCGAGTTGAGCAGCACGGTCACGTCCGTGATGCCCACCCTGTCGAGGAGCCGATACCCGAAGTCGATCACCTCGACGTCGGCGTCGGGCGACGGCTCGGCCAGGTACTCCACGCCGACCTGGAAGAACTGGCGGCGCCGACCGGCCTGCGGCTGTTCGTACCGGAACATCGGGCCGGCATACGCCCCCTTGAAGACCCCTTGGCCCCCCTCCTGGAGGTAGGCCCGCACCACCGAGGCGGTCGCCTCGGGGCGCAGGGTGAGGGAGCGGTCGCCCTTGTCGGTGAAGGTGTACATCTGCTTCTCGACGACCTCGGTTTCCTCCCCGACGCCCCTGGCGAACAGTTCGGTGGCCTCGAAGACGGGGGTCAGGGTGAGCCCGTAGCCCCACTGCTCGGCCATCTCGTCGAACACGCGCAGCAGCGCCCGCCACCGTCTCGAGGCGGGAGGGAGGATGTCGTCGGTGCCCTTGGGGGCGCGAGGGATCATGATCGGAATACCTGGAGGAAGGGGTTGGCCGCCAGCTCCCGGGCGATGGTAGTGGCCGGCCCGTGGCCGGGAAAGACGTCGGCTTCGGGGGGGAGCCCGATGATGTGCCGCTCCATCGAGTGCATCAAGGTCTCGAAGTCACCGCCCGGCAGGTCGGTGCGCCCGATCGATCCGGCGAACAGCTGATCTCCGCTGAACAGGACACCCTCGGAGGGCACCCAGAAGCAGCAGTGGCCCGGGGTGTGACCCGGAGTGTGGAGCACTTCGATGTCCAACCCGGCCGACTCCAACCGCTGCCCGTCGGCGAGCGCCTCGTAGCGGTCCGGCGGGGCGTAGTCGCCGGGGAAGGCCATCCCGAAGAGCATCCGCATCTGTCCCTCCGGGTCCATGGCGAGGTAGTCGTCGTCCGGATGGAGGTAGGCGCTGATGGCATAGCGGGCGACCACCGCCCCGGCCCCGCCGACGTGGTCGATGTGGCCGTGAGTGGCCAGCAGCGCAACCGGGGTGACACCGGACCGGCGCACCAGGTCGGCGACGGCTCCGGGATCCGGCGGAGCGTCGACGATGATCGCCTCACCACCCGGCTCGGTGGCGACGACGTAGGTGTTGGTGGCGGCCGCCCACAGGGCGGCGGCGAACATCTGCACCGGCGTCAGACTAGGGCTCGGTCGCTAGAGCTCGGCCCAGTCCACGACGATCGGGACGTCCTGAGTGGCTCGAAACGGGCTGGGCACCGGGCCACTGTTGTCCACGGTCGGGTTGCCGCTCCAGTCGGACTCGTGGACGTAGTCCTCGGCGCTGTCGCAGGAATCCCCGATGATGAAGGCTCCTTCGACGATGCTGCTGGCGCCGTTGATCTTGAGTTGCTCCTGCACGGCCATGATGCCGGAGAGATCCGGGTTCCCCGAGATCTCGAGATCCCGGTCGACGCCCAGGAGCAAGTTGCGGGTGTTGGGATAGGGCACCATGGTCGGATTGCCGCTGATGCTCAGGTCGCCCCCGACCTTGTCCGGACAGGTACCCGACCCGGCGACCAACAAGGTGACCTGCCAAGGAGCACCCACCGATCCCGGGGAGGCCCCGATCGTCACCGATCCCTCGTGGAAGTAATAGACGCCGTCGAAGGGAATGTCGTTGTCGTAGACCCACTTCGCGCCAAGCCTCGAATCGCAGCATCCGTTGTACTTCCAGCTGCGGAACGGCGAGGTCTGCGTATCGGTGTCGAGGGTGGCTCCCGAACATGGCACGCTGGTCACCGTGCCGCCCATCGTCGGGTGAGCCGGGCCGGCACGCACCCGGCCATCGGGACACATGTCGTACTCACTGAGCGACCACAGCGATCGAATGTCGATGATCGGAAGCAGAACCGTCGCCTGCCCACCGGGCATTGCGCACCCGGGCGCCTGCGAGTAGGAACCGGAAACCGACACTGCGCCCGAGGCGCTGATGCAACTTTGGATGAAGCTGCTGCCTCCAATGGAGAGGTCGCCGTTTGCATGGATGCCGACCGAAGAGCCGCTGGCCACGGTGGGGTTTCCCTTGAAGGCGAGATTCCCGCCCGAAAGCACGGCGTAGGCGGCGTTCCACCCGCCCACCTCCGACGACAGCCCGATCCGCCCCCTCACCGCCCTGACCCGGCGGTCCGGCGCCGACCGGGTGGGGACGTAGCCGACCGAGTACACGACCTCACTGTTGAACGGCCGGATGACCATGAACTCGCCGCCCGGCACCTGCCCCAGGTCGGAGGGCGAGCGAGCATCCGCGGCCGCCACCACCCATTTCCGCTCGGTGTCCGAATCCGGGAAGGGGTGAGGCGCCGTCTCGCCCGTCGTGTACGACTCGTCGGCGTTGGCGAGATCCAGGCCGACGTCCAGGCCTGCTTCGGCAACCGCCAGGGTGAGCTCCCACTCCGAATCGACGTGGACACTCTGTGACTGGACCAGGGACCGAAACGCCACCACCGACGTGAGGAGAATGAGAGAGAAGCCGAGCAGCAGCACCGTGGCGACGGCGATCCCTCGCTCGTCCCGAATGACCCGCCGAATGGCCTTCCCCGAGGGTTTCATGGCATGTTCCTGAGCGAGACGTCGAATTCCATGGATCGATCACCACCCCCGTCCACCGCCACGGGAGATTCCAGGCGGATGGTTGCCGTCCGAATGTCCTGAGGCGACGACGAGCTGTACGTGAAACCCGAGGCCGCCGGATCGAGACCGCCGACCACCGTCACGCTGCCGCCGTTGTCGGTCAGGCGGGCCAGCGAGCCGTCATCGAGGAGCGCCCAGGACACTCGTTCACCGGTGTCCTGGATCCCATCCCAATCTGCGTCGAGCCACACGGTCATGGTGAGCGGCGACGCCACCACGAAACCCCGGGCCTCGCGAACATCCCGGGTGATCCTCTGCCTCACCTGCCGCAGCGTGACCAGCGCCGCGTCATCGGCTTCATGGAGGCGATCCACTCGGGTCACCCCGACGAAGAAGGTAGTGAGCATGGTGGCGATCACCGCCAGCCCGGCCAACGAGATCCCGAGCTCCACGAGGGTCATGCCGCCGTCTCCCGACGGCGCCAGCCTCCTCAGCGCGGCGATGCGCCTCATGAGCACACCGACCCCACCGCTTCCGGCTGGAGACCTTGGAGGATCTGCGAGGCCGGCAGCAGGTTGGCCGGGTATTCCACCCAGGAACCGCCGCTGAACTCGACTGTGCCGAGATTTCCCTCACCACCCGCGATGATCGCCCCATGCCAGGCCGCGCCCCCCGAGAGGAGGACTCCCCCGTATGGTGCGTAGGCCACCCCCTGGGCGTACCCCACGCTGCTCCCCGTCAATTTGAGCGCCGTGTCGGTGACACCGAACGAGATAGCTCCACCGGAGGTGGGGGACTCGGACCCGTAGTCGGTCACGATGTACTCGGTGCCGCCACTGAACTCGATCAGCACATCGGAGACGAAGAATGCGGCGTCGGTCGTGACGGTCGGACCCCCCTGGAGCTTGAGTGAACCGGTGGCGTAGATTGGTCCGGAGCCGTTGATGGTGACGTTCCCTTCCACCACGAGGGAGCCTTCGATGTAGATGGGGGCCGTGACGGTGGTGTCCTTGAACCGCTGATTGCCGTAGAGGATGGTTCCCGCCCTCGCCTGGTCCCGAAGATCGGCCCGCCAAACCTCGATCTCCTCAGTGGTGGGCAGGTCCACCGGTGTGCCGGCGTTCTGCTCCAAGATCCCGTGCACGTTGTCGGAATTGACGCTTGCGGTACCCCCGACGATCAGATTGCCGTCGACGGTGGCATCGTTGTTTCCGAAATTCCCGTTGGCGAGCACGTCGGCGGCATGGGTCCCCGAGGGCGTGCTGATGGTGTAGCCGGGATGCAGATCGATATCTCCCGCCGCCATGATCGCAGCATCCGGGAAAGCCGATCCGGCAGTGGCGGAGGCGGTTCCGGCCGAGATGGTGGAGATCAAGGTTCCGGTGTGATAGGTGCGCGTTCCGACTTCCCCGTTCCACTCGACGAGGACGTACACCCTCCTCAGGGTCGCCGAAGGCTGAGTCACGTAGGTCCACGTCGTGAACTGGATGTCCTGGATGGTGGCGTCGACTCGGGGCGCAAGCACCCCACTCTCACAGGTGCGCAGGCTCTCATCGGCGGGAAGGCCGGTGGGTTCCGCCAATAGGACCTCGCGGTCTGAATCGATGAGCGGCGCATCCGGGTCGATCTCGCTCAACGCCAGCCCCTCCCAACCGAGGCTTCGGGCGAGTTCGAGTCGTTCCAGACCGAGACCGGTCGCTTCCTGGCGGAACCGGTTCTCCCTCGACCCACTCAGCGCACCACGGAGCGTGCCCGAGAAGGCGAGCACCAACATCATGGCCAGCAGCACCGCCACCGAAAGCTCCACGAGGCCGAACCCGGCCTCGGCGGTCGGCGGGACGGGGTGTCTTCGCACCCCCAACCGACGGCCGACGCCTGCTTCGTTGGGGACGCCATTGGGTCCGCTCATGCTTCCACCGTCGACCATTATCTGTAGTGACTTGACTACTTTCCGCATTCTCTACAGTTCCCCCCAGGCCATCACCACCGGGACCGTGTTGGACCCGGCGAACGGTGAGGCGATCGGCCCGCTGTTGCTGATGGTGGCGTTCCCCGAGATGTCGGTGACGTCGACCCAGTCGTTGGAGGAGTCGCAGGCCCCCTCCGCCAGCCAGGCGGTCTCCACCCCCTCCGGATGGCCGATGTTGCGAATCTGCTCGTGGACGGCGACGATCCCGGTGAGGTTGGGGCCGCCGGAGATCTCGAGATCCCGTCCGACGGCGATCAAGAGATTCTGGGCGTCGGGATCGGGCGCCATCGACGGGCTGCCGCTGATCTCCACGTCTCCACCGACGATCTCGGGGCAGGCGCCGATCCCCTCGGTGACGATCGTCACCTCCCAGGGATCGGCCGGCGACCCCGGGCTCGACGCCAGGTCGACCGACCCCTGATAGACGTAGTAGACGCCGTCGTAGGCGGCCTGACTCACGTAGCGCCAGTCGGCGCCCAGCTTGGCGTCGTAGCCGTCCCAGATCCATCCGTGGTAGGGGGTGAGGGCGGCGTCGACCTCCAGGGTCGACCCGGTGCACGGTGTGTTGCCCACGGTGTGACCGTGGGTGGGATGGGATGGCCCCGCCTTGACCCGCCCTCCGGGGCACAGGTCGTACTCACTGCGCACCCAGAACGAGCGCACGTCGACGACGGGGACCTCGACCGGAGCCTGGATGCCGGGGGCGCCACAGCCGGGGTCCTGGGCGATGGAACCGGTCACGTTGGCCCCGTCGGAGGCGCTGAGACACCCGTCCACGAACAAGTTGCCCCGTACGTCGAGGAACCCGTTGGCGTGCACGCCGACGGTGGCCCCGCTGATGATGGTGGGGTTGCCGCCCATCTCCAGCTGGTCACCTGCGAGCAGCGCATAGCGGGCCAGCCAACTCCCGTTGATGGTGGCGTCGCCGATGCGGGCTCCCACCACCCGGACCCGGCGAGTCTCGGCGGCCCGGGTGGGCACGTACCCGACGGCGAAAACCATCTCGGTGTTGCTGGGCCGCACGACCACGTACTCCCCCAGCGGCGTCGTCCGCAGGTCGATCGACCCGCGAGCATCGGCGGCCGCCACCATCCAGACCCGGGCATCCTCGTTGCCGGCGAACGAGTCGGGAAGGACCTCGCCGGTCGTGAAAGCATCGTCCTCGGCGACCGCCACCAGGCCCTCGTCGAGGCCAGACTCGGCCACTTGGAGCGCCTGTTCCCACCCGGCGTCGGACAACGTGGTGTTCGACTGGCGCAGCGACCGCACCACCACCACCGACGAGAGCATCACGATCGACAAACCGAGGATGAGCACCGCCGCCACCGCCAACCCCCGTTCGCCGCGCAGCAGGTGCCGCAGTCTCATGGGACGTTCCTCAGAGAGACCTCGGTATCGAGGGTTCGGGTCCCACCCACCCCGGCGGCATCGTCGACCGCCGCCACCAGGTGGACGTCGATCATGGTGGCGTAATCGGGGTGGGTGCTGTCGTAGGAGAAGGCAGACAGGTCGACCAGCAACCCCTGGGCCTCGAGGCGGTTGGCACCGTCGGTCGACCGGAAGAGGGCGCCGTCGGTGTTGATCCCCCACGTGACCAACTCGCCGACATCGATCACGTCGTCCCATTGCTCGTCGATCCACACCGTGAATCCGAACCGACCGATGGCGGTGAAGCGGCGGGCCTCCCGCACATCCCGGCTCAATCGCGCTCTTGCGTCGCGAATCTGCTCGAGGGCCGTGTCGTCGGCCTTGTGGAGATCCTCGACGGCGGTGGCGCTCACGAAGAAGGACATCATGGTCATCGAGATGATCCCCAGTCCGACCATGGCGATGCCCAGCTCCACCACCGTCGCCCCGGTCTCGTCACGACGCCACCGGGCGCAGCACCGCCTCGCCGCCCGGAGAAGGACCCGCCCGATCATCCGCAGGGGCTCTCCGAAACGGTGGGCCGCAGCCCGTTGAACAGCGTGGTGGTGGGGACGAGGTTGGCCGGGTAGTCGACCCAGGCACCGCCCCCCATGTCGACGTCGCCGCTTCCGTCCCCCATGGCGACGAGGGCCCCGTGCCACGGCAGGGTGCCGGTGAGTTGGATGCCGCCGTAGGGGGCGAAGGCGACGCCCTGCGCGGTGGCCGGCGCTCCTCCCACGAGCTTGATGGCGATGTTGGACGAGCTCAACGAGATCACCCCGGCAGACCCGAGCTCACCGACGTGGAGTTGGCTCCCCGACCGGAAGTCGACCTGTCCTTCGGCGACCAGGCGGGCCGCCGCCGACGTCACCGAGGCTCCGGTCTCGAGCACGATCGAACCGGTGGCGTAGAGGGGACCGGACCCCGCGATCGTGACGTTCCCGGCAAAGGCCACGCTCCCGTCGACGTAGAGCGGGGCGGTGACGGTCGTCTCGGTGAAGACCTGATTCCCGATCAGCGAAGCGCCGGCCTGAGCGTCGGCGACCATCCCCGCCTCCCAGGCGCTCAGGGTCGCCTGATCCGGGACGTTGACCGGTGACCCGGCGTTCTGCTCGATGTTTCCATGGACGTTGGCGGGGTTGACCGTCACCGTCCCCCCGGCCACGATGCTCCCGTCGACCACCGCATCGAGGTTGGAGAAGCTGGCGTTGAGCCAGATCGAGGCGCTGTGGGCCGTGGTCGGGTTGCTCGAGGTATAACCCGGGTACAAAGCCACGTTGCCGGTGGCCAGGATCGCCCCTTCGGGGAATATCGGCTGTTCGATCGCTTCGGCGCCGCGAGCCGAGACGATCGAGACCAGGGAATCGGACCGGTAGTGATAGGAGCTCCCCTCGATCTCCCACGCCACCAGCACGTAGACCCGGCGAAGGGAGTCGCTCACGTGGGTGACGTAGGTCCTCGTGGTGAAGGGAACCTGCCCGACCGTCTCCGTGGTGACCGGGGCCAGGATCCCCGTCGGGCACTCGAGCACCGCCTCGTCCTCGTCCAGGCCGCTCACCGAAGCCGGGAGCACCCCGTCGGTGATCCACGGGTCCTGCGGATCGATGCCCGCCATCGCCAGTTGATCCCACTCCAGGCTCCGCGCATGCTCGAACGTCGCCATGGCAACCGCAGTCGCCTCTTGACGGAATCGATTCATGCGAGAGCCGGTGAGGGCGCTCCGGAGTGAGCTGCTGGCGGCGACCATGATGATCACCGCGATCACCATGGCCACGCTCAGCTCGACCAGCGTGAAGCCCTCTTCACCCGACCGGCGGGTTGCCGCGTTGAACACCAGCCCCCTAGGGGTCGACCCCAGGAGTATCGACCACTCTTCGTAGTCTCTTGAGCCACCTGTAGTGGCGATCGAGACGGATCAGGGGGCGGCCAACCGGTAGGCGTCGTAGACGCCCTCCACGGCCTGCAACTCCGAGATCGCCCGCTCCAACTGGTCGGTGTCGGAGAGTTCCATTTCGAATCGGAGTATGGCGATGCGATCCCGGCCGGTTGCCGACGACGACGCCACGATGTTGACGCCGAGGTCGCCGAGGACATCGGTGATGTCGCGCAGCAATCGAGGCCGATCCAATGCCTCCAGTTGCAGCCAAGTGGCGAACACCGCCCGCCGGTCGGTTCCCCACGACACGTCGATCATTCGCTCGCGTCGCTCCTCCAATGCCCCCACGTTGGTGCAGTCGGCGCGGTGGACCGACACCCCGTGACCCAGCGTCACGAAGCCGACGATCGGATCGCCGGGCACCGGGGCGCAGCATCTGGCGATCCGGGTGGTGATGTCGTCGAAGCCCTCCACCACGACACCCCGTGACGGAGCGGCGGCCCGCACCCGGGGCGGGGCCAGCAGGTCCTCGTCGTCTGCTTCTTCGATGTCGGGAGGACGGACCAACCGGATCAGCCGCCCCACCACCGTCTGCGGCTGCGCGTTGCCGTCGCCGACCGCCACGTACAGCGAGTCCACGTCCTGGTATCCGAACGATTCGGCGACCTGGGTGAGCGCCCGATCCCGCTTGGAGGCGGTCAGCCCCAGCCCTTCCCGGCGCAGCAGCTTGGCCACCTGGTCGCGTCCCTCCGTGAGGGCATTGTCGCGACGCTCCCTGCTGAACCACTGGCGGATCTTCGAGGAGGCCCGGCTGGTCCGCACGAATCCGAGCCAATCGCGGCTCGGGCCGGCCGACTCCGCCCGCGACGTCAGCACCTCGACGATGTCGCCCGACTCGAGAGTCGTGTCGAGGGGCTTGAGGCGGCCGTTCACCTTGGCCCCGACACAACGGTGGCCCACCTCGGTGTGCACCGAGTAGGCGAAATCGATGGGCGTCGCCCCCCGGGGCAGGGTCTTGACGTCGCCGGCCGGGGTGAGGACGAAGACCTCGTTCTGATAGAGATCGAGCTTCAATCCGGCCAGGAAGTCCTCGGGACGGTCGTACTCCTCGGGCAGCCCGGCGATCTGGCGAACCCCTTCGACCTCCGGCGGACCGCCCCCCTCCTTGTAACGCCAGTGCGCGGCGATGCCCCGCTCCGCCCGCTCGTGCATCTCGGCGGTCCTGATCTGCACCTCGAGGGGCCGCCCATCGGGGCCGAGCACCGTGGTGTGCAGGCTCTGGTACAGGTTGAACTTGGGCATCGCGATGAAGTCCTTGAAGCGCCCCTGGACCGGGGGCCACCGAGTGTGGATCACCCCCAGCGCCGCGTAGCAGGCGGCGACGGCCCCGGTGATGATGCGGATGCCGAGGAGATCGTGGATATCGGAGAACGGACGACCGGCATCGACCATCTTGCGGTAGATCGAGTACGGGTGCTTGGGCCGGCCGCTCACGAGGGCCTTGATGTCGTGGTCGGTCAGCAGGCCCTCGACCTCGGCGATGACCTTCTCCAGGTAGGCGTCGCGGGCCGGTGCCCGGACCTGGACCAGTTCCTCGATCTCGGCGTATCGACGCTGGTGGAGGATCGCAAAGCAGCGATCCTCCATCTCGTGCTTGATCTCCTGGACCCCGAGCCGGTGAGCCAGGGGCGCATAGACCTCGATGGTCTCCCGGGCAATCCGCTCCTGCTTCTCCGGAGCCAGAGCCGAGAGCGTTCTGACGTTGTGCAACCGGTCGACCAATTTGATGAGCAGCACCCGCACGTCCTTGGCCATGGCCACGACCATCTTCCGAATCGTGGCCGCCTGGGCCTCCTCTCGATTGCCGAACTTGACCCGGTCCAGCTTGGTGACCCCGTCGATCAGAGCCGCGACCTCGTCGCCGAACTCGCTCCTCACGTCGTCCAGCGTGAGATCGGTGTCCTCGACCGTATCGTGGAGCAGCGCAGCCGCCACCGTCGAGCCGTCGAGTCCGTAGCCGGCGAGGATGTGGGCCACCGCCAGGGGGTGGGTGATGTAGGGATGGCCACTCTTGCGGAACTGGCCGGAGTGGCGGGCGGCGGCGATCTCATAGGCCCTGTGGATCAGTCGATCCGAGGCATCGCTGTGATGATCGCGATAGGCGGCGAGAACGGGACCCAACTCGGCGATCACCGCATCGTCGGGTCGCACGGTGGTCACGGCGGCGCCTCTCCGGCGCCGCGAAGGGCCTTCATCCCCCGATTGTAGGGCTCAGCGCCTCCGGCGACGCTTCTTGGGGGCCCGGGCCACCGCGCCGATCGCACCGACCCCGTCGGGCTCATCGGCCGGCTCCCCGACGCCCCGGGCGGCGTATTCCTCTTCGCCGCCCTTGCGGAGCACCCGGCGCCGCATCCGCTGCCAGTGCTCCTCCCGTTCCTTCCAGGCCGCCAGCAGCGGGGCCGCCAGGAACACCGAGGAGTAGGTCCCCACCGCGACGCCGATGAACAGCGCCAGGGCGAACTCACGCAGGGTCGTGGCACCCAGCAGCAGCGAGCCGACGAAGAGCAGACTCCCGATGGGGAGCAGTGACGTCAACGACGTGTTGATGGACCGCATCAGCACCTGGTTCATCGACATGTTCACCAGGGCCGCAAACGTGTACCGCTCACCACGCTCCTCGACGTTCTCGGTGATCTTGTCGAACACGACGACGGTGTCGTAGAGCGAGTAGCCCAGGATCGTGAGGATGGCGATCACCGTGGCCGGCGTGACCTCGAAGCCGATCAGCGAGTAGATCCCCGCGGTGAAGAGCAAATCGTGAACCAGCGCCACCAGCGCAGCGATGGCCATCTTCCATTCGAGACGCCACGAGATGTAGAACGCCACCACGATGAGGAAGATCACCAGGGCCCTGATTGCCGATTCGGCCACCCGAGAGCCGAACGTGGGGCCGACCGACTTGAGGCTCACGTCGCCGATCTCGACACCGGTGACCTCCGCCAGGATGGCTATCAGCTCGTCCTCCTGGTCGAGAGCGAGTTCGCCCGTCTGAACCCGCATCCCGGAGCCGCTGTTGACGGCCTGCACCTTGGCGCCTTCCAACCCGATGCCCTCGACGGCATCCCGGACCTCGGTCACGGTGGCTTGCGCCGGATTCTCCACCACTTCGACCAGGGCGCCGCCCTCGAACTCGATTCCGAAATTGAAGCCGCGCAACAGCATCGCCAGGATCGAGACGGCGATGATCGCCGCCGAGAAGGTGAACCACCGGCGTCGCAGCCCGACGAAGTCGATGCGGATCTCACCCCGGTAGGCACGCTGGAAGACGTTCATGCGGGTGCCTCCTCCGACGGGAGCCCTGTGGCGCCGCGAATGCTCATCGTTCCCCCCTCGCCGAACCGGCTCCTCGCCACCAGTGCCACGGCCGGTCGTGTGTAGAAGTACGCCACCAAGACGTCCAGCACCGTGGCCACCCCGAGCGCCAGGGCGAATCCCTTCACCGAGCCGACCGCCAGGAGGAACAGGAGGATGGCGGCAGAGAAAGACACGGTGTCGGCCGTGAGAATGGTGCGGAACGAGCGGGCGAATGCGTGGTCGATGGCCGACCGCAACGACCGGCCCTTGTGCACCTCCTCCTTGATCCGCTCGAAGTAGACGATGTAGGAGTCGGAGGTGATCCCGATCGACACGATCACACCGGCCACCCCGGCAAGGGTCAACGTGACGCCCTGAGTGGCGCCCAGCACCCCGTAGACCACGAACACCAGCGAGCCGAACACGGCCAACCCGATCACGTTCACGAGGCCGAGCGCCCGGTAGTAGGCGATCATCGCCGCCGCCACCAGGATGAGACCGCCGATGCCGGCGATGAGCCCCGCCCGCAGCGAATCCGAACCGAGGGTTGCCGACACCGACTGCTCCGTCGATCGCTCGAAAGCGACCGGGAGAGCACCGTAGCGGAGGACGACCGCCAGATCCCTGGCCTCGGCCTCAGGCTTCTCGGCGCTGCCGACGGTGATCACCGCGGTTCCCCCGGTGATGCCTTCGGGACCTACGTCCTCCGCCATCTGTGGAGCCGACACGACGACCCCGTCGAGCACGATGCCGAACTGCCGCTGGGGGTCCCCGAGCGGATAGCGGGCGAGCTCCGCCGTCACGGCCGCGAACTTGTCCGAGCCCTCGCTGCTGAAGTCGAGGACCACGATCCACTCCCCCACCCCGCCGCCGCCGACGCCCAGCAGACCACCGCCGCCCCCGCCGGTCTGCTGGAACTGGGCCGAGGCGTCGCTGAGATCGCTTCCCAGCACCCGCGCCGGCGCCAGGGCGTAGACCACCGTGCCGTCCTCTGAGGGGAAGAAGGCCTGCAGAGTCGGGTCGTCGCTGAGGGTCACCCCGGTCTCTCCGTCGACGCACCCCGGCTGCAGGGCGAGGTCCCCGTCGGGGTTGCAGATGGAGACCCCGGGCGGGAGGAAGGGAGTCAGGTCGAGCGGCTCGTCCTCGGTCGGCTCCGTGGTCTCGGTCGGCTCCGTGGTCTCGGTCGGCTCCGTGGTCCCAGTCGGCTCCGTGGTCCCGGTCGGCTCCGTAGTCTCAGTCGGCTCCGTAGTCCCAGTCGGCTCCGTGGTCCCGGTCGGCTCCGTGGTCCCGGTCGGCTCCGTGG
>JBFELU010000006.1:0-64398 GCA_041551965.1 Acidimicrobiia bacterium
CCACCAGATCCGCATCGAACGAACACGTGAACGACCCACCCATGGGAATCAACCTCGGCTCGGTGGCACACGTGCTGTTCGACACCAACCCGTTCCCCACATCCAACAAATCCCCGAACACGTCATCGGACAGCGTGATGAGCGTCACCGCCTCCGAAGAAGTGTTGTCGACGTCGACGGTGAAGGTCACCGTCCCAGCGGGGGCGTAGACGATGCCGGGCGCACTCTTCGTGACCGAGATCGTCGGCGCCGCGGGTTCGTATCCGACCGGATCGGAGAGCGTGTTGGCCCCCGAGACTGCGGTCACAGTCTGAGGATCGTTGGCCGTCGACAGCGTGAGATCCACGGGAACGGTGGCATCGGACACGTCGATCGTCACCGACCCGGCTACCACCGACGCGGTCCAGTTCCCGTCGGCGTCGGTGGTCACCGTCTGGGACGAACTCCCGTCGTTCACAACCACGTCGATGTTCGCCAGATCGGGTTCCCCGGGGTCCTGATTGCCGTTGCCGTCGTCATCCCGATACACGTGGCCGGACACGGTGGCATCGACCACCTCGGAATCCCATACGGAGAAGACATAGGCGGTCTCGTTCGACGTGGCGAGCGACTGGTTGCTGATCGTCACACCGGAACCGGCTGGTGCCGTGACCTCAACCGTGAAGGACACCCCTGCGCCCGGTGCCAGCGAGGCGATGGTCGGCCACGTGATCGTGTCCGAACCACCATCGAACACGCCGCCGTCGGAGGCTGCCACGAACGTCGTGCTCGGGTCGATCGTGTCGCTGACCACCACATCCGTGAGCGGGTCGGGCGAGGAGTTGACCACCTCTACCGAGTAGATCACCGCCCCATTCGTCGGTACCTCGGCGGGACCCCGCTTATCGATCACCAGGCACGACGAGTTCACGGCCGAGATGGGAACGTAGTAGCGCCATGGGTGGTCTTTGCCGTTGTCGGCGACTCCGGCATCTCCACCGAAGACCTCGGCGTCGACCGTCGTGCAAGTCGGCGGAGCCGAGGCGACTCGGAGACTGACCTTGACCCACATGTAGTCATCGGTTCCGACCACGGCGTGCAACTCACCGACCGCAAATCTCACTGCGGTCGTGTTGGCGGGAAGCGGATTCGCCTCGTCGAGCAGCCGCCCGTCGTTCACGCCAACAGTGACCGGCACCCACGCCGTAGACGCAGTTGGTGCGATCGGGCCGTCACCATCGGCCGGATTCGGGACCGGACCGGTCCCGATCATCGAACCCGGATACTGGATGCGCTGCCACGGACCGACAGTGCCCGTGTAGTCGAGGTTGTAATAGCTGTCGGGACCGGCGACCGGCGACCCGGCGAGATACGGCGTCGTACCTCGACCGCTGTCGATGATCAGCCCGTTGCCGGTGCCCATCCGGTCCGTCATCTCCTTGTCCCAGAGGTTGTGGGCCCAGCAGTTGTCCCAGTCGGCCGGCTCGAGTTGCCCGCACGCCGTCGGATCGACGAAATAGCCGTTGTTCCCGAGCGGCGTCGTCGCCGGATCGGCACCCCCGACGTACTTGGCTGTATCGGGCGAGGTCGAAAAGAAGATCCCGGTGTCCCCGTACAGCTGGGCGAGCGATCCATCGAGTGCGGTGACGAAGGGGGCGCCGTAGGGGGTTTGGCTGCCTCCCGGGCCCACGCCGTCCCACATCTCGCCGGGCCCCGGGACCGGTATGTCGACGAAGTCGTTGTCGACCATGTCCACGAAGGAAGCGCCGACGACCTCAGCCCACGCCGGGGGGTAGAAGGTGACCCAGCCGTTGGGCCCGTATTCCGCACCGTTGTCGTACGGCTCGAACTCGACGATGTACTCGAGGACGTCCCCCACCAGAACGCCCTGGCCCGAACCCAAAGCACGATCGGTGAGCATCTGAGCCGTCTCGGGACCCATGAAGACGCGGGTATTCCGAAGTCCCACCGAATGGGCCTCCGCCGTGCCGGTCGAGGCAACGCCGGCGCTCGCCAATACCCCCCCAATGAGGAGAACTCGCGCAACCAGCAGGAATGCGCTGAGGGCGGCACCCCGCTTCGTGGCGAGATGACGCCAATGAGCCCGCTGTCGCGACACGTCCACTCCCTGGTTGATCGTGGAGCGAATATCGGGCCATTCCCGTCCTCTCTTGAGGACTACCGAACGCCATGAGTGGCCATCAAGGCCTTTGCTATCAGGCCTGGTGACTAGTTACCAATGCCTAGTCACCACCGAACGTATCTGATCGGCTCAGCGACCGAAGCGTCGCTCCCGTCGGGAGAAGTCGCGCAGCGCCCGCAGGAAGTCGACCCGGCGGAACGCCGGCCAGTGCACATCGACGAAGGAATACTCGGCATAGGCGGCCTGCCACAAGAGGAACCCCGACAGCCTCGACTCGCCGCTGGTGCGTATCATGAGGTCCGGGTCCGGCAGGTCGGCCGTGTAGAGGTGGGAGGCGAGGGCATCGGCGTCGATGTGGGACGCCAGGTCCTCGGCCTCCACCCCGTCGGCGGCCAGCTTGCCGACGAGATCGCGGCAGGCGTCCACGATCTCCTGGCGGCCTCCGTAGGCGAGGGCGATGGTGAGCCGATGCCGGCCGGAGACCGACCGCTCGACGAGCCCGGCGGCCGCCTCTCGGAGGTCGTCCGGGAGCAGGTCGAGACTCCCGATCACCCCGATCTTGTGGCCGTTGACGGGCAATCTGGCAAACAGGCCCTTGAGCACCTCGAAATAGGGCTGAAGTTCGCTGGCCGGTCGGCTGAGATTCTCCTTCGAGAGCAGCCAGCACGTCACCGCCGGGATCTCGATCTGATCACACCAATCGAGGAACTCGAGGAACTTCTCCATGCCGGCTCGATACGAGGAGGCGTAGTCGGGGAGCCGGGTCTCACGGGCGAACCGCCGGTGTCCGTCGTGAATGACCCCGATGTGGTGGGGAAGCCGATCCCGATCGAGCGACCGAAGCAACCGCTCCTCGTAGAGGCGGTAGAGGGGGTGGCGGATCGCGTCCCGCACGCTCATGGACTCCCCGATTCCGTGTCTCGCCGATCATACGACGCCACACTCTCCACGACGGTCACCGGGATCTCGAGCTCCCGCGTCCGCACGAACTCGCCGAGGCCCTTGGCCTGGGGATCGACCCGCGTCGACGCCGCCACACCTTCCCCGAGCAGGCCATGGATCACGAAGTTCACCGCTCCCAGATTGGGGAACTCGTACCGATAGATCTGGAGCCCATCAGTCTCGGGCAAGAGCGCGCGCAACCTTTGGGTCGTCAGGGATTCGATCAACCAGGCGGCCGCGTTGGGGGAACGTCCCCACACCCCGAGGTTGGCATTTCCTCCCTTGTCCCCCGACCGGGCTCCGGCGACGATCCCCAGGGTCACCATCACCATCGGAGTCGGCCCTGCATCGTATTCGCCGCCGTCGGTCGGCTCGTCGGATTCGGGAATCGCGGTCGAAGGAGGTCGCACCGACGCCACCGGACGTCCGCCCACCGTGACCTCCTCCCGTACCAGTTCGGCGGGCACCAGCGCCGGCCAGAACACGGCCACGGGCGTCGCCGGCCCCGGGGGAGCCGTCATCGTGAAGCCCGGATATCCGGCCAAAGCCAACTCGACGGCTCGGGCCGAGAACGCCTTCCCCACCGAGCGGGGATCGGGACCGCGAGCGTTGACCCGCAACATGGCGAAACCCTCGGCGCTCCGCTCCGCCCCGGTCCGATCACTCCGCACCAGGTCGAAGTCGGTCTCGAGGGGAGCCAGCACCTCCCGCAGGCTTGCCTCCGCCAGGTCGGCCTTGGCCTCGACCTCCGGTGCCGGCACCAACAACGTCACCGAGTTGCGGAAACCGCCCAGCACGTTCATACCGACCTTGGTGGTCGCCGGAGCCGGCTTGCCGCGTACGCCCCGGATACCCACCCGATCGTCCCCGTCCTGAGTGAGTTCGATCGTGTCGAAGCGGGCCACCACATCGGGATGCAGGTAGGAGGGTCCGGCCACCTCGTAGAGCAGCTGCGCCGTGACCGTGCCGACCGTGACGGCGCCCCCCGTCCCCGGGTGCTTGGTGATCACCGAAGACCCGTCCGGGAATATCTCGGCGATGGGGAACCCGGGGTGCTCCAGGCCGGGTATCTCGGCGAAGAACGAGTAGTTGCCCCCGGTGCACTGGGCTCCACACTCGACCACGTGACCGGCGACCACGGCTCCGGCCAGAGCATCCCATTCGTCCGGCTCCCATCCGAATCGCCACGCCGCCGGCCCGGAAACCAGCGAGGCATCGGCCACCCGGCCCGTCACCACGACGTCGGCACCCGCCCCGAGGGCGGCGGCGATCCCCCAACCTCCGGTGTAGGCGTTGGCGGTCAGGACCCGATCGGCCACCTCGGAGAACGCAGCTCCTGTGTCGAGGTTCGACAGGTCGGCGACGCCGGAGATCTCATTCAGGCGCGGCATCAGGTCGTCGCCGCTCACGACGCCGATCAATGGGTCCAGTCCCAAGCGATTCGCCAACTCCCCCAGCCGGTCCGCCAGGCCGGCCGGATTCAGGCCTCCGGCGTTGGCCACCACGCGAACACCGCGATCGAGGCAGGTTCCCAGCACCACCTCCATCTGCCGCAGGAACGTCGTGGCGTATCCGGCCGCGGGGTCCTTGCTCCGATTCCTCCACAGGATCGCCATCGTGAGCTCGGCGAGGTAGTCACCCGTCAGCACGTCGATCGGGCCGCCGGCGACCATCTCCTCGGCCGCCTCGAATCGGTCTCCGTAGAAGCCGGAGCAATTGGCGACGATCAGCGGCTCGCCCGACCCGCGCGATCCGCCGTCAGCCCGAGTAGGTGAGGCACTGAGCGGCGCCATTGAAGAATCCATCCTGGAATGCGTTGAACCGCTGGAAGGCGGTCCCGCCTCGCGGCTCCCCGGTGGCGGGATCGTCCCCGAACGCGAGGAACCCGGCCACCCCCTCATCGAGATCACCGGCAGAGAGGACCAGGTCCATCGGGTTGTCGAACGGCACCATGTCGGCAGTCCACACCCCGGTCAGACAATCCGCCTGGAGTTCGGCGATCAGACCCTCGGTGGGAAACCCGGCCCTTGCTTGTACCCCCGTCGCCCACTCGTGGGCGAGCACCATGCCGATGGCGAAGTCGCCGATCCTCTGATAGAGGGCGGGAAAGAGGTTCTCGTTGTCCCACGCCACGAAGTCTCCCTCCGGGCAGTAGAAGGCATTCCCGACGTAGTCGTCGGGGTCCGGCTCGCCCGGTCCGCAGGGGGGCAGCAGCCCGGTGGAGGGAACGTAAGGGCCGAAGTTGGTCATCGGCACGTAATCCGTCCCGAAGAGTTGCGGATACAGCAGTGACCAGTACCGCTCCAAGGCATCGATCACCAGCGGAGCAACATCGGCAAAGGGGAGATCGCCGCCCGTTTGGAGGTCCTCCTCCGTGAGAGGGATGTCCACCACGAGGAACTCGCCCTGCTCGTAGGCCCGGCACTTCACCGGACCGTTCGAGAATCCGTCCTGGAAGGCGTTCACGCGATCGAACGCGCTGCCGTGGGCCTGCGGGCCACCGGGATCCGTGCCGGGCGGATCTCGGAACAGCAGGTAGCCCGCCATCGCCTCGTCGAGGTCGCCCGGCTCCAAGACCAGCACTTCGCTTTCACCGGCGTCGACCGCCCCGGCCCACACCCCGGCGAAGCAGTCGGCCTGAAGCTCGGTCATGATCGTCGGCCCGTTCACCAAGGCCCTGGCCTGGACGGCGTGGGCCCATTCGTGGGCGAGCACCAGGGCGACGGAGAAGTCACCGAACTCCGTGTAGAGGCCGGGAAGGAGCACCTCGGCATCCCAGGCGATGAAGTCACCCGGATGGCAGTAGAAGGCGTTCTCCTGATAGGCCTCGATGGGGAGCGGATCGGGTCCGCACTGGGGAAGATCACCCTGGGAGACAAAGTAGGGGATCACGGCCGCCAGGTCCTCGTAGGCGATGCCGTAGAGGTCGGGAAGCGTTGTTCCCCAGAACGCCACCAGATCATCCTGGGTGAGTGCCACCAATTGATCGAGGTCGAGAGCAATCGACACGCCGTCCCCGACCGTGACCGGCTCCTCGAGTTGACCGGTCTCGGCGAGGCAGAATTCGGTCACGTCGAGCACCACGTCCGATGCGGTGGGGTCCCCCTGTCCCAAGGCCACGAACTCGTCCAGGCTCATCAACTCCTGGAACTCGACGATCGTGCATCGACAGAACGTCGCGTCACCGTCCTCGGTACACCCGTCCATATAGGCATCCACCAATCCCTGCGGGTAACCGTTCTCGAGCGCCGGGGCCGACGCGTCCGGGGCGAGCACGGGATCGGGGGAGACGGTGGTGTCCGGAGCGATGGTCCCCTCCGGGGCCGTGGTAGTCGGCGATTCCGTCGTCTCGGGGGCGGTGGTCGGCATGGTCACGCCGCCGCCGTCGCCGCAGGCTGCCGCCAGCAGCACAATCGTCACCACCAAGGCGAGCGATCGGCTCACGTTCCCTCGCCCTGTGATCGACCACGCCATCCGAGCCAGCCCCGCCAGGCACCCGGCCCCGGCCGGGTGTCGTAGACACGCTCGGGGAATATCAGGTCGCCATGCAACTCGGCCAGCCGCCGAAGCAGCCACTCATCGAAGGGATCCGACGATCCCTCCAGGGCTTCCAACGCGGCGTCGGCCTCGGTGCCTTCGAACACGTAGACCGCGGAGCACGCCGGGGTCTCCAGCAGGAACACGAGCTCGCGGGTGATGCCTCGGCGCCGCTGTGATTGCGCCCACTCGGCCCGCCGGGGACCCGTCAGTTCGGCCTGGAACTCCTGCCAGGCGCCGACTCTGTCGGCCTCCAACGACGCGACCGCGATCGACGTGGCCATAGAAACCCTTCGCGAGAACGGGGTCACCCTAGTTCACGACCACCGATCCGGCCCGAGGCCCAGGGCCTCCTCGTAGACGTCACGGAGCCGGCCGACCCACACCCAACCGTCGAACTCCTCCTCGAACCGCTCCCGGGCCCGTTTGGCCATGAGTCTCCGGGTGGTCGGATCATCCCCGAGACGCGAAATCTCCCGGGCCAGACCACCCACATCGCCCGGCTCGACGAGGTTCCCCGCCTCCGCGCCCACGATCTCGGGAATGCCTCCCACCCGAGTGGCCACGATCGGAACCCCGGCCGCCAGCGCCCGGATCAGCGACGTCGGGAGTGCGTCCGCTCGGCTCGGCTGAACCACGACGTCGGCGGCCGCCATGATCCGGCCAACGTCTTCCCTGTACCCGGGGACGATGACGCGCTTCCCGAGGACACCCAGATCTCGAGCCTTGGTGAAGAGGCGTTCGTGTTCGGGACCGAGCCCCACGAGCGCAATAACGACCGGAGAGCCCGCCGGAAGCATGGCGGCGGCCTCCAACACATCGGCGTGTCCCTTGCCGGGGCGCATGATCGCCACCATCACCACCAGCACCCGATCCTCACAGACGCCCCACTCATCTCGCACCGCGGCCCGATCCCCCGGATCGCCGGTCCGGTCCACGATGCCGTTGCGAATCGTGACGACGGTCTTCGGGTCCACTCGATGGGTGTCGAGATACCAGCGGCGCACCGCATCCGAGACCGCGATCGTGCGCGCCGCGGTCCCGGCGCGGGCCCGCACCGCCGCCCTTTGCTTGAGGCGACCAACGAAGCCCGCCTCGTCCTCGACGACGTGCAGCGTAGAGACCATGGGGATACCCAGATCGCGTGCCGCGACAGCCCCGACGATGTCGGCATGCTTGAGGTGAGTGTGCACCACGTCGGGTCGCCACCGGCGAAGGAGCCGCGCCGTCCGACGCGCCGCTCGGGGATCCCATCGGGTCCGCAGCCCGAGCGTGCCGACCGTCACCCCGGCGGCCCTCAAGTCGTCGGCGAAGGACCGGCGCTCCTCCTCCATCAGGCTGAGCACGGTCATCTCGAGACCGACAACAGGGCTCAACTCGGCGAGATCAAGCAGCAGGTGCTCGGCACCGCCGCGACGGAGATCATGGATCACATGGCACACGCGCAGAGGCGAGGGCCGGCCTGGCATCGGGCTCCCTGTTCGCTGCTCACTCATCGGCCGGACCGGCCGAGCCCTGAAGCCCCCCAACGTAGTGAACGCGACCGGCCTAGCCTCGCGACGTCTCATGCGGATTCTCGTCACCGGCGCAACCGGCTATATCGGCGGCCGTCTCGTGCCCCGCCTCCTCGAGGCGGGGCACGAGGTGCGCTGCATGGCCCGCCGGCCCAACAAACTCGCCGGCCGGCCGTGGTTCGACGACGTCGAAGTGGTGGAAGGCGACGTCCTCGATGGCCGCCAGGTGAAAGATGCTGCCGCCGGCTGTGATGCCGCCTACTACCTCGTTCACTCGATGGCAGCCGGCAAGAACTTCGCCGAACGGGACCGGCAGGCAGCCCTCAACTTCCGGAAGGCGGCGGAAGCGGCCGGCATGCGTCGCATCGTGTACCTCGGCGGTCTGAGTCCGGAGGATGCGCCCCTCTCCGACCACCTTGCCAGCCGGCGTGAGGTGGGCCGACTGCTCACCGAAGGACCGACTCCCGTCACCGAACTCCGGGCGGCCGTCATCATCGGATCCGGCTCTCTCTCCTTCGAGATGCTTCGCTATCTCACCGAGGTGCTGCCCATCATGACCACCCCGAAGTGGGTGCGGACCCGCTGCCAGCCCATCGCCATCCGGGACGTCCTCGAGATCTTGGTACGAGTCGTGGACGACGAGGATCCCTCGGATCGCGTCGTCGAAATCGGCGGACCCGACACGCTCACCTACCAGCAGATGATGCAGGTCTACGCCGAAGAAGCCGGTCTGCGAAGACGGCTCATCATTCCGGTGCCGCTCCTGACCCCGCGCCTCTCATCGCTGTGGGTCGGCTTGGTGACACCCCTCCCCACCACCGTCGCCCGTCCTCTCGTCGAGAGCTTGCGCAGTGAAGTGGTCGTGGGCGACCGGGCCGCCGACGCCCTCCTCCCTTACCCGCCGACGCCGTACCGCGAGGCGGTACGGCGTGCGCTCGCCCGCATTCCAAACGAGGTGGCCACACGATGGTCCGACGCCGAGTCGAGCCCGGCGCTTCCCGTGGCCGGTGACCCGTCGTGGAGTGGGGGAACCGTCTTCGAGGATCGGCGGGTGATCCCCACCGACGCTGCACCCCATCACGTCTTCTGGGCCTTCAGCCGCATCGGCGGTGATGTCGGCTACTACGGGGTCACCTGGGCGTGGCGGCTTCGCGGCCTCCTCGACCGGCTCGTCGGGGGGGTCGGCCTGCGGCGGGGCCGCCGCCATCCCGAAGACGTCCGCGAGGGCGAAGCCATCGACTTCTGGCGCGTCGACCGGGTCGTCGGCGGCGAGCTGCTCCGATTGCGAGCCGAGATGCGGCTCCCCGGCCAGGCATGGCTCGAGTGGCAGATCGTGCCCACCGACGAGGGCTCCGACTTGATCCAGGTCGCCCGCTTCCGACCCCGCGGGTTGCTGGGGCGCCTCTACTGGTACGTCATGGCTCCGTTTCACACCGTGATCTTCCCCCGCATGGCTTGCCGCATCGCGGCCACCGCCGAGGAGCGGGGCTACTCCTGCGCGTCGTGATGTCCGGATTCCCCGAAGCACTCGCCGCTGCGGCGATCGTGATCGTGGCTTCCATGACGATGTTGTGGGTCGTGAGCGTCGGGGTGCGCGACGCGAGCATCGTCGACATCTTCTGGGGGCCGGGCTTCGTCATCGTCGCCTGGGCCGTGTTCCTGGTCGCCGACGGCACCGGTTCTCGTCGACTGCTTCTGGCGCTGCTCACCACCATCTGGGGTCTGCGCCTCGGCGGCTATCTGGCGTGGCGCAATCTCGGCAAGGGGGAGGACTACCGCTATCAGGCCTTCCGAAAGCGTTACGGGCCGCGCTACTGGTTGATCAGCCTCTTCCAAGTGTTCCTGCTCCAGGGGATGTTCATGTGGATCGTCTCGCTCCCCCTCCAGGCGGGACAGATCCCCGCCACCCCAACGGGACTCGGATGGCAGACGTGGGCCGGTTGCGCGGTGTGGGCGGTCGGCCTGTTCTTCGAAGCCACCGGCGACTTCCAGCTGGCCCGGTTCAAGGCCGACTCGGCCAATCGAGGCAAGGTTATGGATCGGGGATTGTGGCGTTACACCCGGCACCCGAACTACTTCGGCAACTTCCTGGTGTGGTGGGGGATCTTCATCGTGGCCTTGGAGGCAAGGGGAACGTGGTGGACGATCATCGGACCGTTGGTGATGTCCTTCCTCCTCCTGCGCGTCAGCGGCGTGGCGATGCTGGAGCGCACCATCACCAAGCGGCGAGAGGGCTACGCCGAGTACATCGAGCGCACCAGCGCCTTCTTCCCGAGACCACCGCGGGCCTAGTCCCCCGCCCAGACGTCAGCCCGTCTGACGCAGATCCCGCCGATCGAAGAGCACCACCGAGATGGCGAGCAGTCCCAGGGCGAGTGCGGCCAGGACCCCGGCGTGGCCCCAGTGCATGCCGTTGTTGAGGGGGTCGCTGGTCAAGTAGTAGTAGAAGGGTGACCACCTGGCGAAGCCCGCCAGTCGGTCGTTCAGCGGCAGGAAGGCGTTGAGCACGTACAACGCCAGCGCCGCCCCGGCCATGCCGTAGGACGCCAGCCTGGCGCGGCCGCTCGCGGCGCTGATCAGCAATGAGAGCATGCCGAAAACCATCGCCACGAGAACCGCCAGGACACACGTGGCGGCGACGTTCACCACGCTCATACCCAGACCGCCCATGAGCGATCCGAGGACCGTCCCCACGAAGGTGAGCAGGCCCACCAGGGTGGCGATGCCCATCATCGCCACCGATTTCTCGATCACCACCGTCCTGCGCCGGATCGGGTTGGCGAGCAGCAACCCGATCGTCCTCTCGGCCTCTTCTCCGGCCAGCGAACGCGATCCGATGACCCCGGTCGCGACGAGAAAGGCAATCGGAACCGTCAGGCTGAAGATCTCGGTCTGATACCACCCCTCGGCCGTGCCCATGTCGGCGTACCCGACCATGGCGAGGACCGCCTCCGGGAACTGGCTGGAGAAATCCCTGATCAGGTCGTCGATCAGCAGATAGAACGGCCCGATGACGACGCTCATCAGCAACATCACATACCCCACCGAGATCGTCAGGGTCTGATGGTCCGAGGCCGTCTTGGCGGCGACCCGAGAGACACGCGCCGAGCCGGCGATCTTCTCCATGATCTTCCTCGTCCGAGGGTTGGCACGCAGGCGATCGAGCAGGGTCACCGCCACACCCCGCTCCTTCAAGTCTCGACGATTGACTCCCACGACCGCCGAAGCCACCAAGACGGCCGATGAAGCAGCGAGCACGCCCAGGTGGCCCCAGTCGACGCCGTTCCTGATGGGTTGGCTCGCGTCGTAGTAGTGCCACGGGAAGAACTCGGAGACCCATTCCCATCCATCGACCAACGGGAAGAGGCCGACTGCGATGAACGAAAGCACCATCACGACGGCGGTGACACCCGAGGCCATGCCACGGCTTCCCGTCCAGGCCCCGAGCATCGTCGCCAGGGAGCCGAAGAAGACCGAAACCACGAACATGTGCAGCACCAGCGCCCCGACGTGCATGTTCCCGATGCCGACGTCCAATATCGCCGGCACCACCCATCCGCCCAGGATCAGAATCGCCGACCCCGCCCCCACGAGCACGACCATCGAACCGGCCTTGGACAGGAGGACCCCGGTCCGGCTCACGGGATTCCCCAACAGGAGCCCAAACGTCCCCTTTCGCTCCTCGCCGGCGATCGAAGCCGCGCCCATCGACAGCGCCAGGGATGCCAAGGTCAGCGTCCCATAGGAGCTATAGATGGCTCCGTAGGCCAGTCCGGCGGAGTCCGCGTCTTCGGCGATGTTCATGAGCGCCCGAAAGCCTTCGGGGAGGTCGGTGTAGAAGGAGAGATCGATATCGCGGTAGACGAGCATTCCGAAGAGCAACATCCCGGCGACGGCCATCGCACCGATCACCACCCCCTTCCACCGATCGAGGACCGTCTTGGTGAAGACGTTGGCGAGGATCAGGCGGGACCCTCCTCGTCGCGGTAGTAGGTGAGGAACACCTCCTCGAGGTCCGCTTCGTGGGTGACGATGTCCACGACGTCGTAGCGACCGGCGATGGTCGTCAGCAGCGCGTCGATCGTCCCATCGAAGGTGAGAACGACTCGATGGTCGGTCACCTCCATGTCGCGCACACCTTCCACCTGCTCGAACACCCCCGACTCCACAGGTGTGGCGAATTCGAACTCGATGCGACGGAGACCCTTGGATCTGAGGTCGGCGACCGTTTCCACGGCGACCAGCAGGCCGCGACGGATGATGCCCACCCGATCGGCCACCCGCTGGACCTCCGAGAGGGTGTGACTGGACAGGAAGACGGTCCGTCCTTCAGCGGTCATCTCGCGCACCATCGACTGGAACTCACGCTGCATCAATGGGTCGAGGCCGGAACTGGGCTCGTCCATGATCAGCACCTCAGGCCGGTTCATGAAGGCCTGGATCAGGCCCACCTTCTGGCGGTTGCCGGAGGAGAGATCACCGACCTTCTTGGAGAGGTCGGCTTCGAGCCGCTCGGCGAGCTCGTCGACAAAGGACCAGTCGACCCCTCCCCGCAGATTCGCAAAGAAGGTGACCGTGTCCTTCCCCGTGAGGTTCGGATACATCGCCAGATCACCGGGGACGTAGCCGATGTGACGGCGAATCTCCACCGAATGGCGGTGGGTGTCCATCCCCAGGATCGACGCTCTGCCTGCCGTGGGCCTGATCTCGTCGAGGATGGTGCGAATCGTGGTGGTCTTCCCGGCACCATTCGGCCCCAAGAACCCGAACACCTCGCCGGCGAAGACGTCCAGGTCGAGATCAATCAGCGCCTCGACGGTGCCGTAGTGCTTGGTCAAGCCCTCGGTACTGATGACGGCCGTCATCGGCTCCTCGATGGACGTACCGATGCTAGGGCCGTATCGATCTCGTTCTGTCGCGGGCCGCTACTCCGGCCTTCGCGCGGTGATGGAAGCGCCCACCACCGACGGTGGAGCACCGGCGACCCGGCCCGTGATCTCGATTGCCGGACGCCGGAAGCCGGCATCGAGCAGCATTCGCAGATACTCGTTCGACGCAAGGGCACCCGCCACGCAGCCGGTCCAGGCGGCCACGTCGGCGGCGACGTCCTCCGGCAGCGCGTCGAGCAGCACGATGTCGCTGACGGCAAACGTTCCGTTCGGCCGGAGCACCCGGAATGCCTCGATCAGTGCCCGATCCTTCTCGGGCGAGAGGTTGATCACGCAGTTGCTGATGATCACGTCGACCGAGGCATCGGGGAGCGGGATGGCTTCGAGTTCTCCCTTGAGGAACTCGACATTGTCGATGCCCGCTTCGGCCTGGTTCTTCCTGGCGAGGTCGAGCATCTCGTCGGTCATGTCGAGGCCGATGACCTTCCCGGTCGGTCCGACTCGCCGAGCCGCCAAGAAGACGTCGAGACCTCCACCGCTGCCCAGATCGAGGACCACCTGCCCCTCGGTCAGCCGCGCCAGCGCAACCGGATTGCCGCACCCGAGCGAGGTGTCGGCGACGTGTTCCAGACCACCCAGATCCTCGCCCCGGTAGAGGTCCGGGCCACAGCAGTCGGGTCGAGAGGCCGAGGCCAATTGGGCATACCGCTTCCGAACCGCTTCTTTGATGCTCACCATGGAGTCCTCCACTCATCGATCACCATCAATATATCGACAGTTATCGATACATGCAAGATAGAGTGCCGTCGATGGTCGACCTCCCGATGTTCCCCCTCGAGAACCCGGTCGTTCCCCACACTGCGATCCCCCTCCACATCTTCGAGGACCGGTACCGGCGCATGATCCGCGACCTTCTCGACGGCGATCGGAAGTTGGGGATCGTCATGATCGAACGCGGCAGCGAAGTAGGCGGCGGCGACACCAGGAGCGCCGTGGGAACACTCGCCCGAGTCGCCGACGCCGAGCAACTCGACGACGGGCGCTGGATCGCCGTCGTCGTCGGCCTCGAGCGGATCAGGGTCCATCACTGGATCGCCGAGGACCCCTACCCCAGGGCCGAGATCGAGCCCTTTCCCGCTCTGCCGAGTGCAGCCGGGCTCGCAGAGCGCAAAGCCCTCGAGTCCTCCGTCCGCCGTCTCGCCGCCTTGCTCGCCGAACTCGACGAGCCGGGGCCGCCTGTCACCGTCGAACTCTCCGACGAACCGATCGCCGCTGCCTTCCAGGCGATCGTCGCCTCGCCGATCGGTCCCCTCGATGCCCAACGTCTCCTCGAGGTACCCGCCGGAGACGATCTGATTGCGAGGGTTCTGGAGACACTGGCGGAGAAGGAGGAACTCGCCCGCATGCGTCTCGCCACCGGCGACTAGCGGGCTGCCGACCGCCACGCCTCCCGCAATCGGACCTTCCCGCTCCTGAGCATCCCGCCGGAGTAGACCCGCTCGGCGGCCAGGATCAGGCCGTAGCTCGAGGCCACCACCAATGCCACCGCGATCCCGATCTCCCAGTGCTGTGCTGATCCATGCACCATTCGCAGCGGCATCGTGACCGGGGCCAGGGGCGGAAGAAGGGAGGCGATCCGGAGTACGAGGCCATCCGCTCCCCCATAGGCCGAGGCGCCGCCGATGAAGTAGCCGACCATGAGCACGAGGTTGATCGGTCCGGCCGCGTTGGCGGCGTTCTGATGCCGGGCCACCAGCGATCCGGCGGCGGCATACACGACGGCGTAGAACGCAAACCCGAGTACGAACCAGACGATCACGATGCCGACTGCACCCGCCGTTGCGGCCGGCAACTCGAACCGGTCCAACGCCGAGCCGACCACCAGCACCAGAGACCCGGTGAACACCACTTCGAACAGCCCGATGAGGCCGATGGCGACCACCTTGCCGACGAGCAGGTGACGCGGCCTCATCGCACCCAGGATCACCTCGGCGACCCGGCTGTTCTTCTCCTCGGCCACACCAAGCAGGATCACTTGGCCGGTCATGACGATCGCCATGAAGAGGATGACGACACCCAGGAACCCGACGACCTGATCGGCCTCGTCGGACGCCAATCGAATGGGATTCGGCTTCCCCGACCCGACCGTCTGAAGGATCACCAGGCCGACCAGTGCCGTCACCGCCAAGACCCCTGTGACGATCACCGCAGCCTTCCTCCGCGCCCGGAGTTCCCGCTGGATCACGAGGAAGACCGTTCGCACCGCCGTCACGACCCCGCCACCTCATTGAAGACCTCCGAGAGGTCTGGAGGTCGAACCGAGAACTCGACCACCTCCCCGAGACCGGCCGCCACCCGGGAGACCCGCTCGAGGTCGATGTGGCCCTCGATCACCATCCGAAGCCGGTCTGTGTCGACTTCGACCGGTCGCCCCAGGTCGAGCAGCCGATTCCAGTCGACTCCGGTTCCTCCGCGAATACCCACCTCGAGGTACCGCCACGGCAGCGATGCCCTCAACTCGTCGACTTGCCCCTCGGCGACCACCCGCCCGCGATGGAGGATCACCACCTCGTCGCACAGATGCTCTACGAGGTCGAGCTGGTGACTGGAGAACAGCACCGCAGTCCCGCTCGCCGCACGGTCGCGAAGCACCCCGGCGAGCACCCCGGCCGCCACCGGATCGAGGCCGGAGAACGGCTCATCGAGGACGAGCAACTCCGGATCGTGAACCATGGCGACCGCCAGTTGGACCCGCTGTTGGTTGCCGTGCGACAGTTCGTCGACTCGAGCCTCGAGACGGTCACCGAGTCCGAATTCCGTGAGGAGTCGTGCCGCGGCGTCGCTCGCGTCGGTGTGCGACATTCCGTGGAGCCGTCCGAAGTAGATCACCTGCTCGTGAATCCTCATCCGCGGATACAGGCCCCGCTCCTCCGGCATGTACCCGAAACGGAGCCGATCCTCCGGCCGTACCGGTCTTCCGTCCCATTGCACGGTGCCGGAGTCGGGAACCACGAGGTCGAAGACCGAGCGCATCGCCGTCGTCTTGCCGGCTCCGTTGGGGCCGAGAAACCCGAGCATCTCACCGCGTGCCACCATGAGCCGGCACCCGTCCAGTGCCGTCACTTCGCCGAAGTGCTTAGTCAGTCGGTCGAGGAGAAGCATGGGCTCCAATCGTCGCAGGCAGGCCCACCTCAGCCGAAGTCGACGCAGCCGTCGGCCCCGGCTCCCAAGTACCAGACCCTCTCCGTGAACGGTCCCTGCGGCTCGTCCTCCTCACCCTCGGGGGCCCGGTCGATCCCTGCGACGAAGCCCGGTGTGATCTCGACCAGGCCACGGTCCGGGTCGAAGTAGGAGGGATCACCGTAGGCCGAGGAGAACTCGCCGATCGAACTGCCCAGGCTCACTCCCTCCGCCGTTGCCAGGCCTCGAGATCCCACGTCGAGACTCTCCAGGTCGAACGACCGGTAGCCGTACTGCGCAAACGACGGGTCGCTGAACCCGACATCGCTGAAGTCGACGATCAGGACCGCAGGGTGAGCATCCCCCTCCTCGGCACCCTGCACCACCCACGTCACATGCCGGTTGAACCCTTCGCAAGTGCGGTCGCCGCTGACACCGGCCTGCCAACCGGTGTCTGTCGTCGGAGGTCCAAGAATGAACCCGATCGTCTCGAGGACCGAAACCGGCTCGGCACCGAAACTGAGAATGCCGAGCCCGTCCGGAGCCAGGACCATCGGACCGAAGTCGACGGTCACCGCCGCAGCCGCCCGCAGTTCGATGCGGAGCGCGTACGAAGCAGTCTCGTCGGAGATCACCCTGATTCGATAGACACCGTCTGCCGGTAGTTCTTGTGACCAGGGGACCTCGTCTCCGGCCGCTTTGATCGTCGTGCCTTCCGACGCCTGAACCGTGACCTGGACGGGTCCATCGAGCACCTCGAGACCCAGGTGTTGCCCCGCCACCCCCTCGAGGAGGAATGCGTCGTCGTCGTTGGGATCGACGTTCCCGGCCACGCGCACCTCGGACTCTCCCTCGACGAACTCGATAGTGCGCTCGGCGCCACACCTCCTCGCCAGGGCCGCAAACGTCGCTTCGTCGGGTTCCCCGGTCGGGACCCTCCGCATCTCGGCCTGGGCGTAGGCCACCAGGCTTCCGGTGATCGGGCCGAACACCCCATCGACGGTGACCGCCGGCGCCTCTTCGCCCATCCGCTCGTAGCCGTTGCAGATGAGCAAGAACTGCAGCGCAGCGACATATTCCCCCCGCTCCCCGAGCCGGATGAACGGCTCCGCGTTCGGCTCCAACTGCACGAGCCCGCTGGTCGTCGTCGTAGGGGTGAGGACAACGGTCGTCGTCGTCTCCGCCGCCGTGGTCGTCGTCGACGACGACACGGCATCGCCGCCGCAGGCCCCGACTGCGACCGCGACCACCACTGCGATCGGTGCGATTCCGGCCTTCACTGAACCCGAGGTTACGCTGCCGATCGGCTTCGGGGGCCACTCGCCCGAGTCGGTCACTCGTTCTCTTTTGACCCCCACCAGGAGCGAAGTAGCTCGAGTGCCTCCTCTTCGGAGTAGGGGCCGTGATCGAGGCGATGCTCCAAGAGCATTGCCATGGCCTCTCCGACCCGGGGTCCGGGGTCGATACCGAGGAACTCCATGACCCGATGCCCATCGATCGGCGGCCGCATCGCATCGAGCTCCTCGCGCTCCCTGAGTTCCTCGATCCGCACCTCGAGTTCATCGATGCGCCTGGCGATCGTCCTCGCCCGCTTCAGGTTGCCGGTCGTCACGTCGCTCCGGACGAGCGCATTGAGACGATCGAGCAGGGGCCCGGCGTCACGGACGTAGCGCCGAACGGCGCGATCGGTCCAGCCCATCTTGAAGGTGTGCGGACGCATGTGGAGGTAGACCAGCCGGGCCACATCATCGATCTCCTCGTTGGAGAATCGCAGCGCCTGCATCCTCGCCCGGGTGAGGCGAGCACCGACGACCTCGTGGTGGTGGAAGCTCACGCCGCCCAGACCGAAGGCCCGGGTGTCCGGCTTGCCGACATCGTGAAACAACGCGGCGAGGCGCACCACCCGATCCGGAGGGCATTTCGCCACGACCGCAACAGTGTGGGCCAGCACGTCCTTGTGCCGGTGGAGCGGATCATGCTGGTGGGACAGGGCCGCCAGTTCGGGGAGGAACACCTCGGCCAACCCCGACGACACCAACCCACCCAGGGCCTCGGCCACGTGCTCGCCCACGATCAGCTTCACCAGCTCGTCGCGGATCCGCTCCGCACTGATGATCGCCAACCGGTCTCGCATCGATTGGACCGCGGCGGCAACCGTTTGATCGGCTTCGAATCCCAGGGTTGAGATGAACCGGAAGAGTCGGAGCATTCGGAGCGGGTCGTCGCCGAATGAGATCGCCGGATCGAGCGGGGTCCGCAACGCGCCGGACCCGAGATCGACCAGGCCACCGAACGGGTCGATCATCTCCGGTTCGGGGAGGAGCCTGAGGGCCATGGCGTTCACCGTGAAGTCCCGCCGCGAGAGATCCGTCTCGATGTCGTCGCTGAAGGTGACGACCGGCTTCCGAGAGTCCTCCCGGTAGACGTCCCGCCGGAAGGTGGTGATCTCATGGGTGACGTCGCCGCGTCGGGCCGCCACGGTTCCGTACTCGGCACCCACCGCAAAGACCGCATCCGCCCATGAAGCCACGATCTCGGAGATCTCGTCGGGCCGGGCGTCGGTGGCGTAGTCGAGATCGCCGAGTTCGGGATCTCGCCCCATGAGCGCATCACGGACGCTACCGCCGACGAGATAGAGCGACCGACCCGCTTCGGCGAATCGCTGGGCGAGTTGCCGCGGGGCACCGTCGCCGCGCAAGAGATGCTCGAGCCGGGACGGGATCATGCCCGGCATCGTACCGGGCGAAGAATCGGTCTCTCAGGCAGGAGCGAGCCCGCGCTGCTGCGCCATCACCTTGAAGTCGGAGGGATTGGTGGCGGAGCGCATGGCCTCGGCGTAGTCGACTTCACCCCGTTCCAGCAGGTTCAAGATCGACTGATCGAACGTGATCATCCCGTAGAACGAACCTTCTGCGATCACGTCGCGCAACGACGAGGTGAGTTCGGGATCCGCGATCCGGTCTGCCGCCCGATCGGTGTTCACCATTACCTCGACGGCGGGAACCCTGCCTCCTCCATCTGCTTGCTGGAGGAGCCGCTGGCTCACTATCCCCCGAAGGGTTCCGGCGAGGAGCAGCCGGACCTGGCGCTGAAGACCCGGGGGGAAGAAGTCGAGAATCCGGTTGATCGTCTCCGTTGCATCCAGCGTGTGCAGGGTCGAGAGGACCAGATGGCCCGTCTCCGCCGCTTTCAGCGATGCGTCGATCGTCTCCATGTCCCGCATCTCGCCGACGAGGATCACGTCGGGATCCTGGCGCAGAACCCGCCGCATGGCCTCCCCGAAGCTGAAGGTGTCGACCCCGACCTCGCGCTGGCTCACCAGCGACAGTTTGTCTGTGTGCAGGATCTCGACCGGGTCCTCGATCGTGACGATGTTGGCCCGTCGGGTGCTGTTGATCGAATCGATGATTGCCGCGAGGGTCGTCGTCTTTCCCGATCCGGTCGGACCCGTCACCAGGACCAGACCGCGAGGCTCCCTTGCCAAGCGGTCGATGACCGGAGGAAGTCCCAACTCCTCGATGGTGAAGCCGGCCGGGGGCAGGGCGCGGAGCACGATCCCTATCTGGCCCCGCTGCCGAAAGGCATTCACCCGGAAGCGGCCGATACGGTCGTCGCCGTAGGCGAAGTCCGCTTCATTGGTCTCCTTGAACGGGACCTCGAGCCGCTCGGGGAGCAACGACGCCAGGTAGTGCTCGAGATCCTCCGGGTGCAGCGGGCGCACCGAGGAAAGCCTCAGCTCGCCGTCCACGCGGATGGCCGGCTTGCTTCCGACCTTCAGATGGAGGTCGGAAGCGTTGGCACCCAGGGCCCAGGACAGCAACTCATCGATGGTGGGAAGAGATTCGGACACCCGCGTCCTTTCGACGAACCTGCAGGTCCTATCGGCCGCCGAGCGGGCCCGCTTTACGACGACCCCCACACCGCCGCGACCTGTGCTGCGACGAGATCGATGATCCGGAAAGCTCGATCCGGAGACACGCCCTCGGGTGGGGCCACCGGTCCTTCCCCATTCACGCCCCGAATGCTCTCCGCCACCGAGGCCTCGATGGCGGCCAGGTCGTAGCCTCCCTCGAGGAAGAGAATCGTTCGCTGTGCCGGGAGCTCTCCCACGGCAACCGCAGCCATCCGTCGATAGTCGGCCGCAGTGAGTCGGAGGTCCGCAAGCGGATCCGCCACGTGGGCGTCGAAACCGGCGCTGATCAACAGCCAATCCGGCGTGAAGCTCTTGAGGACCGGGCGAACCACCCGCTCCATGGCTTCCTCGTAGGCGTCACCGGCGGTCCCGGCGGGGAGCGGCACGTTCACGATGTGGCCGGCGCCGGCCTGATCACCATCCTCATCGATCCAGCCGGTACCCGTATAGAAGGGGAACTCGTGCATCGATAGGTACACGACCTCACCCGCCTCGTAGAACGCCTCCTGGGTGCCGTTGCCGTGATGGACGTCCCAGTCGAGGATGGCCACCCGTTCTCCGGCGGCGGTGATCGCCGCCGCCGAGATCGCAATGTTGTTGAACAGGCAGAACCCCATCGCACGGGCCGCCAAGGCGTGATGCCCCGGCGGGCGCACGGCGAGGAACGCGGCCTCCGCCGTCCCGTCCCGCAGTTCGGCGACTGCTGCCGGTCCGGCACCGGCGGCCCGCAGTGCCGCCTCCCACGACTCCGGGGAGGCGGCCGTGTCGTGGTCCAGATGGCCGCCGCCCTCCGCACAGAAGCGGCGCACAGCCTCGACGTATGCGGGGTCGTGGATCTCAAAGAGGAGTGCCGGATCCACTTCCGGCGGATCCCGCTCGATGATCTCGGCCCCCGAGGCGCGGACCCCGGCAATGGCCGCAGCCAACCGTTCCGGCCGCTCGGGGTGCCCCGGTCCGGCGTCGTGCCGGTCGAACGAGTCGTGGTGGTAGAGCAGCAGCCGCACACCGTCATCTTCGCGCGCGTCCGAGGCTCCCACACCCTCCCGCCATCTTGGCCACCCTTCCGGGTCGTCGTACCATCCCCAAGCGATGCCAAAGGTCAAAGTCAACGGCGAGTGGCCCGGTGCGATCACTTTGCGCCGGGGATGGGCGAGAGCCAACTCGCGACCCTGGAACGACACAGTGCCTCTGGCCCACCTACGCATGCTCCGCGGCAGCGCCGCGTTCATCGAGGATTGTGTCGAAACCCTCAAGGACCTCGGCGCACCCGGTGTGCTCTCTCCCCCCCTGCCCCTGGCCGCGCAACGAGTGTGGAGAGAAGCCAACTTCGTTCACCACGCCGAACTGCTGCTGTTGCGGCTCGATCTGGACCGGGTCCCGCCGCCCAATCACCTCGTGGTCACCGGAAGCACCTCGGACCTTCGAGAAGCACTCCGCATCGACGCCGCAGCGTTCGACGAGTTCTGGCGGTTCGACCGATCGGCCATGCTCGAGGCGCTCAACTCGACCCGCACCTCGGTCATTCACGTCGTTCGCAATGCGTCCGGCGGTCTGGCGGGATTTGCGATCACCGGAGTCGGTGTGGCGCTCGCCTACCTCCAACGAGTCGCCGTCGACCCTGCCAGCCAGGGCCGCGGCATCGGGCGGTCCCTCGTTCGAACCTCGGCGCGCTGGGCGCAGCGCAAGGGGGCCCACGCCCTGATGCTCAATACGCAGACAGAGAACGAGCCCGCCCTCCACCTCTATGCCTCGGAGGGGTTCCACACGCTCAACGAGCCACTCGCCGTGCTCCGAGACACCGCCTGACCGGGCATCCTTCGTGCCACCCTGCCAGAGTTGGGGCCTCACCACGGGGAAGTCATCGTGATCAGGATCGTCACCGATTCGTCCTGCGACCTTCCGGAGCGGCTGATCGAGCAACACCGGATTGCGGTCGTGCCTCTCACCATCCGGTTCGGTCCCGAGGAGTTCGTCGATCGAGAGGAGCTCACCAACAAGGATTTCTGGGAGCGGTTGACGACCGGAGTAGCGACTCCCGAGACGGCAGCGCCATCGGTGGGTCGCTTCGATTCGGTCTTCCGGCGCTTGGCAGAAGAGGGTGCATCCGGCATCGTGACGATCTGCATCTCCTCGGAGATCAGCGCCACGCACCAGTCTGCGGTGCTCGCCGCCGAGGCATTCGATGCCGTCCCCGTCAGGGTCATCGACAGCCGACTCGTGTCTGCCGCTCTCGGCCTCGCTGTGATCGAAGCGAGCGAAGCGGCCGCTCGCGCCGCAACCATCGACGGCGTCGCCGTTGCCGCCGAAGACGCTTGCGCGGCAACGAGGCTGTTCGCCACGCTCGACACGCTGGAGTATCTCCAACGGGGGGGCCGGATCGGGTCCGCCGCCGCCTTCTTCGGCGGACTGCTCGATCTGAAGCCGCTCATCTCGTTCACCGACGGGGCCGTCGCAGCAGCGGGTCGCGTGCGCACGCGTCGCAAGGCCGTCGGTGCCGTCGTGGAGCATCTCGCCGAGGTCGCCGGGAACATCACCGCCCTCGGCGTGATTCACTCGGATCCGCCCGACCTCGACTCCTTCGTCGAACGGGTCACGGCGGTGGCGGGACGCGAGCCGATCATGTCTCGGCTCGGGCCCGTGGTGGGTACCCACGCCGGACCGGGCGCAGCCGGCGTCGTCTACCGGCTCGGCTGACCGCCTCGCGGTGTAAGTTGCCTTCGTGACCGATCGCGCCGACCAGGATGCGGCACTCGTCGAACGCTATCTCCGCGGGGAGGTTGCGGCGTTCGACGAGCTGATGCTGGCCCATCAAGATCGCGTCTTCGGGATCTGCCTCCGCATGCTCCGGGATCGGGAAGCAGCGCTGGATGCAGTCCAGGAGACGTTCATCACGGTCTTCCGCAAGGCGAGTCAGTTTGCCGGTCGCTCCGCCTTCAGCACCTGGCTCTACCGGGTCGCGGTGAATACGTGCCACGATGCGGCGCGCCGGGGGCTGCGGCGCCGCACCGAGCCGCTCCCCGAGGCCAACGATCCCCCGGACGCCACCGCCGGCGATCTCTTGGCGTCGGTCGAACTCCGGCCCGATCTGGAACGGGCGTTGGATGCCCTGCCTTCCGAGTTCCGCACCGCCGTGGTTCTCTCGGACGTCGAAGGCCTCGCCCTGCAGACGGTGTCGGAGATCCTCGGCGTCCCGATCGGCACGGTGAAATCTCGCGTCTTTCGTGGACGCAAGCTCCTCGCCGAACATCTCGGGAACCTGCGGGCACCCTCCAACCCTCCAACAGAAGAGCGCCATGCATAGTCACGATCTCGATCTCATCGCCGCACTCGCCGAAGGCAGGCTCGAGGCGGACGCCGCCGCGACCGCCGAAGCGGCCGTCGCCGACTGCCTCCGTTGCGCGGCCGATCTGGCGGCGCACCGTACGGCGCTCGAGGCGATCGCCACCTCGCCCCCGGTGGCATTGACCGAGCAAGAAGTTTCGACACTGCGAACGGCCGTCGCCGAGGCGATAGGCATCGCCACCGCACCGGCTCCCACATCGCCACCACCGCGCCGCGTCCCTTGGGGTGCGATCGCCCTGGCCGGAGCCTCCCTGGCCGCCATTGTGGCGGTGGTCCCGGTGCTCGGGTTGCTCTCCACCACAGGAGGCGACGACGCCGGGACCGACATCGTGGCCGCCACCATGGAGGAACCGGAATCCGAGCCGCGTCTCAACGTCGTCGAAGGGTCGCCCGGTGGCGACCTCGACGCCACCCCCCAACCCGCCGAGGCCGCCGACGAAGAAGCAGCCGCCGCCGCCCCCATCACGACCACGATGCCGGCGACCACGATCGCCGCCGAAGAGGTCCTCGCCGGCCGCGATCTGATGACATTGTGGGAGGCGCCAGAAGAACTCCAGGCGACGCTGCAGGACCAATCCACGATCGAGCGTGATGCTCAGGCTTGCGCCGACGCCGCGCTCGAGGTCCTGGGGCCCGACATGAGGGTCATCGCCGGGCCACTGATCCACGCCGAGACACCGGTGGTCGCCTACGTCGCCGACGTGGAGGGCACCGCTCGTCTGGTCGCGTTCGATCCGGACGACTGCTCTCTCGTCCTCGTTCTTCCCTGAGCGGGGACCCTCGGTCGCCCGACTAACCTCCCCACCGTGGAGGATTTCCCGACTCGCATCCCCGAATTCCTCGAACAGGCAACCGGACGTGTTCGCTCGATGACGGTCGACCGGATGGCCCGATTCATCAAGATCGCCACCCTCGGGCTGGTGGCCACGATGCTGGTGTTCGTCGCCATCCTCTTCTTCTTCATCGGCGGGTTTCGCATCCTCGGTGAATTGGTCGGCGACATGGAGCTCGCCTACGCGATCGTGGGGGGACTATTCCTCTTGGTCGGAGTGTTCTTCTGGTTCATGAGGACCAGGACCGGCACGACCGAGGAGTCGGAGTGGCCGAGCGAATAGTCATCATCGGTTCGGGGCCGGCCGGCCTCACCGCGGCCATCTATGTCGCCCGGGCCGACCTGCGCCCGCTCGTCATCGAGGGCTACGCACCGGGCGGTCAGCTCATGCTGACGACCGACGTCGAGAACTACCCCGGGTTCCCCGACGGGATCATGGGGCCCGAGATGATGGAGCTCTTCCGGAAGCAGGCCGAGCGTTTCGAGGCTCGCTTCATCACCAGCGACGTGACCGCCGTCGACTTCTCCTCCCGGCCCTTCTCCGTGACGACGGGAGACGAGGAGTTCTCCGCCGAAGCGGTGATCATCTCCACCGGCGCTTCGGCGCGCTGGTTGGGCATCCCCGGTGAGGAACGGCTCCGAGGCTACGGGGTGTCCGCCTGCGCCACCTGCGACGGCTTCTTCTTCAAGGACCGCCAGATCGTGGTCGTCGGCGGTGGTGACTCCGCCATGGAGGAAGCCCTCTTTCTCACCAAGTTCGCCGACACGGTGACGATCATTCACCGTCGCGACGAGTTCCGCGCCTCGAAGATCATGGCCGCCAGGGCTTTGGAACACCCGAAGATCGACGTTCGGTGGAATGCGGTTGTCACCGAAGTCGTCGGTGACGACGGAGTCACCGGGGTGAAGATCCGCGACGTCGTGACCGGCGAGGAGGAGGAGCTACCCACCGAGGGGATGTTCGTCGCCATCGGTCACGACCCAAATACCAAAATCTTCCAGGAACAGTTGGCGCTCACGGACACGGGGTATCTCCAGACCTTCGACAACACGGCCACCTCGGTTCCGGGGGTGTTCGCGGCCGGCGACGTGGTCGACTTCACGTACCGCCAAGCGATCACCGCCGCCGGCATGGGATGTCAGGCTGCGATCGATGCCGAGCGTTGGCTGGAGAGCCAGGAATGACCGGCCCACGCGGCGGGGTTATCGCACAGAAGGAGGTGAAGGCCGCCCAACGGCGGCCTCCAAACCATGGCTGAGAACATGATCACCGCAACCGATCGGAGCTTTTCCGATTTGATCTCGGACGACAAGCCGGTGCTGGTCGACTTCTGGGCCGAGTGGTGCGGGCCCTGCCGCATGGTCGCCCCCATCCTCGAGGAGATGGCGTCCGAATACGCCGATCGACTCACCATCGCCAAACTGAACGTCGACGAGAACCCCCAGACCGCGATGTCCTACGACGTCATGAGCATCCCCACGATGATCCTCTACCAGGGCGGCGCAGAGAAGAAGCGCATCGTCGGCGCCCGTCCCAAGCATGCCCTCGTCGCCGAGTTGGGCGAGTTCCTGAGCTGAGAGGAATCTGCGACGATAGGGTTCCTCGTGGCGCTCTATCGGAAAGGTGACTCCGGAGAGCCGGTTCGCGACATCCAGGACCGGCTCTCCGCGTTGGGGTTCCCCACGGAGCCCGACGCGCCCGGTGTCTTCGGCGGCGGGACGGCCGGCGCCGTCGAGGCATTCCAACGGTCGCGCAACCTGACCGCGGACGGGCTCGTCGGTCCGGAGACCTGGCGCACCATGGTCGATGCCGGGTTCCGTCTCGGTGACCGGCTGCTCTACCACCGGCTGCCTATGTTGCACGGCGACGACGTCGCCGTGCTCCAGCAGGATCTCAACGCTCTCGGCTTCGACGCCGGAATCGTCGACGGGATCTTCGGACCACAGACGCTCCGCGCCCTCCTCGACTTCCAGCAGAACCGGGAGATGGCCGAGGACGGCGTCGCGGGACCGCGCACCGTTGCCGAACTATCGCTGATGGTGCGGGCAACTCGCAAGATGGGTCGTCACATCGTTCGGGAACGCGAATGGCTCCGAGGCCTTCCCTCCAACGTCGCCGGCCAGCGAGTCTTCGTCGATCCGTTCTGTCGCGACAACCACGAGGCCGACATGGCCTGGGAGGCCGCCGGGGCAACCGTGGCGGTGCTGACCGACCTCGGGGGGAACCCAGTCCTGTCGCGCAGCGCCGACACCCGACCCTCAGAACGGCATCGCGCCCAGCACGCCAACGAGATCGCTGCCGACATGGTGATCTCCTTTGCATTGCCCCGCACCGACGTCCCGGGCGTCTTCTTCTTTGCGTCCTCCCTCAGCCGGAGTGAGGCGGGAGTGGAACTTGCCACAGAGATCGCAAGCCGTCTCGGGCTACAACCCCTTGGCCGGATGATGCCCATCCTCCAGGAGACCCGGGCTCCGGCAATCGTCGTTGCCGCACCGAGACTCGATGCCGCGCTGGGAGCCGCGGTCGCGAACGGCCTCCAGGCCTGGCTCGCCGACCGGGTCGACGATCACTCGTCGCCGAGCGACCGGTAGATCCGCTCCAATTCATCGAGGTTTCCAAAGCGGATCGTGAGTCGACCACCGCCCCGCCGTCCGTAGTCGATGCGCACCGTGCTGCCGAGCCGATCGGCCAACCGCTCCTCGAGAGCGATGATCTCGGCCGGCCGTTCCCGACGAGCCTTGCGAACGGGTGGCGGTTGCCCCGACCGGACCCTGACCGCCTCTTCCACTCGCCGCACCGGCCATCCCTCGTCGGCGGCCCGCTTGGCGACGTGTTCCGCATACCGAGTGTCTTCCAATCCCAGGAGCGGACGGCAATGGCCGGCGCTCAGCTCCCCCGACTCCAGCAGCCGTTGGATGGCCGCCGGAAGGGCCAACAACCGGAGGGTGTTCGACACCGCACTCCGGCTCTTCCCGACTCGTTGGGCGATGGCCTCGTGAGTCATGCCAAAATCTTCCATAAGTTGCCTGTAGGCGGCGGCTTCCTCGAGCGGGGTGAGGTCTTCCCGCTGCAGGTTCTCGACCAGGGCCTCCGTCAACCCCGACTCGTCGTCTCCGTGGCGGATGATGGCCGGGATCTCGGTGAGGCCGACGAGGCGGGCCGCTCGCCAACGTCGCTCCCCCGCCACCAGGCGATAGCTCCCGGGGCCGTCTCCTTCCCGCACCACGATCGGTTGGAGAACGCCGACCTGACGGATCGATTCGGCCAACCCCTCCAGGGGTTCTTCCTCGAAGCGGGATCGGGGTTGCTGCGGGTTGGCGGTGATGTCATCGATGGGAATGACGGCGAAGCCGGACTCTCCCTGCTCGGCGGGGAGCAGTGCATCGAGACCCCGACCCAATCCGGACTTACGCGCGGCCATGTCTCCTCCTGAACTCGTCGGCGAGGGCGCGGTAGGCGATCGCCCCGCGACTCATCGGATCGAACGACTCGATCGGCTCTCCGAACGAGGGGGCCTCGGCCAACCGCACCGTCCTGGGGATCACCGTCTTGTAAGCCTTGTCGCCGAAGTGATCCCGAACCTGGAGCGCCACGTCGGCAGCCAGGGTGGTGCGACGATCGTACATGGTGAGCACGACACCTTCAATCTCCAGTTGAGGATTAAGGTTCTGTTGGATCAGCCCGATATTGCGCAACAACTGGGTCAATCCCTCCAGGGCGTAATACTCGCATTGGATCGGGATCAAGACTTCGCGCGCCGCCGTCAGTGCGTTGACCGTGATCAACCCCAGTGAGGGAGGGCAGTCGACGAAGATGGCGTCGAAGCGGTGGTCCAACTGCTGCAGAGCGCGTTCCAGGCGCCGCTCCCGCGACATCTGATTCACCAACTCGATCTCGGCCCCGGCCAGATCGATCGAGGAAGGCACCACAAACAGATCGCGCACGCTGGTCGGCTCGATGGCGTCCTCCAGGGGGATCTCCCCCACGATGACATCGTAGACCGAGGCCCGCACCGCCCCATGATCGATCCCCAGACCGGATGTGGCATTGGCCTGGGGGTCGGCGTCGACGACGAGGACTCGTTCCCCTTGGAGGGCCAGGGCCGCCCCGAGATTGACGGCCGTGGTCGACTTGCCGACGCCACCCTTCTGATTGGCAACGGCAACCACCAGTGAGCCCGGAGGATCAAACACTAGGACCGCATGATAAGCAGCCAGGAGGGGCCGTCAAGGACCTCGTCGGGAACGCGCCGCAACTCGGCACCGAGACCCAGGGTCTCGGCCAACACCAGGAGCTCGGTGGCCCGCTCCGGCTCTTCCGGGCGGCGGCTGACCCCAAGCACCGCCCGACCCTCCGCCTGGAGCAGTCGAGCGGTCAGCGCCACCGCCTCCGGGGCCCGGACCGAACCTCGATACGTGATCCCGGCCCATTCGTCGGCGACCGAAAACACGTCGCCTTGAGCAATCGTCACGTTCCCCAGGGCCAGCATCCGCACCACCCGGTGGAGCAGCCGCACCCGCCGGCCCCCCCGATCAAGGAGGGTCACCCGGGTAGTGGGCCAGAGGATGGCCAATGGGATACCGGGTAGGCCGACTCCGGTTCCGACATCAAGGATCTCTTCCGGGGGCTCGGTCCACCCGGTGGCAAAGGTGAGCGAGTCGCCGAGATGCCGGGCCCACAACCGATCCCCCTCCCGCGGTCCCAACCCACCGGCCGGGATGGCTTCGTCACGCAACCAGGTGGCGTATTGGCGGAGGAGGGCCCATTGGCCGGCCTCGAGACGGTGCCCACTCCAACGGGCGGCCCGTTCCACGACCTCCTCGGTCATCGGGATCGCTCTTGTTTCACGTGAAACGGGGGAGCCACCGTCACTCCTCGGCGGAGACCACCACCGATCGCTCCGGTTCCTCCCCCTCGGAGAAGGAACGGACTCCCTCGATCTCAGCCACCGCATCGTGGACCACCTTGCGGTCGGCCGGGTTCATCGGCTCCAGCATCACTTCGCCCCCGTCGGCGACGACCTGTTCAGCCAGGCGGCCCACGTAGATACGCAATGCCTCCCGCCGCCGCTCGGCGTAACCCCCGATATCGAGCCGGAGCCGGGCCCCGGCTTGGGTCTTGCGATGTACCACGGTCCGGGTCAACTCCAACACGGCCTGCATCACCGAACCCTTGGGCCCGATGAGCGCCTCTGTCTGATCCCCGGTCAGTTCGACGTAGATGATCTCCTCATCGACTCGGGTCTCGACGCCTCCCTCGAGGCCAAACGCATCGAGGAGGCCCTCGAGGAACTCCACCACGACCCGTGCCTGCTCCTCGATATCGACCGTCACCGCCTTCTCCTTCTTCTCTTGCACACCTGCTCCCCGTTGGGATCGCTCCGGGGTCGGTCGCGACCGGGAGGGGCCGGCCGACCGACCCTCCTCGCCCGAATCGCGCCTGCCCTTCTCCTTCGCTCGAGCGCCGCCGCGACCCGATCCCGAACCCTGGCCCCGGCCGGAACGCCGCTCGTCATCCTTGCCCGAGCGCCGATCGCCCTTGGCCGGCTTCCGGCGTTCGCCCTTCCCGGAGGGGCCTTCCTCGCCCTTGCCCCGACCCCCGCGCCGACGACGGCGCCTCTTGGGTCTGGCCTTGATCCGCACCAGGGCGGTGCGCCCCCCGATCCCCAGGAAACCCCCCTGCCTCTCCCGCAGCACCTCGATCTCGGCCGCCTCGGGAGAGTCCAACCCCAGCTCGGCGAGACCCGCTTCCACCGCATCCTTGACAGTGCGGCCTTCGACCTCAACCCATTCCGTCATCGCCTTCTCCGCTTCTTGCCGCGCTTCTTCTTCGACCCCTGTGGCCGGCGCTGCCCGGTGGGGCGAGCCGGTGGGGTGGTCGGCTTCGACTCCGGTTCCGCCCGGGGGACCTCGGGGGGAGCCGGCTCGGTCGCCGACTTCCGAGCATCCAGGTTGAGAATCAACGCTTGTTGCCCGATCCGGAAGATCTGGCTGGCGGCGAAGTACACCACCAGCCCGGCCGGGAGGGTGAAGGAGATGAAGCCGAAAAAGAATGGAAAAATCTTCATGATGGCTTGTCCCGGCTGTTGCTGCTGGCCCTGCTGTTGGCTCCGAGCCATCGTCTGCCGTTGCTGCCAGTAGGCGGTCGCCATGACCAGGATGATCGTGATCAGATAGGGAATGGCACTGACAATGCCGTCATCCCCGAACACCTGAGATGGTGTCTCGGTCATGTCCATCCACAGGAAATCGGTGTCGCGCTCCACCAGCGCCTCGGCCAGACGGCTTCCCTCGGGGACGAATCGTTCTGGGTTGGCGGCGTCGGCGAAGGACCGCAACACTTGGAACAACGCAAACCAGATAGGCATCTGCAGGAGCAACGGGAGACAACCGGCAGCCGGATTCACTCCCTTCTCCCGATAGAGCTCCATCGTCGCCTGCTGCAACGCGGCCCGGTCGTGCTTCAGTTCCTTCTGCAGGCGCTTCAGCTCCGGCTGGATCTCCTGCATCGCCTTCATCGACCGCGTCTGCTTCAACGTGAGGGGGAACATCACGATGCCCACGACGATGGTGAGCAGGATGATCGCCACCCCCAGATTGGGCATCAGGTCGTAGAAGAACGACACGATGGTCCCGAGCAACTCTCGGAGTGCATCCCACATCTACTTGGCCTTCCTCGGTACGGGGTCGTAGCCGCCTTCCCGGAATGGGTGGCAGCGCCCTATCCGGCGCATCGCCATCCACGCGCCTCTCCAGGCACCATGCTCGCCGATCGCCTCGTAGGCGTATTCCGAGCAGGTCGGGAGGTACCGGCACCGCCGCCCCATCACCGGCGACAGGGCCTTACGGTATCCGAGGATGCCGCGCTGCAACCACCAGCCCGGCTGGTACGCCCGCAGCGGTGTCCTCGACGTCTCCACCTCTCCTATGCCTCCAGTGCCTCTCCCACCCAGGCGGTCAACTGTGCGAATGGCGCCTCGTTGACCGCCGGATCGGCAATCAGTATGTAGTCCCGGCCTTCCCTCATCGGTGACCGGGCCGCCGCCTCCCGCAATCGGCGCTTGGCGCGGTTCCGGGCCACCGCGGTGCCCACCTTGCGACCGGCGATCACCGCGAGGCGCGGAGGACCGGGCACACCAACGGCACTCACGGCGACCACGCCGCCGACCCGTCTTCTGGACCCGGTCCGGCGGACCCTTCGAAGATCGGAACGGTGGTGCAGCGACGTGTAGGGCCGGCCTCTAGGCAGAGAGACGGGCCCGACCCTTGGCGCGGCGCCGCTTGATGATCGCTCGCCCGGCGCGGGTGCGCATCCGAGCGCGAAAACCGTGCTTCCGCTTGCGGCGTCGAACATTCGGCTGATACGTGCGCTTCATGAGAGTCCCGAGTTGGGAAGAGTACGCTGGCACGCCAGGTTACGAACACCCGAGGAGCATGTCAAAGGTCGCCGGACCAACAACGAGGGCCCCCGGCCCCGGATCGCGGAAAAACCACCTGATCCGCGAAACAATCTCTTCCGTGATTCGGCGAATCCGCGCCCCCCGCGGCCACCGGGTCTCCGTTGCCGCTACACCAAGATCCCTTGATTATCAAGGGATTTCGGTGGGCCACCGCTCGAGCTCCGTCCGACCGAAGCTCGGATTTGCCATTCTTGTGCGGCCCTCGCCGCGTCCATAGACTCCGTCGTCGCCGGAGCTTCCGGCTGACTTCCCACAGAGACGGCGGGTCGGTGAACAGCCGAAGTGGCGGCACCCCCCGACCCTGCATCTTCTCCACAGATGTGGATAGCGCTGTGGAGAAGCGGGAGAGGTATCGGGAAGACGAGAGGCAGGGACGTGGAGGCGCACTCCGCCGCTGACAGCTGGGAGCGATTCCGACAGGATCTCAGGGGTCGAGTCACCCCGATCACCTGGCAGACCTGGCTCGACGCGCTCAAACCCCAAACGGTCGATTCCGACGTCGTCCGCTTGCTGGCGCCGAGCGAGTTTCACCTCCGCTGGGTCAACGACAAGTACCGTCCGGTCGTCGAAGATGCGGTGAACGCCGTCTTCGGCCCCGATGCCGAGCTGGTCATGGATGCCCGCCCCGAGCCGGTGTACGCACTCGAGGACGCCGAGGAGGATTCGGGACCCGACGCCTTCGTCCAGGAACCGGCCTCGACCCCCGAGAGCCGCCCGCGGCTCGCCCCCAAGTACACCTTCGAGAACTTCGTCGTCGGGCCTTCAAACCGGTTCGCTCACGCGGCGGCAATGGCCATCGCCGAACACCCGGGCGGGCAGTACAACCCCCTGTTCGTCTACGGCGCCGCCGGGCTCGGCAAGACCCACCTCCTCCAAGCCATCGGCCTCCACAGCCGGGACCTCAATGCTCGTCTCGTCACTCGCTATGTGACCTCCGAGCACTTCATCAACGACTTCATCGACGGGATCCGGCGCAAGCGCATGGACGAGTTCAAGGCGCGCTACCGAAGTGTCGATCTCTTCCTGCTGGACGATGTCCAATTTCTGGAAGGCAAGGAGCAGATCCTCGAGGAGTTCTTCCACACTTTCAACGCTCTCTACGAGACCGGCAAGCAGTTGGTGTTCTCCTCCGACCGGCCCCCACGGGATCTCTCGACGCTCGAGGACCGGATCAGAAGCCGCTTCGAATGGGGTCTCACCACCGACATCCAACCCCCCGACGTCGAGACTCGCCTGGCGATCCTCCGCAAGAACGCAGCCTTTGCGGCGCAACCCGTTCCCGAGGCCGTCCTGGAATTCATTGCCAATCGAGTGGTCGACAACATCCGAGAACTCGAAGGTGCTCTCACGCGAGTCACCGCGTATGCCGCCCTCACCCATCAGCCGATCGATCTCGACATGGCCGCCGACGTGCTGCAGGATCTCGGACCGGAGCACACCTCGGCCCCGATCAACACCGGCCAGATCTTGGCCATGACGGCATCGTCCTTCGGCGTCTCGATCGCCGATCTCGAGGGTCCCAGTCGGCGTCAGCCGCTCGCCCGAGCCCGCCAGGTGGCGATGTACCTGTGTCGAGAACTCACCGACCTCTCCCTTCCCAAGATCGGCGTCCTGTTCGGCGGCCGTGACCACACGACGGCACTTCACGGCATCAACAACGTCAAGCGGCTGATGCAGACCGACCAGCAACTCTTCGATCAGGTCACTGCCCTGTTGCAAAGCCTGAGGAATTCTTGAATGGTTCTCCCCAAGATCACACTCACCGATCCGGCGGCTGGGGAGAAGCCCGCGATGGTCCTCAGGGGGTGTGAATCCGCGAACCACGCCGTAACCTGGGGTTTTCCATCGTTACCCACAATCCCCAGTACCTACGACTACAACTCTTCTTTTCACTCTCAAGAAACAAAGCTCGTAGAAGGACAACGAAGGTGCGCATAAGAGCGGAGCGAGACGATCTCGCCGATGTGCTCAGCCGAGCGGGTCGGGCCATCGGTACCAGATCGCCGTTGGCCATCGTGCAGGGGCTATTGCTCGAGGTGGAGGGCAAGACCCTGCGCGTCACGGGAACCGATCTGGATGTCACAATCAGGACCGAGCTCGAAGTCGAGGTGATCGGTGAAGGGCGCACGGTCATCCCGGCTCGCTTGGCGGGTGAAGCCGTTCGGAAGTTGCCGCCGGGTGCGGTCGTGATCGAGGCCGGTGACGGGGAGGTCGAGATCGCCGGCGGGGGACCGACCTTCCGGTTCCGAGAACTGCCGGTCGACGACTTTCCCAAGGTTGCCGAACCGGAGGTCGACGGAGCCATTGACGTCGACGGCGAGGTCTTTGGCGAGGCTCTCGCGCAGGTGGCCACGGCCGCGTCGACGGACGATGCGAGGCCGATCCTGACGGGGGTCTTCTTCGAGAGCGGGGGCGACACTTTGCGGGTCGTGGCGACCGATTCGTACCGACTCGCCGTGCGTGATCTCCCGCAGATGGAAGCCGATCTGTCGGGTCTGGTGCCCGTGCGGGCGCTGCGGGAGCTGAGGCGGACGATCGGCGCCGATCGGGTCAAGATCGCCATCGGAACGCGCGAAGCGACGTTCCAATCGGAGCGAGGAACATTGACCGCTCGCCTCATCGAAGGGACCTTCCCCAACTACCGCCAGTTGATCCCCGAGACGTATCCGAATCGTTTGACGATCGAGCGCGACGCGCTTTTGGAAGCCATCGACCGAGCGTCCTTGGTCGCCGAGGACCACATCCCGATTCGGATGAACATGCAGGAGGGGGGCGTGGAACTCAGCGTCACGCGCCAGGACGTGGGCGGCGAGATCGAGCACGTGGTCGCCGATTACCAGGGTGAGGAGATGACGATCGCGTTCAACTCCCGGTATCTGAATGACGGGGTCGGTGCAGTCGACTCGGACACCGTCGTCCTCGACATGCTGGATCCTCTGAAGCCCGGGGTCATTCGGGGTGCCGACGACGACGACTTCCTCTACCTCCTGATGCCGGTCCGGCTCTGAGCCGGCATGCACCTCGACTGGCTCGATCTCAATGACTTCCGATGCCACGAGGCTTTGGAGATCCGGCCGGATCCGGGGGTCAACGTCTTCATCGGGAACAACGGTTCGGGCAAGACGAGCCTGTTGGAGGCCGTCGGCTACCTCGCATCGCTGAAGTCGTTTCGGCGAGCCCCCGATCTCGCCCTGGTGCGGCAAGGCGCCGACGCGGCGGTGATACGGGGGGAGTTCGGCGATGGCGAGCGGACGATTCGAGTGGAAGTGGAGATCCCGGCCGAAGGGCGCCGCCGAGTCCTCCTCAACAGCAAGAGGCCGAAGAACCGTGCCGAAGTCGTGGCGTCGATCCCGTTGGTGGCCTTCCTTCCGGACGATCTCGATCTGGTGAAGCGGGGTCCCGCCTATCGGCGAGAGTTCGTGGACGACGTCGCCACTTCGTTGTGGCCCCAGGCCGGGGTCGAGCAGCAGGAATACGAGCGAGCGGTCCGGCAACGGAACGCCCTGCTGCGACGCGAGGGCCGGCATGCCGATCCGACCTCATTGGACGTGTGGGATGAGCGGTTGGTGCGACTCGGCGGTGCGGTGATTCGGCGCCGGGTTCGGTCGCTGTCTCTGCTGGGAAACCGCCTCGAGGACCTCTACGCGGAGATGGCGGCAGCGTCGGATTCCCTGACATGGCGGTACGAGTCGGCATCGGTGGGCGACGGCACGGGACCGGTGGAGGAACGTCTCGCCGAGGCGATTGCCGCAGCGCGGGCCGCTGACGTCGAGAGAAGGGTGTCGACGGTCGGACCCCATCGGGACGAGGTCGGCTTCGGCCTTTCCGGTCGCGACGTGCGGACCCGCGCCAGCCAGGGGGAGCAGCGGGCGGTGGCGCTGAGTCTCCGGGTTGCCGCCTATGAGGTGCTCCGCCACGAGCGGGGAGCGACGCCCCTCTTGGTGCTCGACGATGTCTTCTCGGAACTCGATGCCGAGCGGAGCCGGCGGTTGGTCGGCCGGTTCCCGGCCGGGCAGATCTTTGTCAGCTCGGCGCGCGAAGATGAGGTGCCGGTGACGGGTGTGCGGTGGACCGTGTCGGCGGGAGGAATCGAGCGGCGTGAGTGATCTCGAGCATGTGGGCGCCGGCCTGGACGGTTTGTTGCGGCGGCTGGGCATGCCGGAAGCCGTCGACCTGGAGCGGCTGGTGCGGGAGTGGTCCGAGTTGGCCGGCGACCCATGGGCGGCCACCGCAACGCCGGTCGGCTGGCGCGACGGCGTCCTCGTCGTGGAGGTTCCCGACGGGACCACGGCCACCCTGCTTCGGTATGAGACGGAGACACTCATCGGCCGGTTGACCAAGGCTCTGGGAGGGGCTCTGGTCACCGGGGTTCGTATCCGGGTGGCTCGGGGCAAAAAGGGCCTCTGACCAGGGGAAATGCCGCTCGGGAGTCGTGTCTTTGTCCCCCTCGGGGGCTATACTTACAGGGGTGTCACCCGGGGACCACACCGTCCCCGACGTGGTTGGGACCATCGCCGATTAAGGAGGCTTGTGGCACAGCCGCAACGCGCCAAGAAGTCGTATCAGGCCAAGGACATCACGGTCCTCGAGGGTCTGGAGGCGGTGCGTCGCCGTCCGGCGATGTACATCGGCAGCACCGGGCCGCGGGGGCTCCACCACCTGATCTGGGAGGTTGTGGACAACGCGGTGGACGAGGCCATGGCCGGTTTCTGCACCCGTATCGAAGTGACGCTGCGGGCCGATGGGGGCGTCACCGTCAAGGACAATGGGCGAGGGATCCCGGTCGACCGCCACGCCAAGACGAAACTCCCCGCTCTCACCACCGTGTTGACGACGCTCCACGCCGGCGGGAAGTTCGAATCGGGTGCCTACACGGTCTCGGGCGGATTGCACGGCGTGGGCGTGTCCGTGGTGAACGCCCTGTCGACCAAGCTCGAGGTCGACGTCATCCGCGACGGGCACCTCTGGCATCAGGAGTTCACTGGCGGGAAGCCGAAGGCGAAGCTGGCCAAGGTCAAGCCGGCACGCCGGACCGGCACCACCGTCACTTTCTGGCCCTCCCCCGACATCTTCGAGGAGACGAGGGAGTTCTCCCACCAGACGGTGGCGGCCCGCCTCCGGGAGATGGCCTTCCTCAATCAAGGGCTCGAGATCAGGCTCTTCGACGAGCGGGACGACGAACCCGACAAGGAGGTCTTTCAGTACAAGGGCGGTCTGGTCGACTACGTCAAGCACCTCAATGCGAAGCGGGAACCGCTGCACGCCCACGTCGCGACCATGGAGGAAGTCGGCAACGACATGGAGGTCGACGTCGCCCTGCAGTGGACCTCGGGGTACACCGAAAGCGTTCTGTCGTTCGCCAACAACATCAACACCCATGAGGGCGGCACCCACGAGGAGGGTTTCCGCAAGGCCCTCACCCGCGCCGTCAACGAGTTCGCCCGGGACCGGTCGATCCTCAAAGAGAAGGATCAGAACCTGGTGGGGGAGGACGTCCGCGAGGGTCTGACCGCGGTGGTCTCCGTCAAGGTCCGTCAACCCCAGTTCGAGGGCCAGACGAAGACGAAGCTGGGAAACACCGAGGTGCGCTCGTTCGTCGAGGTCGCCCTCAACAAGTTGCTGCCGGAGTGGCTCAACCGACATCCGGGCGAAGCCCGCAAGATCGCCGACAAGTGCACCAGCGCCGCCAGGGCGCGGATGGCGGCTCGGGCGGCTCGTGACCTCACGAGGAGGAAGAGCCTCTTGGAGTCGTCGGGCCTGCCGGGGAAGCTGGCCGATTGCTCGTCGCGCGAACCGGGATCGTCGGAATTGTTCATCGTGGAGGGTGATTCGGCCGGCGGGTCGGCCAAGCAGGCCCGGAACAGCGAGTACCAGGCGATCCTCCCGATCCGGGGCAAGATCATCAACGTCGAGAAGGCGCGCCTTCCCCGGGTGCTGCAGAACAACGAGATCCAGTCGCTGATCACCGCCATCGGCACCGGCATCGGGGACGACTTCGATCTGGAGAAGGCGCGCTACCACAAGATCGTGATCCTCACGGATGCCGATGTCGATGGGGCCCACATCCGGACCCTGCTGCTCACGTTCTTCTTCAGGCACATGAGACTGCTCATCGAGGCCGGGTACGTCTACATCGCCCAGCCTCCGCTGTACCTGGTCAAGGCAGGCAAGAACTCGCAGTACGCCTATTCGGACAGGGAGCTCGACGAGATCCGCTCCGAACTCGACGGGAAGCGCACCATGATCCAGCGGTACAAGGGTCTTGGTGAGATGAACGCCGGCCAGCTCTGGGAGACCACGATGGATCCCGCAGACAGGGTGCTCTTGCAGGTGTCGCTGGACGACGCCGGTCTCGCCGACGACATCTTCACCACCTTGATGGGCGACAACGTCGAGGCGCGACGCACCTTCATCCAACAGAACGCCCGCGACGTGCGGTTCCTCGATATCTGAGAGGGGAGACATGGCGGATCAGCCACCCGGAGAGGGCAGGGTCGAACTGATCGACATCGAGGCGGAGGTCAAGACCTCCTTCCTCGAATATGCCATGTCGGTGATCGTGGCCCGGGCTCTGCCGGATGTCAGAGACGGCCTGAAACCGGTCCACCGGCGGATCCTCTTCTCGATGCACGACGCCGGGATCAGGCCGGGGAGTCCGTTCCGCAAGAGCGCCCGGGTGGTCGGCGACGTGATGGGGTGGTTCCACCCGCACAGCAACGACGCCATCTACGACGCGCTCGTCCGGCTGGGGCAGGACTTCGCCAGCCGGTATCCGCTCATAGAGCCGCAGGGCAACTTCGGCACCGTCGACGATCCGCCGGCCGCCATGCGCTACACCGAGTGCCGATTGGAGAAGCTGGCGGTCAACCTGCTCGACGGCCTCGACGAGGAGACGGTCGACTTCGAGGACAACTACTCCGGGGAGCGTCAGGAACCGGTGGTGCTGCCCGCCCGCTTCCCCAACCTGCTGGCCAACGGTTCCACGGGCATTGCCGTGGGGATGGCGACCAACATCCCCCCACACAATCTCGGTGAGGTGATCGACGCCGCGCTCCACATGATCGAGAACCCCGACAGCACGGCCGAGGACCTTCTCGAGTTCGTGAAGGGGCCCGACTTCCCCACGGGGGCCTACATCGTCGGGAACAAGGGAGTGAAGGATGCCCTCCTGACGGGACGCGGTTCCGTGAAGATGAGATCGGTCACCGAGATCGTCGAGGTCCGCAAGGGGAGGACGGCGATCGTCGTCACCGAGATTCCCTACCAGGTGTCGCGCGATCGGATCATGGAGAAGATCGCCACATTGGTCCGCGAGAAGAAGCTCGGCGGGATCGCCGAACTGCGCGACGAGAGCGATCGGTCCGGGACACGGCTCGTGATCGAGCTGAAACGGGATGCGGTCCCGCAGATCGTCCTCAACCAGCTCTACAAGAACACTCAGTTGCAGGAGACGTTCGGGGTGAACATGGTCGCCCTGGTCGATGGGGTTCCCAGGACGCTCAACGTCGCCGAGATGATCGGTCACTACATCGATCACCAGATGGAAGTGATCGAGCGTCGAACCCGATTCCGCCTGGAGAGGGCGGAAGCCAGGGCCCACATCGTCGAAGGGCTCATCGTCGCGTTGGACAACATCGACGAGGTGGTTCAGATCATCCGGTCCAGCGACGACGTCGAGCAGGCTCGCGGTTCCCTGATGGAGCGCTTCGATCTCTCCGAGATCCAGGCCACCCACATCCTCGACATGCCGTTGCGGCGCCTCACCGCGCTCGAGACCTCGAAGCTGCGCGAGGAACAAGCCGAGCTGGCCAAGCTGATCAAGCATCTCAAGGCGCTGCTGCGGAGTCCCGCAAAGCGCCGGGGACTCATCGGGAGTGAGCTCAAGGAGATCAAGAAGCAGTATGCCGATCCCCGTCGCAGCAGGATCATCCCCGACGACGGTGACCTCTCTCTGGAGGACCTGATCGCCGACGAGGAACTCGTCGTGACGGTGACGGCGAACGGGTATCTCAAGTCGGTGAGTGCGGCCTCGTACCGTCGCCAGGGGAGGGGAGGACGGGGGGTGAAGGGGGCCGCCCTTCGTGAAGACGACGTGATCTCGAGGGTGCTGTTCACCACCGCCCATGCCTACCTTCTCTTCTTTACCAACCGGGGCAAGGTCTATCGAATCAAGGCCCACGAATTGCCCCGCAAGGACCGAACGGCCAAGGGGGTGCTGGCCCAGTCGGTGCTGCCCCTCGCGCCCGACGAAGCCATCGAGGCCGTGGTCGATACCCGCGACTACGAGACGAGCAACTACCTGGTCATGGTCACCCGTAACGGGCAAGTCAAGAAGACCAAGATGTCCGACTACGACTCGCGCCAGTCGGCCTTGATCGCCATCAAGCTCCAGAAGGGTGACGAGGTCGTGGCGGTTCGCACCACGTCCGGCAAGAAGGACCTCATGATCTTCACGAACCAGGGTCAGGGGATCCGTTTCAAGGAGAGCGAGATCCGCCCGATGGGTCGCGACACGATGGGGGTCCGTGGCATGAGGCTTCGCGAGGGAGACCTCGTCGTGTCCGCGGCGTCGAGCCAGGATGCCGATGAGGTACTGCTGCTCACCTCGGGCGGCTACGGGAAGAGGACCAAGATCACCGATTTTCCCCTCCAGAGACGGGGTGGTCTCGGCGTGAAGGCGATCAAGCTGACGCGCGTTCGCGGGGCCCTGGTGGCGGCGCGCAGCGTTCCCAAGGGATCGGAGATCTTCGTCACCTCGACCGAAGGCGTGGTCATCCGCATGGAGACCGATCCCATCAGCCGCCAGAAACGGGACGCCAGCGGGGTGAAGGTGATGAACCTCGGCGCGGGGGCGTCGGTCTCGGCCTTCGATCTGGTACCGCAGGAGAACGGCGAGGAAACGTAACCGGATCCGGGGGGCCACCGGTACACTGCCCAGCGTTGTTGGTCGGCCCGGGAGGGTCATGCCGGTACATCGGGTTCGCAGGGTCATCCGCAAGATCGACCCGTGGACGGTGCTCAAGGTGTCGCTCGTCTTCAACGCGATCATGGCGTTGGTGTTCGTGCTGGGCACCGTCATCTTCTGGTCGGTGTTCGTCAACGCCGGCATCCCCGACCGCATCAACGAACTGGCCCTGCTGGTGGGTCTCGAGAACGGCATCACGCTCGACGGGCCGGTCTATTTCCGCATGGTCGTGCTGCTGGCCGTGATCGGCACGATCCTGATGACGGGCTTCTTCACGCTCGGTGCGGTGATCTACAACCTCATCTCGGATCTGGTGGGCGGCATCGAGGTGGTGGTGTTGGAGGAGACCACGATGCCCAGGGTGAACCGTCCCGGTGCGTCACTGCCGGCCGCCAAGACCCCGGGGAGTCCAAGCAGGGTCAGGCCTCTTCCGACCGTGAAGCCGATGGTCCGGGCAACCAGTGCCAAGCGCCCCGGCGAGTCCACGGGGGAGACCGCAGTCGAACAGACCGGCAGCTAGCCGGTCACCGAGTAGCTGGCCACTCCGAGCCCCACCCGCAAGGCCGCGGCCAGGTAGTGACGAGGTGCGGCCTCCGGCTCCGCAACCCCGTTGGGGTAATGGCCGGCGGCCACGGCCAGGGCGCCGGCGGCGAGCGCAATCGCCGCCAGATGCGGCCCGTGGTCGGCGACCCCCAGAACGACTTCGGATCTTTCGGTGGTGATGCGCGCCAGAGCCCCTGCCCACGGTGGCGGTGCGGGGGCGACGAGACGGGTGACGGGTTCGCCCCGGCGGGTGCGGCGATACTTGTGTGCCCAGCGGGGGCCGACGGGGTCGGGAAACGGAACGGCGGTGCCGCGGCGGAGGGGACGGCCTTCCGAAGTCCAGGCGACGACCACCGCCGACGGTGTCGTGAAGCGGGTCCGCTCGTGGGCGGCGAGGGTTGCGGCGATCCCCATCCCGAGGTCGGCCGGCGCCAGCAGGGTCTTCCCCGCAGCGGAGAAGCGGCGCCCGAGCGACCGGCCTCGAGGCCGATGGACTGTGACGCAGTGCAGACGGGACTCGGCTGCGAGCATCGCCATCGAACCGGGTGAGGGGTCGTCGGTCACGAGCACGTCGAAGCCGTCGAGGGTGTCGATTGCCATCGTGCGGCGGTCCTCGGTCTTCCCCGTTTGACCGTAGAGGCCGAGGGCGGTGAGGCCCGATTCGGCGAGCAGGATCCGCCCCGCCCGTGTTCCGATCTCACCGGTGGTGTGGAGGGCGATCCGCACGATCAGTCGATCGGTCGCCAGGAGCCGTCGCGATCGGGAGTCGGTACCGGCCGCCGGCGCAGCAGCATCATCCCGGTGAGTAGTGCAGCGACGGCGGCGACGATACGTCGCAGCGGTGGGGTCATGGTGCCATCCTAGGACGGGCCTCCAGGGGTCTATCATGGGAAGGCCCGGTGCTCTGGGCCGGGTGGCTCGGCGGTTCCCAGCCGAGGGAGGCAAGAGCGAAGCCGGTTCGAATCCGGCGCTGTCCCGCAACTGTGAAGCCCCTACGGGGGACGAGCCAGGTCGCCTGCCGTCGGGCCGGAAGGACGCTCTCGGAGGAAGGGTGGCCGCTCCGGCGGAGGGCCCCTCCTCCCCGACACAGAGAGGGGTCTCATGACCCGCCGCATCCCTTGGATGCTCCTGGCATTGTCGTTCATTGCCGCCGCATGCGGAGGCGACGGAGGAACCGACACCACCGCAACCGCACCCGATTTCCCCATGACGGTCATGGGCGTGGAGCTTCCGGACCGTCCCGAGCGGATCGTCTCGGCCTCCGCGTCTCACACCGAGATGCTCTACGCGATCGGTGCGGGCCAGAGGATCGTGGCCACCGACCTCTTCAGCGACTATCCGCCGGAGGCGAGCTCCACGGAGAAGATCGATGCCTTCAACATCAACGTCGAGGCGGTGGCGGCCTTGGATCCGGACCTGGTGGTCCTGGGATTCGATCCGGGCGATGTCGCTGCCGGCCTCGCCACACTCGGCATCCCGGTCCTCCTGTTCGATGCCCCGGCCTCGCTCGACGACGTCTGGGCACAGCTGGAGGCCCTGGGCGCGGCCACGGGGCAGGTCGATGAAGCGGCGGCACTGACGGCCGAGATGCAGGGCTCGATCGATCGGGTGATCGGCTCCGTGCCGGCCGGCGGTGCGTCACCGACCTACTACCACGAACTCGACCCGACCTACTTCACCATCACGTCGGAGACCTTCCTCGGGCAGTTGTATGGGATGTTGGGTCTGCGCAGCATCGCCGACGAGACGAGCGACGCGGGTTTCGGATATCCGCAACTGAACGCCGAGTTCATCATCGAAGCAGACCCCGATTTCGTCTTCTTGGCCGACACGCTCTGTTGCAGTGCGACGGCAGAGTCGCTGGCGGCGCGTCCCGGATGGGATGCGCTGAGCGCGGTGTCGGCGGGGCGCGTCGTCGAGCTCGACGACTCGGTCGCCTCGCGATGGGGGCCGAGGATCGTCGAGTTCCTCGAGACGGTGGCGGCCGCCGTGGCAGAGGGCGGCGCCGGGTGACGGGGCGAACCCGTTACGTCGGGCCGGGCCGCTTGGCCCTCATGATGGGGGTCTTGCTCGGTGCCGTGGTGGCGGGCCTACTGGTCGGGCCGGTATCACTCAATCCACTTCGCGTGATCGCCGAGATCGTCGATCGGCTCCCCTTCGTCGCCGTCGACAGCGGCTTGACGGATCGCGAGGCGGCCATCGTGTGGGATCTGAGGCTGCCTCGGGTCGTGCTGGGGGCGATCGTCGGTGCCGTGCTCTCGGTTGCCGGCGGTGCGTATCAAGGAGTGTTTCGCAATCCGCTGGCCGACCCGTACCTCCTGGGCGTGGCGGCGGGGGCCGGGCTCGGTGCCACCTTGGCGATCGTGGGGGGCCAGTCGACGGGCGGGTTGGTGCCACTGGCGGCCTTCATCGGGGCCGTGGCGGCGGTGACTGCCGCCTACGGCCTGGGAAGCGTCGGGGGGAGGACGGGATCGTCACTCATCCTGGCCGGAGTGGCCGTGGCCGCCTTCTTCACGGCGGCGCAGACCTACGTCCAGCAGCGCAATGCCGACACCATCCGGGAGGTCTTCGCCTGGATCCTGGGGAGACTGGGAACGGCGGGATGGCACGAGGTGAGGCTCGTCCTTCCCTATGCGGTGGTATCGGTGGTCGTGATCTTGCTGCACCGAAGGCTGCTCGACGTGCTGTCGGTCGGTGAGGACGAGGCCGGAACGCTGGGCGTCGATCCCGCCCGGGTACGGCTGACGGTGGTCTTGGCCGCCACCCTGGGAACTGCAGCGGTGGTTGCGGTGAGCGGCCTCATCGGCTTCGTCGGGATCATCGTCCCGCACACGATTCGCCTCATGTTCGGCGGCAGCTACCGGTCGATCCTTCCGTTCGCCGTGATCGGCGGGGCGGCCTTTCTCGTCCTCGCCGATCTGGCCGCCCGCACCGTGCTGTCGCCCGCCGAGGTGCCCATCGGGGTGGTCACGGCCTTCCTCGGTGCCCCGTTCTTCGGTGTCGTGCTCCGGACCGCGGTCCGGAGGAGGACCGCATGAGTGGCATCACGGCGTCGGGGGTCACGGTGGCGTACAACGGCCGGGCGGTCCTCGACGGCGTCGACCTCCAGGTGGCGGCCGGTGAGTGGGTGGCCGTCATCGGGCCAAACGGAGCCGGCAAGACGACGTTGTTGCGGGCGGTATCCGGAGCGCTGCCCTTCGGGGGCTCGGTGTTGGTCGGCGACGTCCCGATCGGCTCGATGTCTCGACGGGAGGCGTCCCGGTCGATCGCCGTGGTGCCCCAGCATTCGGTGATCCCCAACGGGATCACCGCACTCGATTACGTCCTGCTCGGCCGGACTCCCTATATCGGTTACTGGGACATGGAAGAGGTCGAGGACGTGCGCATCGCTCTCTCGGCACTGGAGAGGCTGGATTGCGAGGGCCTCGGCCATCGGCAGGTGGGAAGGCTGTCGGGCGGAGAACGGCAACGCGTCGTGCTGGCGCGGGCCCTCGCACAGGACGCCGACATCCTCCTGTTGGACGAGCCGACCACGTCGCTCGACATCGGGCACCAGCAACAGGTGCTCGATCTCGTCGATGGTCTCCGTCATGAGCGTTCGATCACCGTCTTGGCGGCGTTCCACGACTTGACGCTGGCGGCCCAGTACGCCGATCGCATGGCGCTCCTGGACGGGGGGGTGATCGTGGCCGACGGACCACCGGCGGAGGTGCTCACCGCCGACGTCCTATCGCGGTTCTCAGGGGCGAGGGTCACGGTGATGCGGAGCCCGGACGGTGATCCGATCGTCGTGCCGCGTCGGGATCAGGCGTAGGTGTTGTAGAGGGAGCCGATGGCGTAGGAGACCGCGGCGCCGCCGGCGGCGACCGCGACGTTCTCGAGGCCCGCCGTGATCGGGTTCGTGTGGGTGGTGACGGTCTTGACCGCCCCCACCACGAAGAGGGCGATGCCGCTGCCGATCGCCGCCAGCAAGAGACCAATGCCGGTGTTCGAGATGAAGGCGAACGGGAGCACCGAGGGTAGGGATCCGGCGAGAAACAGCAGCCCCGACATGACCATGGCGGTGATGGGGGATCGCCGTTCGGCGTCGATGACCCCGAACTCCAGGGCCATCATCACCTTCAGGAAGGCCTCGTCGTCGGCATCGAGAATGGTGACGATCCGCTCGATCTCGTCATCGGGGAAACCCAGGTCGCCGAACATCTCCCTGATCTCGTCGCGCTCGACGTGGCGATGGAAGCGGAGGTGTTCTCGCTCCAGTTCCATCTCCTTGTCGAAGACCTCCTCCTGGGACTTGGTGGCCATGTACTCGCCGGCGGCCATGGACACGGCTCCGGCTACCGAAGCCGCCAGGGCAGCCAGTAGCACCTCCCGGTTGGCGAGGCCTCCGCCGACCACCCCCACGACGAGCAGGAAGATCGAGACCAGCCCGTCGTTGACCCCGAGGATGATGTCGCGGATGTACTGGCGCGCCGGACCGGTGTGTTCGCGGTAGGGAGGGATCTCGACGGCGGTGTCGTCGGGAGTTGCCATCGGGAGGAAGTGTATTCGCCGGAGGTGGGGCTCCCGCCTCCGGCGAGGCCGGGAACCGATGGGTAGCCTCGCGGGGAGCGTTCGACGGAGGATCGGTGGCTGAGGAGATCACGAAGGACGCGCCGGCCGGTGAGATGAAGGCGAACCGCAACAGCCGGGGCAAGCTGAAGCGCAGGTACTACGAGGACGAGCTGGCCAAGCTACAGATCGAGTTGGCCAAGCTGCAGTCGTGGATTCGCCAGAGGGGCCTCAAGGTCGTGGTGATCTTCGAGGGCAGGGACGCCGCCGGAAAGGGCGGGGTGATCAAGCGGATCGCAGAACGGCTCAACCCACGGGTCTGCCGGATCGAGGCGCTGGGGACCCCGACCGAGCGAGAGCAGACCCAGTGGTACTTCCAGCGTTACGTGGAGAGGCTTCCGGCCGCCGGGGAGATGGTGCTGTTCGACCGCAGTTGGTACAACCGGGCCGGTGTCGAGCGGGTCATGGGGTTCTGCGACGACGAGGATTACTGGGAGTTCCTCCGGTCGTGTCCCGAGTTCGAGAGGATGCTCGTTCGTTCCGGGATCATCCTGGTCAAGTACTGGTTCTCGGTGGGCCTCGAGGAGCAGGAACGGCGCTTCCAGGCGCGCATGAAGGATCCCAAGAAGAGGTGGAAGCTCAGCGACATGGATCTGGAGTCGCGCATGCGGTGGCAGGAGTACTCCAAGGCGAAGGACGAGATGCTCGCCCACACCGACATCAAGCAGGCGCCCTGGTACGTGGTTCCCGCCGACGACAAGCGAGCCGCTCGTCTGAACTGCATCGCTCATCTCTTGACGCGCATCCCCTACGAGGACCTCACCCGGAAGATGGCCTCACTGCCGGAGCGTCCGGAGGAGCGTCGCGGCTACGTCCGGCCTCCGATGGAGGACCAGACGTTCATCGAGGAGCGCTTCTAGCTCCGGCTGGTGCGCTCGTTGAGTTCGCGGATGCGTCGTGCCAGTTCGTCCGTCAACGCGTCGCGGCGGAACCGCCAGCGCCAGTTGCCCCCGAGTGTGGCCGGGGTGTTCATCCGGGCGGTGGTGTCGAGCCTCAGGAAATCCTGGAGAGGGGCCACGGCCAGCCGTGCCCGAGAGGCCCAGGCCGCCTCGATCATGGCATCGACGATCAGGGGGCCGCGAGCACCCAGGTAGCGGCGCGCCCGGCGCCGCTCGGCGACGGAGGCCGACCGGTACCACCCCAGGGTGGTGTCGTTGTCGTGGGTCCCGGTGTAGACGATGCAGTGCTCGGGGTAGTGCTCGGGGAGGAAATCGTTGTCGGGGTCGCCGTCGAAGGCGAACTGGAGGATCTTCATCCCCGGCAGATCGAGTTCGTCGCGTAGCGCCGGGACCTCGGGATGGAGCTCACCGAGGTCCTCGGCGATGATGGGAAGGCCGCCGAGCGCGGTGGCGACGGCATCGAACAACGGCCGTCCCGGTCCGTTCACCCATCGCCCCGTCTCGGCCGTGGGGGATCCGGCCGGGATCTCCCAGTAGTCGACGAACCCGCGGAAATGGTCGATGCGAACCACGTCGACGATCCGGTGGGCCGTCCGGAGGCGTTCGATCCACCAGGAGTAGCCGTCGGCGGCGTGTGCGTCCCAGTCGTACAGCGGGTTGCCCCACAGCTGACCGGTTTCCGAGAAGTAGTCCGGGGGGACGCCGGCCACCACGGTCGGGCGCCGCTGTTCGTCGAGCATGAAGAGGTCGGGTCGCGCCCACACGTCGACGCTGTCGAGGGCAACAAAGATCGGGATGTCCCCGATGATGCGGATCCCGGCGTCGCGGGCCCGCTCCCGGAGGAGTTCCCACTGACGGAAGAAGAGGAACTGGGTGAAGGCATGGCGGTCGGCGGCTTCGGCGTGTTCCCGCCGATCGACCGTTGCGGGATCGGCGAGCCGGAGCTCTCGGGGCCATTCCCACCACGGTCCGGCTCCGTTGGCCTCCTTCAGGGCCATGAAGAGCGCATAGTCCTCGACCCACGAGTGCCGGGTGAGGAAGGCTTCGTAGTCACCCCGGAGATGATGCTCTCGCGAGGCGAGGTGAGCCTCCGCGAGGAGACCTCGTTTCCACGGGATGACCGCTCCGTAGTCGACGGCGTCGTCGGGTGGGTTGGGCCGGTCGTCGAGGTGGGCGGCCGCGATGAGTCCATCCTCGACGAGCAGTTCGGGGGAGATCAGGTTCGGATTCCCGGCGTGCGCCGAGAAGCTCTGATAGGGAGAGTCGCCGTACCCGGTCGGACCGATCGGCAGGATCTGCCAATAGCGGCATCCCGAGCGAGCCAACCAATCCAACCATCGATGGGCTTGCGGCCCGAGATCGCCGACACCAAAGACACCCGGCAGGGACGTCGGGTGGAGCAGGATGCCGGAGGCGCGATCGGGGATCATCGGGCAGGGTCATGTTACGGCCGATAACCTCGGCGACGGAGGTCGTGATGGCCGTTCGGACAACCCGTGTGTATCGGGCCGATCGGGTGGAGCCATTGCGATGGGTGCTCTCGATCGATGGTGAGCCGCAATCCGATCACCGGTCCTATCGAGCGGCGGTGCAGCACGCCCGCGCGTTGGAACGAAGGTTCAGGACGAAGGGGGCGTTGCTCCGAAACATGAGCATCTTGGTCGTGTGTCTCGTTGCGCTGGCGCTGGTCGTCGAGTTCCGGCATGTCGCCAACCCGGACCGCGAACCGGCACGGGCGTTCGTGGAGCGCATGGAGGGTCTTGCCCGGGCCGCGGTGTCGGGTTCTGTGGTGGAGCCCGGCGACGGCATCCGGGCGGCGCCGTTTCTCCTGGAGGTGGGCACGGAGGGGACTCAGGAGGTCTGGGTGGTCACCGGCGAATTCGACGAGGACTGCTACCTGATTCGCTGGCGGCCGGGAGAGGCCCCCTTCGTGGCCGTCCTGGCGCCGCGCCTTCCGTGCGAACCGGGTCCGGCGGCGTTGTCCTCGGCGCTCGATGCCTACGAACGGGTGGCGGTGCAGTTGTTCGACGATCGCCCGATCGACTGGGATCCGGTGCTGCCGGAGCCGGAGAACCTGGCGGTGTGGTTCTATCCGGTGGTGTTCGCGGCGGGCTTCGTGACGCTTCGCACTCTGGTGAGCCTGTCGATCATCGCCATCCAGCGGGGGGTTCCCACCCCGGCGATCCCGGTGGAGCGGTGGGAGCCGGGTGATCAGCCGCAGAGATCGGCGACGAGTCGGTAGGGATCGACCAGGCGATCGAGGCCGCCCCCGTGGGGCATCCAACCCAGATGGAGGTGGGGTGTGGTGGCGTTCCCGGTCATGCCCACCCAGCCGAGTACGTCGCCGGCATCGACTACCTGTCCCGGCCCGACACCGGGGGCATACCCGGCGAGGTGGGCGTAGTAGTAGTCCTGGCCGGTGATCGTCCCATGCACGTAGATGCCCCAGCCGCCCGCCCAATGCCAGTCGGCCTGGGTGATGATGCCGCGCTCGATGGATACCAGGGGGGCGCCCCACTCGGCCATGAGATCGATGCCCTTGTGGGTTCGCCCCCAGGGCCGACCGTCGCCCCAATCGTGCTCGTAGCGGTGGCGCCCTTCGACCGGGCAGACCCTGCCGTGGAAGTCGAGGTCGAGTCCGAGGCGCTTCCCGACGGCGACTCGCAATCGACGGGCCTCCGTCACGGCATCTCGATGGAGCACCCATACCCCGAGGAGCCGGCGGAGTGAATCCTGGCGATCCGGCCCGGCTTCGAGTATCTGCTTCATGATGGCCGTCGATACGGCCCCTTCATCGACGCGATCGATGATGGGCAGCAACACGGCGTCGGCTCCCGCCCGAGCCTCGTCGAGGGCCGTCTCCAGGGAAGCCAGCCGCGCCTCGAGGATCGCGGCCCTGGTGCTGCTCACCGGCCACCGGTGCAGCCGGGCGGTGACTGTGATTTCGAGCCGGAGCCGGTCGGTGACGGCGGCCAAGGCATCGTCGGGAGCGGCTAATTCCCGAGCACCGACACCAGGAGTGGTAGTGAGCAGGCTCAGGGTGAGGACGGCGACGAGGAAGCGCCGGTGTGACCGCATTACCGCGGAGGGTAGTGGGGCTCGTCGCAGAGTCGTCATCAATGGAGCGGGCCGCCCCGTCAGGGTTTCGCGCGGGCTCGGAGGCGGGCCGCCAGGTCGGCGGCGGGGGCGATGGCATGGGTGCTGCGGATCGGGGTGATCGCAATGGCCCCCTCCATGGCAGCCTCGATATCGGTTCCCTGCAGCGTGTCTCGATGGTGGACGCCGCCGCCGAAGTCGTGCACGTAGGTCCCGGGCGACTCCTCGCGAAAGAGGCGGTCGTAGCCGATGTCGGCGATCGAGGTGACGCGCCGCTCGGTGTGCAGGTCGGCGTCGTCGGGGATGTTGATGCTCACCGGCACGGCGGGATCGGGATCGAGCAGCAGCGACTGCGTGAGGTCTGCGGCGACCACGGAGAGGCGCTCCCAAACGGGGCGCGACTCCGCGCTCTCGATCCGGGACCTCCACGGTCCCCAGGGCTCCTTGGAGCCGGTCGAGAACGCCACCGCGGCGACGCCGGCGATCGACGCCTCCAAAGCGGCCCCGACCGTCCCGCTCGATTGGAGGAAGGCCGATCCGTGGTTGTAGCCGATGTTGATCCCGGACACGACGAACGCCGGCGGTGACTCGAACAGGATGTGGACCCCCAACTGCACGCAATCGGCGGGGTAGCCGTCGACTGCGAGCATTGGAAGACCTTCACGTTCCACTGGGGTGACGGTGACCGGCTCGGTTCTCGTGATCGCTTTGGCGACCCAGCTTCGCTCACGGGAGGGAACGACCACCCGGATGGCGGAGACCTCGGAGAGAGCCACCGCCAGCGGGACGAGCCCGGGGGCATCGATGCCGTCGTCGTTGACGACCAGGATCCACGGGGAGGGCGGCGGTCTCACGGAAATCGATCTCTCGGCACGGCGACCCGAACCACGCTGCCCCGACCTATCAACCGATCACCCTCGAACGCCTCGACGGTGAAACGGAGCCGGCGCCCCGCCACCTCCTCGAGAATCGCTACGGCGCGCACCTCGGCCCCGATGGAAGACGCGACCAGGTGCTCGAGGTGGACCTCCACCCCGACCGTCGTGACGGTGCCGGGAATCCGATCGGCAACGGCGGCGACGGTGGCTTCTTCGCAGAGGGCGAGGAGCCGAGGGGTGGCGAGTACCTCGACGTCGCCGGTCCCGATCTCGACGGCGGTATCCCCGGTTTCGACGGTGGCCACGATCTCGGCGCGAGCGCCGACCGAGGGGCCGAGCGGTTCGGACGGCATGGTGTCACCGTATCACCGACCCCCGGGTCTACCGTGGGGAACCAGACGGTGGGTTGCGGTCGTCCCAGCGGGGACGAGGAGGCCAAATGCGAAAACTGCTCACGTTCACCGTTGCTCTCGCTCTCACCGCGGTGAGTTGCAGCCAATCGGAGGGAACCGCCACCACGGCGGCGTTCCCGACTTCGACGACAACGGGGGGCGTCTCGGCGATTGCCGAGCGATTCGACCCCTCGTCGATCCGGTTCGAGGCCGCCCTGGAGCGCTTTGATCGTTGTGAGGCGGTGCTCGAGCACTTCATCGCAGAAGCCCTCGAGCGCGTCGGACCCTATGGGCTCGACGGCGGCGGCGGTCCGATCGTGCTCGCCGGGGAGGGTGTCGATTTTGCCGCCGAGGGTGATGAAGCGGCGGCGCCGGCCACCGATGTCGGTCGAGGCGACACCGAGTTCTCCGGCACCAACGTTCAGGTCCTGGGCGTCGACGAACCCGACGTGATCAAGACCGACGGCGAACGGATCCTTGCCATCGTCGAGAGGAAGCTCTACTACGTCGATGTGAGCGGATCCGTTCCCGAGTTGGTCGGATCCGTCTACCTCGGCGATGCGTGGGGCCACACGATGTTCGTGAGCGGCGACCGCGCCTTCGTGTTTGCGACCGGCTACGGGATCGCTCCTCTTCCGGCGGCGGCCGAGGCCTCGTTGGTTCCCCCGTACGGGGAGACGACCGTGATCCAGGAGATCGATCTGTCGGATCCGAGCGACCTCGAGGTGGTGCGGACCATGACCGTCGAAGGCCGGCTCCTGAGCGCCCGATCGATCGGAGAAACCGGTCGGATCGTGCTCTCCTCCTATCCCGCCGAACTCGCCTTCGTGTACCCGAGCGGTCCGTCGGCGGAGCCGATCGCCGAACAGGCGAATCGCCAGATCGTGCAGAACAGCACGCTCGACGACTGGCTCCCCAACTACACCCTCACCGACGGCGACACGGTGGTGGATCAGGGTCTTCTGATCACCTGCGACGGGGTGCATGCTCCGGCCGAGTTCGCCGGCTTCAACACCGTCTCGGTGATCACCGTCGACTTCTCCGAGGGGCTGCGCTCCTCCGAGTCGGTCGGGGTGATCGCCGACGGTGAAACGGTGTATGCCTCGACCGAGAGCCTGTATGTGGCGACCAACGTCTGGGTCCCCGGCGAGTGGATCGGCGATGCTCGCCTCGAAGGGTTCGAAGAGGAGTACAGCACCGCAGTTCACAAGTTCGATATCGCCGGCGACGGTCCCGCCGAGTACCGGGCGTCCGGCAGCGTCGCCGGGCATCTACTCAATCAGTTCTCGATGGACGAGTACGAGGGTCGGCTTCGTATCGCCACCACCGACGGCCCTCCCTGGGGTTTCGGCGATGAGTCGGAGTCCTTCGTGATCGTGCTGGAAGAGCAGGGCGATCGCCTGATCGAGGTCGGCCGGGTCGGCGACATGGGTCGCGGCGAGCGTATCTTCTCGGTGCGGTTCATCGGTGAGGTCGGCTACGTGGTCACGTTCCGGCAGACCGATCCCCTCTATGTGGTCGATCTGCGGGACCCGGAGAACCCGACGGTCACCGGCGAGCTCAAGATCCCCGGTTACTCGGCGTACCTGCATCCGATCGGCGACGGCCGCTTGATCGGTGTGGGACAGGAAGCCACCGACGAGGGATTCACCATCGGGGCCAAGGTGTCGATGTTCGACGTGTCGGATCCGACCGATCCGCGTGAGCTGGACACCTGGGTGCTCGAGGGCGGCTACACCGAGGTCGAGTGGGATCACCACGCCTTCCTCTACTGGGGTCCTGAAGCCCTCGCGGTCCTCCCATTGCAGAACTGGTCGACAGGCTTCTTCGGCGGGGTGGCCCTGCGGACAGACGACGGTCTGCGCGAGGCGGGCCGCATCACCCACGAGCTCGGAGCCGCGGGTGCGACGTCCGACTGCCGCGTGATCGAGATCCCGGAGGATTACTACGAGCCGGGTCTCGTGATGCAGGTCTGCGGATCCGACGACATCGGCGGATACGGGGATCACTACTGCGAGGTGCTTCCCGCCGAGGAGGCCCGGTGGATCGCCGTGGAGTTCGGCGAGATCGGGTTGGACATCGACGAACTGATCGAAGACGATGACCGGTTGGAGCTCTGCTGGCCTCCCTACGACGAGAGCCGGGCGGCGATCCAACGGTCGCTGGTGATCGGGGACTCGTTGTGGACGCTGTCGTGGCGGGCGCTCCAGGCGAATGATCTCGACACGCTCGACGTGCAGCACACCATTCCATTGGGATAGAGGCGCGGCACGGCGGATAATCGCCGGATGAAGCTGCAGATCGGTGTGTCGGAGTGCTTGCTGGGCCGCAAGGTGCGTCACGACGGAGGCCACAAGCACGATCGGTTCCTGACCGACACCCTGAGCGCCTGGGTCGATTGGGTGCCCGTGTGTCCCGAGGTCGAGATCGGCCTCGGGACGCCGCGTCCGGCGATGCGCCTGGTCGCCGAGGGCACGGGCGCCCGCCTGGTGGTCCGCAACACCGGTGAGGACCTCACCGCGAGGATGCAGCGATGGGCCCAGCAGCGTCTTCCCGGTTTCGCCGGCCTCCACGGGTTCGTGCTCAAGAAGGACTCACCGTCGTGTGGCATGGAGCGGGTCAAGCGGTACACCGAGGACGGGAACCTGGTGGCGAAGGACGGCTCGGGCATCTTCGCCGCCGCCTTGCGAGAGGCGTATTCGCTGCTCCCGGTGGAAGAGGAAGGCCGGCTCAATGATCCGGTGCTCCGTGAGAACTTCATCGAGCGGGTCTTTGCCTACCGCCGATGGCGGGAGTTCGTCGCCACCGATCCGGGACCCGGCGACCTGGTGGCGTTCCACACGGCCAACAAGATGACCCTGCTGTCCCACCACCCGCAGAAGTACCGGGAGCTGGGCCGGTGGGTGGCCGAGGCGGGCCGGCGGCGCGACGCCATCGAGGAGTACGGGACCGCCTACATGGACGTGCTGCGGCATCGGGCGACGCGGAGCCGGCATCGCAACGTGCTGCAGCATCTCATCGGGCACTTGAAGAAGATGCTCGATGGCGACGACCGTCAGGAGCTCGTCGAGGTCATCGAAAGCTACGGGAGCGGGGAGGTGCCGCTGGTGGTGCCGCTCACGCTGTTGCGCCACCACTTCCGCCGGCACGGCACCGAGTGGGTGATGGCGCAGACCTATCTCGATCCCTACCCGTCGGAGCTGATGCTCCGTAACCACGTCTAGCGCCGTGGACGAAGCCATCCGTCACGCTCTCGCCACTGATCGGACCATCGATATCACCACCCTCGGCCGTCGCAGCGGTGAGGAGCGTCGGCTGGAGATGTGGTTCCACAACGTCGATGGCCGGATCTTCATCACCGGGATGCCGGGCCGCCGCGACTGGTACGCCAACCTGGTGGCCCACCCCGCGTTCACTTTCCACCTGAAGGAGGGCACCACGGCCGATCTGGCCGCGATGGCCGTTCCCATCACCGTTCCCGCCCAGCGGAGGCCGATCCTCGCCGAGATCACGGGTCGGCTGGGACACGCCGATCGTCTCGACGAATGGGTGGAGCGGAGCCCCCTCGTCGAGGTCCACTTCGGGGCCGAATAGGATCGCGGCCGTGGGCTCGAGCCGTCCCCTCTACGTCTTCATGCACCTGCCCAAGACGGGCGGCACCACGATCAACGGCCACTTCTACGACCATATGGACTGGGATGTCGATGTCGTCCATCTCGGCAAATGGGGGGATCGCTATCGAACTCGGGAGCAGCGACTCCCCCTTGAGGAGCGGTCTGCCGAGGAGCGGGCCCGGATTCGGGTGCTCACCGGCCACGGCACCTACTTCGGGATCCATCGGCTGTTCGAAGGCATCACCCCCAGGTACCTCACGATCTTGCGCGATCCGGCCGACCGCATCGTCTCCACCTACAACTTCAGGGCGGCGCGCGGCGACGTCGGCGACTTCTGGTCGTGGTACGCGAACTTCCCCCGCAATGCCGGCGTCAAGTGGTTGCGGAAGCGGCTGGCGGGGTACCAATCGCTGCAGGAGATCATCGAGGCGTTGCGGAGTTTCTGGTTCGTCGGGGTCACCGAGCATCTCGATGAGGATCTCCCTCTGCTGTTCGGGGCGCTGGGCCTCCCGACCGGCTTCCGCACGAGGCGGGTAGCCGGAGCCGAGCGGGACCTCGAGGGGCTGGATCATCCGGATGAGCATCGTCGGGTGAGTCGGCGCATGGTCGTCGACGACGAGTTGCGGGCCCGTCTCCACGAGGACAATTCCCGAGATCTGCGGCTGTATCAGTTTGCGGCCCGCCGCCGGGATCGCCTTCTGGAGTCGCTTCAGTAGCCCAAGTCGGTGAGAAGGTCGCCGATCTCGCGCCGCACGAGGTCGAGGTCGTGCGGCTCGAATTGGGTCTGCCATTGCCCGTGCCGATCATCGCGGGCCTCGCCGAACACCTCCAGGGCGGCGTCGCGAGACTCGGCGGGTACGGCGAGGAAGTCGAGGATGGCGGTGCCGGTCGTGCGGGGATCGGCAACGAGGGCCTCGTAGCGAACCTCCAGGTAGCGGCCGGCGGGCAGCCGGGACCCTGCCTCCCGCGCCGCGGTGACGTGGCGGCGCCACCCCCAGGCACATCGGTGGGCGGTGGTGGTGGTCTCGAACTCGGCAACGCGGTCGGGTTCGACCCAGAACCGGGCGAAGGGTCCGTGGCGGTAGCCGCCGGGTTCGTGGCGGCCCAACTCGGCTCCGATGGGATCGAGCCAGGGCCGCCGACTCCACGACGCCGCCGCGTCCCGCCCGTCCCGGATGATGTGCACGAACCGAGCGTCGGGGAACGCCTCAGACAGGAAGCCGATGATCATGGCGTTGCGGGGCGTCTTGTCGACTTGGCGCAAGTCACCATCGAGGCGGAAACGGGCCAGCCATCGGTAGGTGCGGTGGTAGAAGGCGGCGGCTCTCTCCGGGTCCCACAACCCGGCGTAGACGTAGGGGGCGGCCGCCTTCGTGAGGATGGGTTCGAAGTGATAGGAGAACTCCGGCACCGGCGCCAGGGCCCTTCCGAGAAAGGTCGTGCCTGAGCGGGGCGCGCCCACGAGGAACACCATGTCGCCGAGCGCGGGCCTCACGGATGCCCGGGCGCGGCGGAGGGACCAGGGCCGGCGATGACCGGGGGAGTAGCGGAGGTCGGCGGCAATCGTCTTGGCGGCCAACAGTGGCATCCGCCACCAGCGCAACGGTCGGTGGGGCAGGGGGACTGCGGTCATCGTTCCTCACCCAGGGCCACCACCGCAGCGGCGACGTCGGCCCACGAGGTGTGCGATGCCGCAGCACCGCGGGCGAGGGCCTCGAGATCGTCGAGGGCTCGTTCGATGGCGTCGGCGTAGGCGTCGGCATCTTCCGGCGGCGCCAGCGTGCCGTTGACACCCTCGGAGATGCGCTCGGCCAGACCGCCGGCCGTCGTGGAGACGACCGGTCGGCCGGCAGCGAAAGCGAGCGGCACGATCCCTGATTGGGTGGCCGTTCGGTACGGCGTGGCGACGAGGTGATGACGCCGCAGCAGATCGACGACCTGATCGTCGTCGGCGTACCCGGGCTGCAACGTCACCAGATCGCCGACGCCGAGGACCTCGATCTGTCGGGCGAAGCGATCCACCGGATCCCAGAACTCACCGGCGACGGTCAGCCCGACCGGCCGTCCCCGTTCCCGCAAGCGGGCGATGGCCTCGATGGCGACGTCGACGCCCTTGTAGTGGCGAACGAAGCCGATGAAGAGCACGCCCGGCGGTTCCGATCGGGGCAGCGGGAGCGGACCGAGGTCGAGGTTGGGCGGGTGGGGCAACACTTCGACACGAGGGATGTCGACGACCGTCGCCAGGTCGTCGGCGACCGCAGCGGCATGGACGATGGCGGCGTCGACCCGGCGGAGGACTCGTCGGGTCAGCCATCGGGAGAACGGCAGCGGCTCATGAGGGATGACGTTGTGCACGACGGCGACCGCCGGTCGTCGAGCCGCCCCGAGCACGCGGCGCAGCGGAAGGGCATGGAAGGCCGTGATCCATTGGACTACGACGAAGTCGGCGGACCGCATGTCCCGGCCGACCCGGCTCCACGTTAGGGGGCTCCACCATCGGAGCCGGAACCGGACCCTGGCATCGTCCTCGCCCGAGGTGTCGATTCGAGTGCCCTTGTAGAGGAGACGCGGGTATTGGGAGCGCCACGAGACGACGGTGACTTCGTGGCCGAGATCCTCGAGCGCGTCGGCGAGCCGGGCGGTGTGCTGGGCCACCCCTCCGCGCAGGGGAGGGAACGGTCCCACCAGGGAGATGCGCACGCGGCGACCCTACCAGCGGCCGGGACGGCGACGCCTCGTATACTGCGCGGCCGATGACCCCCGAGCCGACCCAGGTCCTCTTCATCGTCGGCAAGGGCCGCAGTGGTACCACGCTCCTCGGGAACCTCCTCGGCCAGGCCGAGGGCTTCGCGTCGGTCGGGGAGCTGTGGCGGCTGTGGCAGGACGACCCGGCCACGACCGTGTGTGGGTGCGGGGACGTTCTGACCGAGTGCCGGTTGTGGTCGGAGGTCGTCGACCGTCTGGGGATCACTGCCGAGCTGAGAGGTGAGATGCGGAAGCACCAGCGGCGGGTGATGACCTGGCCGGCGGTCCCTGCCATGTTGTGGCGGGGGCTGCGGGGCCCTCGGTTCCGCAATTCTCTGGCCGCCTACGCCGCCACCATGGAGGCGGTCTACCGCACGGTGGCGGAGGTGATGGAGGTCGAGGTGGTGGTCGACTCGTCGAAGTGGCCGCTGGATCCCGGCCTGGTCGCTGCCACCGAAGGAGTGGAGGGGCATGGGGTTCACCTGGTGCGTGATCCCAGGGCGGTGGCGCACTCGTGGCGGCGCCGCAAGCGATATCCGGAGGGGCGGGAGATGCCCCGGTTCTCGCCGCTCTACTCGGCACTCAGTTGGTCGGCCCGCAACATGCTCGCCGAGCGATCCCGGCATCGGGTCGGTTCCCGGTGGCTGCGGCTTCGCTACGAGGACCTGGTGGAGGATCCCGGCACGGCGTTGGCCGCCGTCCGGGGGCTGGTCGGGTCGTTGTCGGAGAGCCAGCGGCCGCCGACCGTGGAGCCGGTCTCCCTGAAGCCCACCCACACGGTCGCCGGCAATCCCGATCGCATGACGACCGGGCCGATCGAGATCCGCGGCGACGACGCCTGGCGAACGGAGAGCGGCCTGGTTGCGGACGCGGTCGTGACTGCCGTGTGCTTCCCCTGGATGCTGCGTTACGGGTACCCGCTCCGGCGACCCCGCCGGGCCTAAGGCCGGGGCTCGGGCACCGTCACCCATAGTTCCCCGGAGCCCACCCAGACGTTGCCGACGGCATCGAAACCGAGCCTGACGAAGACGCGCTGGATGCCATCCCCGTCGGGAACGACGCACATGAAGTCGACGGGGCCGAAGGAACGGGGAGTCGTGAAGTTGGCTGCGGCCTCGACCAGGCGCCGCTCTCCCCTCTCGTCCTCGAAGCGACAGGTGATCTTGGGACTCTTCTGGAGCGGCGTCATCGCGGCGAGATGGATACGCGCCGTGAGGTAGGAGCCGGGAGGCACTTCGACGGCCCGGGCGAACGGCGGGCTGTCGAGACGTACCGGTTCGGTGTCGGCGCCGGTGGCGAACTGGAGGGGTCCCGAGGTGACCGGGTCGAGTTGATCACCGGGTTCGAGATGGTCGAAGGCGAATTGGCGGACGACCCATGGTTGCTCGGTCACCCCGAGCGGTCCCGCAGTCCACTCGTCACGAATCGGGGCGTTGGTGAGGATGGCGATACGGCCGTCTCGAGTGACGTGGAGGAGCGACCAGCCGGGGGGCCGGGAGACGAGGTAGTCGGGGATCTGTTGCTCGGCGCCGGCGAACTTCCATCCGTCCGTGTCGTAGAGGATGAGAGAGCCGGGAGGGAGTTGCTCGGGGGGCATGAGCCACTCATCGCTGAGTCCCCGACCGGGGAGAAACCGGTTGGTGATGGTGGGAGCCAGGCTCGCGAGTTCACCTTCCCAGACGACGCCGCCGAAACTGGTCCGCGAATACATGTCGATCAGCCGCAGGCTGTTGGTGTCGGACCAGACGGTGTCGTAACCCCGGGCCTCGGAGGCGAGCCAGGTGCGGACCTCGCGGTAGCCGTTATCGCGGTTCAGGAAGTAGTTGTCGTCGCCGACGGTGGCGGAGGCGGTGAATCCGACGAACACGGCGGCGAAAGCGAGCGGGACCGCAACGACGATCGGGCGCCACCGCGCTCTTCCGAGCCGATGGGCGGTCTCACGGATCGCGGCGATCCCACCGATGAAGAGCGCCGGCAAGATCGGGAACCAATAGCGGTCCTTGTCGAGGCGCAGCACCCGGCCGCCACCGGGCTTCTCGAACCAGCCGATGGCGGAGAACACGAACCACAGGCCGAAGAGCCACAAGGCGATGATGATGAACCGCCGGGACCGTTCGATGTACGTCCAGACGGCAGTCGCGGCGGCCAGGACGAGAAAGAGCCACCCCGCCGTCTCCCGGAGCAGCAGGCGGGGCAACGCGGTGAAGGCCTTGAGGAAGGTTCCTTGGAATTCACGCGCGGAGACCTGACGCACCACGTCCCCTTTGGAGGCCCCGACCCGGCCGAGCAGCACCTCGATGCGGGTGAATGGATCACCGAATGCCACCCAGTTCCAGGCGAACTCAGCCGCCAGGACGGCCAATCCGGCCCCGGCCAGCCACCAGATCTTGCGCCAGGGCAGGTGGTATCGCCACCACACGAGGAGCACCAAGGGCGCAAAGAAGACGACGACCTCCTTGGATAGGTAGGCGCCCCCGAACAGCAAGCCCGAGCCGATCAGCATCGCGTGGCTGCGACGGGTCCACGGCCGGCCTTCCTCGATGTGGGCGGCGACCGCGATCAGCAGCGCCAAGCCCCCGGTGAGGAGTGCGGTGGCAGGGAGGTCGGGCCAGACCTGACTGGATCGGGTGAGAACGAACGGATTGAGAAAGACGAGGACGGCTGCAATGGTCCCGACGAGACGACCGAAGAGGATCTTCCCGAGGTAGTAGGTGGCGATCACCAGCAGGGTGCCGACGACAACCGGCACGGCATAGAACGCGGCCTCGGAATACCCGAACACCCTCTGCGCCATCCACACCGGCAGCAGCAGTCCGATGCGGGTCGTCTTGTGCTCGGGTTCGAGGTCGAGTGGATGATCGGCGGCGTCGAAGTAGAAGAACGGGTCCCGGCGGAAAGGGGCTTCGAGGAAGACGACCTGAAGGATCAGGTAGCAGACGACCAGCATCGACGCCACCGCCCAGTCGGGGAGCCGTCCGAGGCGCGATCCGGCGGCTCCCAAGAGGGTGGCGACCCGGCGGCTACTCGTCACGGCGCGCCAGGCGCGCCACCAGGTCGGCGATCAGCCCGATGGCCACGATCTGGAGCGACACGATGGTGAGGATGATCGCGTTGCTGGTGATGCGCAGATTCTTGTCGAAGGCGTCGTAGCCGACCTTGGCGGCGGCCATCACCAACAGGAGCATGCCCAGCGGGAGGAACACCCGCAGCGGATTGAACGTCATGATCATCCGCACGACCTGCATGAAATAGTTGGCGGTGTCTCGGCGCCAATGGAACTTCGATTGGCCCGCTCTCGTGCGGTAGGAGATCGGGACGTATTTGACGGGGTGGCCGCGGGACAGGAACGCCATCGAGATGGTGCTCACGCACGAAAACCCGTTGGGCAGCAGGTAGAGGTAGGGGAGCGCCACCTCCCGCCGAAACGCCCGGAACCCGGTGTTGAGATCCGGAATCTTCTTGCGCACCAGATATGAGGCCAGTTTGCGGATGAACCATTTCGCCGGGACCCGGGCCCAGCGGTGGGTCCCCTCCTCGGTGCGGCGGGCTCCGATCACCTGGTCGTACCCGGGGGTCAACTCATCGACCAACTCGGCGATCCTGTCGTTCGGGTAGGACATGTCGGCGTCCGACCACACCACGATGTCGCCCCGGGCCGCTCTGGTCCCCCGCTTTCGGGCGTAACCCGATCCCTGGTTCTCGGCCACCTCGATCAGGGTGATGCCGCCGGTGGAGCGCAGGATCTCCGTCGATCCGTCCGTCGAGGCGTCGTCGACCACGATGATCTCGTAGGTGTAGGGGGAGTCGTCGAGACCCTTGCGGATGCGCGTGATCTCCTCCTCCAAGTGGCCCGCCTCGTTGTGGACGGGCAACACGACGCTGACGTCGACGGGATCGGGCACGGCTTCCTCTCGGGTGGGTGCCGACCAAAGAGTAGCGTCGGGTGGTCCCGGCCGGATCAGAGAGTGGTTCTCGCTTCGATGCGTCGGGCCAGCCGGCGCAACGGCCGCCAACTCACCAGGACGACCGCGGCGGCGAGACCGGCGATCGTGAAGGTGGTCCTCCCACCGAGACCGTCGGCCATTGCGCTCCCGAGGACCGGACCGAACGACTGGCCCAGCCGGACCGCCATCACGAAGACCCCGACGATGGCACCGCGATGGGTGCCGGGCACCGCCGACGTGACGAAGTCCTGCAGGAGGGGGAACGAGAAGCCGAGGCCGAGACCCATGGCCAGGAGGCCGACTGCGACGATAGCCAGAGCGGGGGCGGCGGCCAGCACCAGGAATCCGGTGACCGTGAGGCCGAGACCGAGCGTGAAGACCCGTGCCGGGCCGTGGCGTTCGGTGAGGCGAGAGGTGGTGAGCGATCCGACGGTGCTTCCCACCGACAGCACCGCCTGGATCAAACCCCGGGCAGAGGCGGGTGAGCCGAATTCGGCTTCGAGGTAGAGGGGGACGGTGGTGAAGCCGAGGCCGGCGAAGACCACCAGCGCGAAGGTGGAGAACGGTAGGAGTCCGGCGAAGTCGGCCAGTTTGCGACGGCGCCGCAACAGGTCGTAGGTCTCGGCGAGGTGGCGGAGTGGTGGCCCCGGGCCGACACCTTCCCGGGGCCCGGGGAGCTTTCGAGCCCACCACACGAGGGGGAGGGCGAGGCCGAACACGACGAAAGGGAGGAACGGGTCGACCTCGGCGAGGAAGCCACCGAGGATCGGAGACACCATGCCGGTCATCGTGAGCCCGGCGCTGTTGATGCCGAGGGCCCAGCGGCGCTCACTGCCCGCCGGGAAGAGGTCGCCGATGAGGATCACGCCCAGCGAGAGGATCCCGGAGGTGCCGATTCCCTGGGCGGCGCGAACGGCGACCAGGGGCCAGAACGATCGAGTGAAGAAGGCGGCGGTTCCGGCGGCGCCGAAGACCGCCAGGCTCGCCATCGCCACCGTTCTCCGGCCGAGCCGGTCGTAGACGTAGCCGATGAAGGCGGCCAGGAAGATCCCGGGGATCGCCACGGCGCCCTGGATCCATCCGATGGTGGCCCGCGACACCTCGAGTTCGTCGGCGATGTCGGGCAGCGCTGGGGTGATCAGCGAGAAGGTGAGCACCCCCAACCCGGTGATGGCGACTATCAGCGGGAGGTAGGACCGTGGCGACGATGGCTCGGACACCGGGCCACGTTAGGGCCGGCGCGTGCCGGCCCTAACAAGGCGTCGGGTCTACCGAAGTGCCGCGCTGACTGCGGCGGTTCCTACTCCCAGAAGGCGTCGGCGGCGTATTGGTCGAGGAACGAGATCCAGGCCTCGGTGACCTTGCCGTCGGCGACGTGGAACACGATCACTTGCTGATACGTCTCGGTCTTGCCCTTGCGGGTCATGGTGACGTTGACGAGCGCTACGGCGTGGTCGTCGTCGGCGAGGACGGCGTGAACGTCCTGGTTGAACGACTCGACCTCGGACACGAACCGGCCGAAGTTGCCGAAGACGGCCTCCTTGCCCTCGAAGGTGCCGGCCATGAGGCTCTTGCCGGCCGAGCGCCACACGACGTCCTCGCTGAACAAGGCGTCCATGGCCGCCATGTCACCGGCGGCGAATGCGGCGAAGCCCTTGCGGACCAAATCGGTGTTGGGATGCGACATCCCTCACTCTCCTCTCCTTGGGCCCGCCGTTCGATTGCGGGCATCTCCTCCTGTTGAACATGGTTCAAGCTTGGGGGGACTGTAGGGGAGCGACGGGATTGTGCACAATCGCACTAAGTTCTCGGTGGCGACGGGAGGCAGCCACCAACGCGAAGCAGCAGGACCGGGTATGGGCGACGAACCGTCGTCTGCGCAGGCCGGGAGGTTCGAAGGTGCTAGTTGTCGTTCCCGCCGTGGCCGAAGTGATTGCCGGGGGGGTCGGACTGATGCCCGGGTGCGTTGCCCGAGTTGCCCGGCCGGTCGGTCGGATTCCCGGATTCGCCGTCCTGACTCGAGGCGTCGATCGGCTCGCTGCCCTTCTTGCCAAGCACCGATTTGGCGAACTGCCTCACGTACCAACCGAAGGGCATCGTTCCCTCGAAGCCCTCTCGCATCGAATGCACGACGGCCGAGATCACGGTGCCGTGGGTGACCCGTCCGTTGGGGCCGGCGACGCTCACCGGCGTGCACCCGTCGGCCGGCTGGAGCGTGTCGTCCTCGGCGGGCTCGGTAGTCCCGTCCTCGGCGGGCTCGGTGGTCCCGTCCTCGGCGGGCTCGGTGGTCCCGTCGTCCTCGGGTGCCGCGGTGCAATCGAAGTCCTCTGGAATATCGGCAGGTGCGAAGAACCCGAAGACCAGCATCTGGGAGGTGTCGTCGTAGGTGTAGACCAACTGGGGAGCGTCACCGGCGGTTGGGGCTTTGGCGCCGGCTGAAGCCGGGAGCGCCAGCATGCCGAGGACGACCAGCGCGACGACGACTCTGCGCAACAGCGGATTCATGAGAGGTCCCTTTCTCTATACCGCACCTACTCGATCACCCTCGGCAAAAGGGCTCGGAATCTTGAATCGGGACGTATCGCGCTGAATGAGCCCTCCGGGTGATGGCGGCGCCGGGCTCCCGGCTCAAGGGCCGATCTCGGGTGCGGGCAATGGTTCTGTCCAGGGCTCGCAGTTGGTCTTCTCGACTTGCCCGTTGCGGGTGACCACGACCAGGTAGTTGTTCGTCTCGTAGTCGCGGGTATCGACCACGGCCTCGATGACTTCGTCGGGGGCAAGAGGCAGCACCAACGGCTCCAGGACATGGCCCAGTGCGGGATCATCCGGCAGGAACCTCGTTCGAGGCGCGATGGTGCGGGTCGCCCCGACGGCGAAACCATCCGTTCGCTACAGTGACCGTTCCGCACGGCCACTCCGGACCGAAGTGGCCGTCTGTCCTTTCAAGGAGGGCCATGGGCAACAACCGGATGATCAGTCG
>JBFELU010000007.1:0-58491 GCA_041551965.1 Acidimicrobiia bacterium
GACCTGGGCGGTGAGCATGCGTATCCGATGGCTCGTGGCCGCGACGGCCCTGGCGCTCGTTGCGGCGGCGTGCGGGAGTGACGGCCCGCCAGGGACGGCGGCCGGGCCGGTCACCACGGATCCCGAAGGCGCCGCCGACACCACCGGGGTGCCTGAGACCACCGAGGCCGCCACCACCACGAGGGCGGCGACGACGGGCCTTCCCGAGGGACCCTCGGCGCTCGACGGGATGGGCCATCCCGACTTCCCCGAGCCTCTCGTCGACACCGGGCGCATCTTCCCCGGCGGGCCGCCTCCCGACGGCATTCCCCCGATCGATGATCCCCAATTCGTCGGCGTCGACGCCGCCGACGTCTACCTGACCGACGCAGAACCGGTGGTGGTGCTGGAGATCGACGGAGATGCCCGGGCCTACCCGGCGCAGATCCTCATCTGGCACGAGATCGTGAACGACGTGGTCGGCGGGGTTCCCGTCGCCATCACCTATTGCCCGCTGTGCAACAGCGCGGTCACCTACGGGCGGACCGTGCGAGGCGAGGTGACGACATTTGGGACCTCCGGCATGCTGTTCAACTCGGCGCTGGTGATGTACGACCGGGCGACTGAATCGCTGTGGACCCACTTCGACGGCCGTGCCGTGGTGGGACTGCTCACCGGCGAGTTGTTGGAGCCGTTGGGGAGTCCGCTCCTGGCGTGGGGCGACTTCAAGGCTTCCTATCCCGACGGGCGGGTCCTCGACCGGGACAACACCGGCCATTCCCGCGACTACGGCCGCAATCCTTACGCCGGCTACGACAACCCCGACGGCGTTCCCTTCCTGTTCCGGGGTGACGCCGACGATCGGGCCCGGGAGTTGCAGCGGGTGGTCGGGGTGACGGTGGGTGAGGAGTCGGCCGCTTTCACGTTGGAGGCGATCGCCTCCGAGGCCGGTGTCGCGGTGACCACCGCGTCGATCGGCGACCGGGATCTCGCGATCTTCTGGAAGGCGGGCCAGGCTTCGGCCCTCGAGGTCGGGTCCGTCGACGGAGGTCGCGACGTCGGTTCGGTGGGGGTGTTCGTCCCCGAGGTCGACGGCGAGGCGCTCACCTTCGCCGTCGTCGAAGGCGAGATCACCGACGATCAGACCGGCTCGACCTGGACGGTGACCGGGATCGCCGTCGAAGGTCCGTCGGCGGGGGAGAGCCTGGAGCGCATTCCCCACCTCGACACCTTCTGGTTCGCTTGGTCGACCTACCGGCCCGGCACGGCATTGATCGAAGGCTGAGCGGACCGACGGTGCCCTACTCGTCCGCCACGGTCCCCTCGAACACGTACGTGAAGGCGGGTTCCTCGCCGTCGGCCGTCACGATGCTCCCCGACACGGCGCCGTCGGCGATCGTTGCCTCCAGCGTTCCCGTTCGGGACTCGACGACGTCGTAGCCCCCAAACGGGCATTCCGGCCCGGTGTTGGAACGGTGCCGGTCGAAGAACACCGTGCCGCTCACCACACCGGTCTCCCGGTCGTAGGTGCCCTCGAACTGGTGCGAGAGGATCTCGTGAAGCGAGGTGCAGTCGGCGGCAGAGGACTCTTCGCCCTGCGAGTCGATGGTGAACCGGCCGAAGGGCATCGACTCGGAGGTGTACTCGAACACCCGCAGCCGGACCCCATCTTCGAAGATCACGATGCGAATCCGGTTGGCGAGCACGCTGAAGGGGAAGGGGAGATCATCGGCGATCAGGAATTGAGCCTCGACGATGATCCGGTCGGAGACCACCACCGACGTGGTGGCCGAGTCCTCCTGGCCGTCTGAGGAGGTGGCCGTGAGGGTGATCTCGTAGGTGCCGCCCTCCTCGTAGGCGTGGGTGAGCTCCCGGAATGCACCCTCCAGTGCCGATCGGGCAGGGATTTCGTGGGTTTCGATCGTGCCGTCACCGAAATCCACGGTGAGCCGGTAGCCCCTCAGACCGGTGGCGGCGGCCACGATGCCCCCTCGGATACGCGCCGTCCAGGTTCCGGTCCCATCGACCATGAGGGTGTCCGGCGGGGTGCGGTGGCTCACCGCCAGCGGGAGAGGATCGCCCTCGATCGCCACGGCGACCGTATCGAGGTGGATCGGAATGGGACCCTCGCCGTCGTCGAAGAGGGCGAACAGGCCCACCCGGGCGATGCCCGGCTCGTCCCACGCCAACGTGACGACGTCCCCGTCGAGGTCAGATTCGACGGGAGGTTCGGCCGCCCAGGTGAGGGGAAGGCCGGAGGCGTTCTGGGTGAGCGCCGAGAACACGGCCTCTTCGCCGACCTCGAGGGAGGCAGGTCCCACGATGGCGCCGGCAGGACGGGTGTCTTCGGTGGCAGTGAGGGCGATCATCGCATACGACTGGTTGCCGGATTCATCGGTCGCGAGGATCTCGAATGTCGTGTCCGTCTCCAGGGTCTCCACACCGGGTTCGAAGAACACGGGTCCGGTGGCTGCGTCGACGGAGGTGCGACCCCCCGGCCCGGGATAGAACGCCCAGAGGAGATCGACGGTTCCGACACCATTGACGATGTTGACCTCGGCGTAGGGTTTGCTGCCGATGGCGATTGGAGGATTTGCGATCACGGCAAAGGCCTCCGCGTCGACGAAGACGGTGAGCGCGGCAAACGCTTCGGCCCCCGTCACCGGGTCCCGGACGTCGACGGTGATCGTGTACCTGCCGGTCGTCTGGAAGCCCACGAAGAGCTGGCGTTGCACGATCCCGTCACCGGGCACGTCGGCCTCGTTGCGACCCGACACCCGCCACTCGTATTCGAGGAATTCGGGATGCTCGGAGGCGAAGCCGGTCGCCGTGTACACAGAAGGTCGGCCGACCGGGGGCTCGGCGGGGCCCACGATGCTGACGATGCGGGGCACCGGCTCGGAACGCACCCCGGTGACCAGCTGCCCGTGTTCGACGGCCAGCGGCCCGCTCTCCGCCTCGGTGCCTTCGAGACCGAGATCGACGGGTGGCACGCCGGCGATCCCCGTGATCTCGTCGATCCGGGCCTTCAGGAGCTGCACCTCGGAGAACGAGGTGAGCGCCGTGTGGAACACGCCGTCGATGACCTGGCCCCCGATGAGTTCGATCTCCCCGTCGCGAACATGGGAGATGGCGATTCCGTCGGAACCCTCGCCCTCGGGCAGGGGAATCATCACCGCGACCGGTTCGGTGGGATCCACCGGCGCCTCGATTCGGTAGCCGGGTCCGAGCGGGGTCAGATCGGAGGGCAGATCGAGCGGTTCGGTCGTCTCCACGGTCAACTGGGTGCCGGCAGGAAAGGCACCGGGGCCGGCATCGAGGGTGAAGCCATCGTCGAGGGTGACGACCGCACCCGCTTCGGTCACGGCGCCCGGTCTCTGCGTCGTGGTGGAGACCGGACCGGGCTCGGTGGTGGGGATCGGGTCGCTCGAGGCGTCGCCGCCGGTGCAGGCTGAGACGAGAAGGGCAACCGCGGCGAGGCCGGCGATCGGTGTGAGTTGTGCCATGCGATCACCCTATGCAGGTCAGCGCCGGCGCGTCTGGGGAGGGCGCGGTGAGCCCGCCTGCAAGCCGGACGCCACGCGTGGTGATCTGCTGACCGGCGGTGCCCGGAGCACCCCGGAGGCAGCACCATGGCGAGTAACGGCGTCTACACCCCAGCGGGGGAGTGGGGACTCGGGTTGGAGGTCTGGCACGACGATCTCTTGGACCATGGGCTGCGAGAAACAACCCGCGACCACGACCTGCAGCAGGGACGCTGGTTCGCCGAGTTCGCCACAGCTGCAGGGCTGACCGCCGAGACGGTCACCGCAGCTGATGTGCGGGCGTGCCTCGCGACGGACGAGGCGAACCTGGATCGCTACTCCAACTCCTTCGCAAAGGCGGTGATGCTTGCAGCGATCAGTTGAGGGTCGTCGAGCCACGGAAGGTGGCCGAAGTCCTCGAAGTGCTCGATCCGAGCGCCCGGCGTCAAGGCCGCCAGCGCATCACCATGTTTGGGTTTCGCCAAGGGGTCGGAATCTCCCCACAGGTAGCGGACGGGGAGATCAAGCTGCTCCAGTTCGTCTCGTTCGATCCGGCCCGTCCTCTTCCGCCCAAGGAAGGAGGTGAAGGCGCGAACGTCGGGCAACATGTTGCGCACGGTTCGCGTGCTGCCTACGAGTTCCGCATACCACTCAAAGACGACCTCTGGGATCCTGCCCGAATCAACACTGACGCCGTGTCCGATATCGCGGTGCGCCTTCTTCGCACCCTCGACGGTCGGCTTGAACGCCATGTCGATCAGGAATCCAGGGAGAGGAAGCGCAGAAAGGCGCTCGGTGAACGGCAACGGCAGGACCGCCGGGCCCGCCGGGCAACCGACGATGACCATGCCTTTGATACGAGCCCTTCGGCCGATGGCGTAGCTGTATGCATGCAGCCCGCCAAGAGAACTCCCGACCAGGACAGGAGCAGTCAACGCGAGCTGGGACATCACTGCGTCGAGAATGGCCACCATGTTCGCCCGATAGTGGTCCCACTTCCTCACGGGCGAGCTGAGACCGGCCCCAGGTCCGTCGATGAGCACACATCGATTCCCCGTCAGTTGCGCTGCAAGCGGTGCCCAGCTCGCTGCGGCATTCGGCGCACCGTGGAGGAAGACCATGGGGTCGCCTGACCCGACATCCAGCACCCGAATCGAGACTGCGGGGGCGTCCACCTCCACGACGTGCTCCGTGACATGCAGCCCGTACGCTTCGATCAGTTCGGACTCTGCCGCCCGGTAGCGATCGTTGGGTAGCTGCATTTCCGCCTCCGATTGCGACACTGAGGCTGACGGGACGAACCCTACTGAGCGGTCGCTCGAGCTGCCCGGGGGACTCACCGTCGTGCGAGCCAACGACCGGGTCGAAGTGGCTGAGCCGATCGAAGCAGCGACCCTCTCGGTCCCATTCCAGGGCTACCCGGGGTCGCTCCCCGACGGCCGCGCTGCTGCCTTCGCCTCGACAACCCACGGCACCGTGAACCAGCGGAACGCGCGTTGTATCCGGCCTTACAAACACCTTCGGGCCCCCCGAAGGGGACCCGAGAGGCGGTGAGCCCGCCTGTAAGCCGGATTCTGTGCCGGCCGGAGCCGGCGGCGGCCATCTCTCTGGGCCCGGCCGTTGCCGGCGGGCTCGTGCGGCCTACCCGGGACGTGGCGGGCGGGCCACCCTGTCCCTGCTTGACCTTGCTCCCGGTGGGGTTTACCGAGCCGCCCCGGTCGCCCGGGACGCTGGTGCGCTCTTACCGCACCGTTTCACCCTTGCCTGTGCCGCAATGCGGCCATCGGCGGTCTGCTCTCTGTTGCACTGTCCGTCGGGTCGCCCCGCCTGGGTGTTACCCAGCACCGTGCCCTGTGGAGTCCGGACTTTCCTCGACACCGGAGTGCCGCGGCCGCCCGGCGAACTCACCGCGATGAACGGTAGTCCTCGTCTCCGGATTCCGTTCCCCGCCGGCGGGCTTCGGCGAGCACGCCACCGGTCGAGCCGAGGAGGAGGGCCACGGCGCCGCCGACCGCCAAGGTGGCGACGGCGGGATCGGCTCCCGAGGCGATCGCCAGGGCGGCCACGACGAGAAAGAGGCTGAGGCCGGCCAGTCCCCCGTGGAGACCGGTCGTACGCCCCGCAAAACGTCCCGCCACATAGCCGGCCCCGAGTTGGGCGATGAAGCCGACGAGGATGAGCGCGGCTTGCCCGCCGAACGTGTCGGGGTCGGCGATTCCCACGGCGAAGAGCGGCAAGGCCAGGACCACGCCGGCGCCGAGTCCGCTCATTCCGCCCACCACGACGGCGCCCCAGTTCACCAAGTCAGCGGTCGTCGGGGTTCAGGGGCTCTCGAGGTATTCCTCGAGGCTGGCGATCCACCCCGCAGGGAGCTTCCAGTGCCGTCCACCGGCGACCATGGCCTCCAGATAGCTTCGCTCGGGGGAGTACTCGCCGTTGCGCTCGTTGCCCGCCACGTGGACGACGACGTCGTGGCGCCGACCCTCGCGGTCCATGGCCTGGGTCTTGGTGGGGACGCGGCCCTCATCGGCCTCGGCCGCGTCGAGGGCCCCGAGCTCCCGATCCGGCACCGAGAAGACGGCGCCCCACACGGTGTTGCCGGCCTCGGGGTGTACCGAAGGCAGCCCGCCGTCCCCGTTGGGGATGGGGAAGGTGAGCCGCCACTCGGGGAGGTGTGCGATGAAGAGGAAATCCGCGCCCGGGGTGATGGCCGTGAGCCGGTTCGGCTCGATATGGGCGTCGTAGGCGAAGTAGAGCAACCAGCTCCTCCTCGTGGCGTGCGCCGGATTGTAACGGCCCTCTGCAGGCGGCGTTTCCGAGATTGCGGGAACTTCTCGAACACCTCACACCGTCTTAATGGGTGATCGGTACAACGATCGGGAACGACATGGTGACCAGGATGATTCTGGAGGTAGACGAACGTCCGTGGGCGGCGTATGCGTCGTGTCGCAGCGCCGACCCCGACCTGTTCTTCCCGACCGGGGACGAGGACGGATCGGAGGCTCTCAAGATCTGCTCCGGATGCCCGGTGCGCGAAGACTGCCTCGAGTGGGCGCTCGACACCCGGATCCGCTACGGGATCTGGGGAGGGGCCACCGAGCGGGAAAGGCGCCGGTTGCTGCGTCGCAGCGCCTGATCGTTGCCAGAATGGGGCCGACTCCGAGAAGGGATCGGCCATGAAAGACGGCGTTCGGCCCGGTCTCGTCGACCCGAGGGACTTCCTCGCCATCGACGGCCTGCTCAACGATCAGGAACGGCTCATCAGGGACACGGTGCGGCGCTTCGTCGACGACCGCGTGCTCCCCGACGTGGCCGAGTGGTTCGAGGCCGGCACCTTCCCGGTCGACCTCGCCAAGGAGATGGGCTCGCTGGGACTCTTCGGGATGCACCTCGAGGGATACGGCTGCGCCGGGACCAGCAACGTCGAGTACGGTCTCGCCTGTCTCGAACTGGAAGCGGGCGACTCGGGGACGCGGTCGTTCGTGTCGGTCCAGGGCTCCCTGGCGATGTTTCCGATCTGGGCGTTCGGCTCGGAAGAGCAGAAGCAACGATGGCTGCCCCGAATGGCCGCCGGTGAGTCGATCGGCTGTTTCGGGCTCACCGAGGCCGATGCCGGCAGTGACCCCAGCGGCATGCGAACCCGGGCCCGTCGCGACGGTGACGACTGGATCCTCGACGGCGCCAAGATGTGGATCACCAACGGCAGCGTCGCCGACGTGGCGGTCGTATGGGCGCAAACGGACGACGGCATCCGCGGTTTCATCGTGCCGACCGACACGCCCGGCTTCTCCGCCCCCGACATCCACCACAAGGTCTCGCTGCGCGCCTCCGTCACCTCAGAGCTGGTGCTCGACGGGGTCCGGGTCCCCGGAGACGCGGTCCTGCCCGACGTCGTCGGCCTCAAGGGCCCTCTGTCGTGTCTCAATGAGGCCCGTTTCGGCATCATGTTCGGGGCGGTGGGTGCGGCGCGCGCCTGCTACGAGGTCGCACTCGACTACGCCGGAGACCGCAAGATGTTCGGTAAGCCGATCGCCTCGTTCCAACTGATCCAGCGGCAGCTCGTCGAGATGGCCGTCTCCGTCAACAGGGGCATGCTGCTGGCGCTCCACATCGGTCGCATGAAGGACGCGGGCCCGATCGACCCGGCCCACATCTCGATGGGCAAATTCGACAACGTGCGCATGGCCCTCGAGGTCGCCCGCACGGCCCGCAGCGTGCTGGGGGCGAACGGGATCACCCTCGAATACCCGGTGATTCGCCACATGAACAACCTGGAATCGGTGTACACGTACGAGGGGACCAACGAGATCCACACGCTGATCATGGGCCATGCGATCACCGGCATCGGGGCCTTCTCGTAGAGCGGCCAGCGCGGGCCGTTACCCTGCCTGTTCATGAGTGACGCTTCCTACCCGTGGCCGGACGTGTTGGCCCGGCTGATGGCCGGTGGGGACCTCGCCGAGTCTGAAGCCCGCTCGGCCATGGCCGAAGTCATGAGCGGGCGAGCCACGGCAGCTCAGATCGCGGCCTTCGCCGTCTCGCTGCGCAGCAAAGGGGAATCGGTGGCGGAGATGACCGGATTGGTGCGCGCCATGTACGACGCCGCGGTCACCGTCGACATCGGGGAGCGGATCGTGGACACCGTCGGGACCGGCGGTGATCGATCCGGGACGTTCAACATCTCCACGACCGCCGCCTTCATCGCCGCCGGAGCGGGAGCCAAGGTCGCCAAGCACGGCAACCGTGCCGCATCGTCTCGGTCCGGGTCGGCGGATCTCCTGGAGGCGCTGGGGGTTCCTCTCGAGCTCCCACCGGAGGCCACCGTGCGTCTGGTGCGAGAGGTCGGCTTCGGGTTCTTCTTTGCGCCCCGCTATCACCCCGCCATGCGATTTGCGGCGCCGGTGCGGGGCGAGCTCGGCGTCCCGACCGTGTTCAACGTGCTGGGACCGCTGGCCAACCCTGCCCGTGCCACCAGGCAGGCCATCGGGGTGGCCGACGCCCGAATGGCGGAGCGGATGATCGGCGTGCTCCGCTCACTCGGTAGCGAATACGCCTTCGTCTTCTACGGCGAGGACGGCCTCGACGAGCTGACGACGGCCGGCACGTCGTTCATCTACCGGCTCAGAGATGGCGATGTGACTCACGCCGAGTTCACGCCGGAGGACTTCGGAGTCGCGGTGGCCGATCACGGCGACCTGCTCGGCGGGGATGCCGACGACAACGCGACGATCACCCGGGCCATCCTGGCGGGCGAGCCGGGCCCGAAGCGGGACATCGCGCTCATCAACGCCCTGCCGGCAATGGTCGCCTTCGGCCTGGCAGACGGCTTCGCCGAGGCGTTCACCCTCGCCGTCGACGCGATCGATTCGGGAGCCGCCGCCGGGGTGCTCGCCCGCACGGTGGAGCTGGGGGCGACGCTGGCGGCCGAGGCCAATGGATCGTGACGTGGGGCCCTCCGCCGACGAGCTGATCGAGGGGCTCCGCAGTGCGGGACTGCGGGTGACCGCCCCGCGTCGGATCATCTGCGGCATCCTGGCCGATGCTCCCGGAGACCACCTCAATGCGGCCGACATCGTTGCTCGTGCCGGCGACACCAGCGTCGACACCAGCACGGTGTACCGCACGCTGGAGGTACTCGAGGAACTCGGCTACGTCCATCACGTGCACCTGGGTCACGGAGCCGGCGTGTATCACGTCGCTCCGGAGGCAAGCCACCACCATCTGGTCTGCGGGGAGTGCGGCAGGACGATGGATGTGCCGTTGGAAGCGTTGCGGCGGGCGGTGACCGCGGCCACCGAGCCGTATGGGTTCGTCCCCGACGACACTCATTTCGCCATTCTCGGCCGCTGCCGAGAGTGCGCCGCGGGGGCCGACGACTCCGGGTGAGCACCGCCGGGATGGGCCTTCATGGCGGTCCACCCGTCCTACACTGACGGGCGATCATGGCCACTGCGACCGCCTCGACGCGACCTCGAGTGTCTCGACGCCGTCACTACCTCACGGAGTTGTGGCACCGGCGATCCTTCACCGCGCAATTGGCGTTCGGGAACGTTTCCGGCCGTCACGCCTCGGACGTTCTCGGAGTGCTGTGGTGGGTGATCAACCCACTGCTCATGACGGGTGTCTACTTCGTCGTGTTCGGTCTGTTGTTGGGCGGCAGGAAGGGCGATCCGGCCTACCTCGCCTATTTGCTCGCCGGCGTGTTCGCGTTCCGCTACATGTCCTCGGCCATGACCGGGTCGGCCGCCATGATCACCAGCAATGCCAAGTTGGTCACCACCGTGCGGTTCCCGCGCATGGTGTTGCCGATTGCGGCGCTCATCGAGTCGCTCATCGGCTTCTTGATCGCGCTGGCAACCTTCTACCTGATCGTGGCGCCCATCAATCAGATCTACCCGACGGTTTGGCTGGCGTTCCTTCCGATCCCGCTTCTCCTGCACACGATGTTCACCCTGGGTCTCGGCGCGACGACGGCCCGATTGGCCGTGCCGATCAGAGACGTCAAGAGCCTCGTCCCTCACGTGACGCGGATGTGGTTCTACCTCTCTCCGATCTTGTGGACCATCGATCGCATCGCCGACAAGCCGACCTGGATCCAGTTGCTCGTCAAATCGAACCCGATGTGGGGCTTCCTCTCGCTGTATCGCACCGCGCTGCTCGGCCGGCCGTTCGAGGCCGATCAGCTCTTCTACACCGCCGCGGTGGCAGTGGTGGTGCTGACGCTGGGAGTCACTTCCTTCGTTCGCAACGAAGGAAGCATGGGCCGCTACCTATGAGCCGCCCCGCGATCCTGGCCGAAGGCATCACGGTGACCTATCGGCCGTACACCAGCCGCGTTCCCCTACTGCGAAAGGTGATGTCCCGGGACGGCCCCGTCGTCCACGCGTTGGACGGCGTCGGTTTCCGGGCCGAACGAGGAGGCTCGATCGGTATCCTCGGCAAGAACGGTGCCGGCAAGAGCACCCTATTGAAGGTGCTGGCGGGAACGCTGGTGCCGGACTCGGGCACGGTCGAAGTCCACGGCAGAGTGTCGACCCTGCTTGCGCTGGGGAGCGGGTTCAACGGCGAACTCTCGGGTCGGCGCAACATCATGCTGGGGTGCCTTGCCGCCGGGCTCTCCAAGGTGGAGACGGTCGATCTGGTCGAACCGATCATCGAGTTCTCCGAACTCGGGGAGGCCATCGAACGACGGCTCAACACCTACTCGTCGGGCATGGTGGCACGGCTGGCGTTCGCAATCGGGGTGTCGATGCGGCCCGACATCCTGATGATCGACGAGGTGCTGTCCGTGGGGGACGAGTCGTTTCGTGACAAGAGCCAGGACGCAATGAAGCAACTGGTCGATCGCGCCGGTGCGCTCGTGTTGGTCTCCCATCGGCTGCGGGTGATCCGCGAGCTCTGTACCGAGGCCGTCTGGCTCCACAAGGGCCGTGTTGAGAAGATCGGCACGCCCGAATCGGTCATCAAGGCGTACAAACAGGCCGTCCGGGCCGGAAAGGCCTAGCGGTGCCGTCCGTCGACCGGATGCGGCGCCGCTTGTTGCAGACCGAGCACCTCCCCTACGTCAGGCTCGGGTGGTATCGGGCGCCCGAGGCGGCGGTGCGGGCGGCCGATGCGCTGGTGTCGACCGGGTACCGGCCGTCGGGAGGGGGAAAGCCGATCCCGGTCGTGGTGCCCTTCCCCTGGGACCGGGTGGGGGAGGTCGGGTCGACGCTGGAACTGATCGAGCCCCTCCTCGAAGCCCATGCCGCCACCGGCGACGTCGCCTATCTGGAACCGGCGGTGCGGTTGGCTCTCGACGGTGATCACGGAGCCAATGCCGTCGAGTCCTCCGGGGTCGTGGGAGAACGGGCCTATCGCCTGGCGGGACTCATTGCGTCGTCGGCGGCGGTGGTGTCCGAGGACGACTTGCTTGCGTTGCTGGCGGCGGCGGAGCAAGCCGCAGAGGTGTTGGAAGTGGACACGGGGGAGGACGGGCTGATGGCCGCGGTCGGGCTCCTGGCGCTCGGGACTCGCCTCGAGGGTGCGCTCTCCCGGGCTCGCCGTCGGGCCGCCCTGGCGCGACGTTGCCTGAACCGGCACCTCGGGGGCCTGGAGGGCGAAGGCATGGGCCCCGGCATGTCCCCCCGAGACCTGGCCCGCACGGCCGAGGTGGTCGCAGCACTCGATGCCGCCGGGATGCTCGAGGTGGACGAGGTGCGGATGCGGATCGAGGACGGCCTGGCCTGGTTCCTGCTCCCCGACGGGGCGCTGGCCGGGCTGGGCAACACACCGGACGAGACCCTCTCGGGAGAGTGGGGAATCTGGTCTGCCGGTGCCGGGGCGCGCGGCGAACGACACGTCTCCCCGGCCCTGCGCAGCGCCGTGTCCGCCGGAGCGTGGGGCCGAAGCCCGGGTGAATGCACGGTCTTCCCCGCAGCCGGGTACGCGATGGTCCGCCGCAACGGCGAGAGCCACCTGGCGCTGTCGGGCCGGCCGGGACCGGCGGTGACGTGGTTCGACAAGGGGCGCCGCCTCCTGGTGGGTCCCGGCGCCCGGGTCGCCCGAGGGGCGGCCGAATCGAACGACGGCGACTCCGACCCCGTCGGCGTGGCCCCGGAGGAGGCAGCCGCATACCTGGGATCCGTCGCGGCCCACAACACGGTCGAGATCGTCGGGATCGATGCCCTTTCCTCGGACGTGGAGCTGGCGTTGTCGGAGGGCGAACCGCATGCGATCACGGTGTCGGCGATTCGGGGGAATGTCCGCCATCGGCGGCGGTTGGGGATGGAGCCGGGTCGCTGGATGGTCGTGGTCGACGACCTCGAGGCGAAGGGCTCGCACGTCTACCGGCAGTGGTTTCATGCCCCCGGCGATCTCGACGTGGTGGTTCGAGATTGGGGCTTGCTGCTGGCCCACCAGGGTGAGCCGGTCGTATGGGTGGTCTCGGGCAATGGATCTGAGCTGTTGACCCCGGTGCGAGCAGACTCCATCGATCCGGTGGCCGGTTGGTGGTCTCCGCGTGGTCGATCGCTGGTTCCCCGCTGGTCCTTCGGCTGGGAATCCGAAGGACCGACGGCCACCATGGGGGTGCTGTTCAGCCTGGCGGGGAGGCCGGAGTTGGACGAAACGAGGGGATCGTGGCACATCGAGGGCCGTCCTGTGCCGATGGAGGCGGTTCCGTGACCCCTGCATCGCTCGGTTTTCTCATCGTCGGCACCGCCCGCTCCGGCACGACGTTGGTGCAGCGGTTGTGCTGCGAGCTCCCCGGCGTCTGGGTGCCACGCGAAACTCACTTCTGGTCCGTGGCCGACGAAGCCCGTTTCCGTTTCTCGTGGCCACTGCGGGGGGAAGAGCGCTCGGCGATGGTCGAGTGGATGCTGGGGCGGCTCGTCGAGTCGATTCCGCTTCAGCGCGCTCCGATCATCAACGAGATGACAACGCGGGAGCGACGGGTCGGCCTGTGGACCGTGTTCGAGTCGGTCGTCGCCGCCCTCAGCCCCCCCGGCACCGTCCTGATGGGGGAGAAGACCCCCAACCACCTCGTGTGGTGGGAGCACCTCACGGACGCCGTGCCGACCCTCAAGTTGATCGCCGTGGTGCGGGACCCGCGGGCGGTGCTGCGTTCGCACCGTCGGGTGGAATGGGGGGAGAAGGACCCGTTCGGTCTCGGAGAGCGGTGGCTGCACCACCAGCGGGCCATCGGTGACGCCGGCCGTCTGCTCGGACCCGATCGCTGTCTGACGCTGCGCTACGAGGATCTCGTTGCGGACCCTGAGCGACACCACGCTCGGCTCGCCGCGTTTCTCGGGTTGCCCTTCGAGCCGGAACCGATCGATCCGGGCACGCTGGCCGCCTACCCCCTCTTCTCCGAACGCGAGTCCTGGAAGGGTGAGGCGATGGAGCCGGTCTCATCGAAACGGGTGTCGTCGTGGCGTACCGAGCTCACCAAGGACGACGTCGCGGCGGTGGAAGCCGCCGCCGGTGAGGTCATGGGAGCCTTCGGGTACGAGACGGAGGCCACCGGGGTGGCGACGGTCCCCGATCCCGATGCGCAGGACCGGGTGGCCGCCTACCGGCACTGGGCGGCCCAAGTGGCCGGCTTGACGAGCCTGCCGATCTACTGAGGACGAGACGATGCACGATCCGAACGGCCGCACCATCCCCGACGCTCTCGAGGTGCTGGACCGGCGGTTCGCCCCCGGGCCGCTGCCGGACGGTGGGGCCCCGGTGTTCCTGCTCGCCAGTGCCTGGCGGTCCGGTTCGACCCTGGTCCAGCGGCTCCTGGTCTCATCGGGATCCCTGCTGGTCTGGGGTGAGCCCTACGACCACTCGGCCCTGGTGCGCCGGTTGTCCGAGTCACTGCTCCCGTTCTCCGAGAAGTGGCCGCCGGACAACTACATCGCCGATCGCCGCAATCCACCGACCGCCGAGCGGTGGATCGCCAACGCCTATCCCCACCCCTCGAATCTGCTGGCGGCCCATCGGGCTTTCTTCGATCGCCTCTTCGACGCCCCGGCCCGAGAGATGGGCTACGACCGGTGGGGAATCAAAGGGGTGCGGCTGTCGGGAGAGAACGCCGTCTACCTGCGGCGGATCTACCCCGATGCCCGCTTCGTGTTCCTGCACCGCAACCCCTACGACGCCTTTCTCTCCTACCGATTGCTTCACGAGATCCGACCTCACTCGTTCTGGTGGTACCACCGCTGGCCCGACGAACAGGTCAGCACGGCGTCCCAATTCGGGGAGATCTGGGCTCGGCTGACCGGCTCGTTCCTGCGGTGGGCTCCCGAGACGAAGGCGACGATCCTCGCCTACGAGGAGGTGACGGCCGGCACCGCTCTGGAGCGGTTGGCCGATGCCACCGGAGTCGAGGTGGACTCCCGGGTGCTCGATCGCAAGGTCGGTGCGACCGGCCAGCAGCGAGGGAAGTGGCGTGGGGCGAGACGTGCACTGTCCTCGAAGGAGCGCCGCGACCTGGATCGCGTCGTCGGTGAGACCGCCACCGAGCTCGGTTACGAAGGGCCGAGTGGGGAGTCGGCATGATCGGGTGGTTGCGCCGCTTCCCCGAGCCGGTCAAACGCTTCCTGCGGCCCGTCTACTACTTCTCCCGTCGTTCCTGGCGACGTACCAAGCGATGGTGGCGTCGCACGTTCGGCCCCAAGACCGGTCACAGCCGGATGGTAAGGATCTACGAGGGATTCGTGCCGGGATGGCTCAAGGTCCGGCTGTCGCCGATCATCCTCGGCAGACGGCAACGGCGTGCCGCACGAAAGAGGGCCTCCAAGCCACCCGAGGAAGTGTGGGCCGCCCAGCGGCTGGCCCTCGCCGGAGACCGGCGCCTCACCCCCCTCACCTACTTCCCGGGCGGGATCCAAAACCCCTATCTCCGCCTCTTGTACTCCCGGGTCGCCGAAGTGGGTTTCGACGCGCGACCTCTCGGGGGGCTTCCCGCGCTCAACGCCGCCTCGGGGGAGGATGTGTTCCACCTCCACTGGACGAGGGTCTTCCAGGTGGGGGTGGGCTCCGAGAAGGAGGCGGCCGAGCAGTCGAATTCGCACCTGCGACGCATCGAGGGCTTCGTCGAACGGGGCGGACGCCTGTTGTGGAGCGTCCACGAAGTGCTCCCTCACGATTGTGCCTATCCCGAGGTCGAGGTGGCGTTGCGGCGGCGGCTGGTGGAGCTGGCGGCCGGGGTCCACGTGCTCCACTCCTCGACGCCGGCCGAGACCGCCGACCACTACCCCCTCGATCCCGCCAAGACGTTCGTGGTGGAGCATCCGCTGTATACGAGTGTCTACCCCGACTACGTGACTCGGGACTCGGCCCGCCACCTTCTCGGCATCGCCGACGACGAGGTGATCCTGCTCGGCTTTGGGGCCATCCGCCCCTACAAGGGCTTCGATCGGCTGGTGCGGGCGGTGCCGCGATTGCGGGCGGAGACCGGGTTGCCGATCAGAGTCATGGTGGCCGGACCCACCTACAAGGCGGTCGACAACGCCCCGCTCATCGAAGCGGTCGAGGCGACTGAGGGGGCTTCGCTCGTCGATGCGGCCGTGCCCGACGAGTACGTCCAGGTTCTCTTCCGGGCGGCCGACGTGGTGGTCCTGCCGTACCGGAAGGTTCTCAACTCGGGGGTGCTCATGCTGGCGCTCACGTTCGGGTGCCCTTCGGTGGCCCCGGAGAACCCGGTCACAGGCGACACGATCGCGTCGGGGCTCCTCCACCTCTTCGAGGCGACCTCCGACGACGATCTGCGTCGGGCGATCGTCGAAGCGGTGGCGCGACGCGACGAGCGGGGACTCGCGCCGGCATACGCCGCTCGATACGATCACGTGACGATCGCGGGCCAATTCGCCGAGCAGATCGACACCCGGCTGCGCCGAGAGGAGGCTCCATGAGACGGCTGCTGTTCATCTGCACGATTCCCCGCACCGGCAGCAGCCTGTTGGTCGCCGACATGCGGAGCACCAAGGCCATGGGCAACCCCCGGGAGTATTTCAATCTCAACGGTCGCTACCCGAGGAATGCCGAGAAGTGGGGGCTCGATTTCGACGATCTCGACGGGCATATCGCCAAGCTGAAGAAGCGGACCGCAACCGACAACGGCGTGGTCGGAGTCAAGATCTTCGAGCGCCATCTGTCGCTCATGGTCCGGGAGGGGCTGCTCCCCGGCGAGCGGGGCCGGTTGCGGGAACTGGCCACCCGGTTCGGCGACCCGGAGCCGGTCATCGTCACGCTCTTCCGGCGCCACAAGCTTCGTCAGGCGATCTCGTTCACCAAGGCAAAGCAGACCGGCAAGTGGGGGGTGTTGCGAACCGCCAAGGCCGAGCCCCGCTACGACCGCAAACAGTTGGCCGCCGACATCGTCGAACTGGTGGAGCGGGAGGCCCGCTGGCATCGCGAGTTGGAGGCCTCCGGGTACGAGCCGGACCTCACCCTCGAGTACGAGGAGCTGGTGGCTCAACGCGACCCGGTCCTCCAGCGCCTCGCCGAACTCCTGGAGCTACCCGATCCCGCCGCGGTGGTCTCGGGTCGGGATTCGGGAGAGATTCGTCTGGAGCGCCAGGCCGATGCCCTGACGGAAGAGTGGTACGACCGCTTCACCAAGTGGGACCGCTAGGCGCCCGAGGCCACTAGCGTGCCCGCCATGCAGAGGGTCATCATCACGGTCGTCGCCGTAGCCCTCTCGGCCGTCGCGTGCGGCGGGGGAGGGGCGGCGCCGGCCTCGACGGTGCTCACGAGCGAAGCCGCCGCCGAGACCACGGCGGTTTCCCAGACCACGAAGGCGCCGGCCACGACCGAGGCCGCGTCGCCATCGACCGAGCCGGCCACGACCACGCCGGCTGCGACCACGCCGCCCCCGGACGGCCCTCCGGCCCCCGATTTCACCCTCGCCCTGGGGGAGGGGGGATCGTTCACCCTGAGCGAGGCCCAGAACCCGGTCTACATGGTGTTCTGGGCCGAGTGGTGAGGCGTCTGTCAGCGGGAGTTGCCCGTTGTCGACGCCATCTCAGAGGACTACCGGGACCGAATCGAGTTCGTCGCCGTCGCCGGCCGCAGTGACCTCGAGGCCTCACGAGCGCGGGTCGGCGTCTGGTTCTCGCCCGACAACCTCCTGTGGGGCTACGACGACGAGCTGTGGGGGCTGTACGGGATTCCCGGGCAACCCTCCAGCGTGCTCATCACCGAGGGCGTGATCGTGGGTGGGTGGTTCGGAGCGCTGCCCGAGGACGAATTCCGGGCCCAGCTGGACCGCTTGCTCGAGTTGTCGGCTTAGGCGCTACTCGGGCCGTTCCGACTGGAGACGCCGCGAGAGGCGCAGTATCGCCGTAAAGACATCGGCGATCGCTTGCTCGGGGAGCCCATGCTGGGCCGCCCAGCGCCTCCGGTCACCCAAGAGCGCCTCCTCTCGGGATGGGTCACGGACACCGTGTCCATGCTCCGACTTGATGCGTCCCGCCCGGCGCGACAACTGCGACCTCCGGGCGAGCAGGCGCACGATCTCGGTATCGAGCTCGTCGATGAGATCCCGGGTCTCGCGTAGTTCCGGGGCTTGAGCACCGAGGTCGGGGATATCGAAAGCCGCGATCTCGTCCCAAGCCTCCTCGTCTCCCTCGAGACGGGCGTGGACCTCTCCGAGGGCGTCGAGGAGGGCCTGACGGGCCTCGGCCGCATAGGGGTTGTCCCGCTCGATGGCCAGAAAGAGGTGACCGGCATCGCTGCGGACCGTGTCGATGGTCTGTGCCAGAGCCCGGAACGAAGGCGGGCTGAAGGTGAGGCCCTCGGCGGCTCCCACGTCGATGAGCCCCTTGGCGATGAAGAACGCCATTGCGTGGGTTCGAGCCATGACTCGATCGTGCTCCCCGGGGCTCTGGTGGATCACCTCGCAGCCGAATGCCTCGTACCACGCCCGGGCCCGGTCGGCTCCATGGGGGTGCAGCTCGTTGGGACACACGACCGTTCGCAGCGGGCGTTCCCCCAGGGCGATGCTCGAGGAGCCGAACAACGGGTGGGTCCCGGCCCAGGCGATGTCGGTGCCCAAGACCTCCGCCATGGCCGCGATCGGAGCGGTCTTCACACTTCCCACGTCGATCACCAAGGTCTCGGGATCGAGGTGGGGCCGGAGCTCGACGAGGGCGGGATGGATCTGGGGGATCGGAACGGCGAGGACCACGACGTCGGCCGCTCGAGTCGCTGCAGCGGCATCGGCCGCTCCGACGTCGTCCGGGACAGCAACGTGCGGATCCCAGGCTCGGACGCTCATGCCGGCGTCCCGGAGGAGGCCGGCGAGGGCCTGCCCAAAATGGCCGTAGCCGATGATGGAGGTCGCCATGGTGCCGGAACCCTACTGTGGGGACCGGGCGGCGAGGAACCTGCCTGCCGCCAACCCGACTCCCAGCACCACCCCCGCCAGGTACCACCACTCGAGACCGGCGCCGAGCACCGGCCGCATCGGCTCGGTGGCCAGGCGGACCCCGGCCGCCACCGCCACGGCCGTCCCGGTGACGATCCCGGCCGGAGGGTGGCGGCGCTTCCACCAGATGACCAGGATCACGCCGACGACCAGCAGCAGCGCCGCGTAGAGCTCCGTGGGATGACGGGTCACCCCGCCGCCGTGCTCGGCATAGGCCCAGGGCAGATCGGAGGGGGTACCGAGACAGGCGCCCCGGGTGAGGCAGGCGCCGTGCCAGGCCGCCAACCCGCCCAGCACCGCCGGAGCCAGGGCGTCCAAGCGGGTCCACAGGTCGCGACGGGCCATGAAGACGAAGGCCGCCGACGCGGCTATCGCGGCTCCCACGGTGTCGACCCCGCCCCGCACGATCAGGATGTCGCCGGGGTGGGTGAGCGGGTTGGTGCCCCCCCGGATCATGGCAACGAGCCGGCCCACCAGAACCCCGATCACCGCCGACCCGAGCGCCATGTCCCACAGCTCTCTGGTGCAGTCGGCAGCGTTGGTGCGCCCCGCCTCGTACCACAGCACCGCGTAGAGGCCGAGGGCTGCGAGGAGAGCGGCGCCGAGCAGCGAGAACTCCATCAGCGACGCAGGAGCTCGTCGATCTGGAGGGCCAGGGTCCGTTCGTCGATCACGCCCGAATGGAGCTCGATCAGCTCTCCGCCGGGGGCGAAGAAGAAGGTGAGCGGTACCCCGTAGGCGGCGAGATCGGCCGGCACCGCCCCGGACTCGTCGAAGAAGTGGTCGAAGCCGTCGAGACCGAACTCGGCGATGAAGGCCCGGGCCCCATCCTGATCGTCCCGGACGTCGATGCCCACGAATCGGACGTCGTCGCCCTGCTCGGCGTGAGCTCTGCGCAGCAACGGCGCCTCCGACCGGCACGGTGTGCACCAGGAGGCCCACACGTTGAGGACCACGGGCACCTCGGACTCCTCCAACAGAACCCGGACCTCGACGGGGGTGGTGGGCGGCAGGGCCTCGACCTCCTCGACGGAGACGGCGGACGACGAGCAGGCTGCAAGAAGCAGGGAGATGGCAAGACCAAGCCTGGGAGTCACCCGTCGAGTCTACGAAGACCCGTTGGGTATGGTCGCGGCATGACCACGCTCATCGTGCCGTTCTTCATGGGGGAACCCATGCCGTTCCTGGGGCAGTTGACCGGAGACGAGGAGCTCACCCCGGAGCTGCCCGACGCCTCGCCGACCGAGCGCATGGCGGTCCTCTACGGCCACGTCGCTCGCTGGGTGGCCGACCACCCGGACCCCATCGTCTACTCGGGCGACTGCGTGTCGGCCATCGGGGTGCTGGCCGGACTGCAGCGCCGGGGGGTCGACCCCACCCTGCTGTGGTTCGACGCCCACGGTGACTTCCACACCTGGGAGACGACCCAATCGGGGTTCCTGGGAGGCATGCCGCTCGCCATGCTCACCGGCCGAGGGGAGCAGACCGTCGCCGAGGGAACCGGGCAGCGATCGCTGCCGGACGCGCAGATCGTCCTCGTCGACGCCCGGGATCTGGATCCCGGGGAAGATGATGCGGTGGCTGCTTCGGACATGCGGGTGGTGACCGTCGACGACGTTCCCTCCCTCGAACTGGAGGGACCCCTCTACGTGCACGTCGACGTCGACGTCGTGGATCCCGCCGACCTCCCGGCGATCAACTACCCGGCGCCCGGGGGACCGTCGCTGGGTGCGATGGAAGCGGCCATGGCGGCCCTGGCCGCCACGGGACGCGTGGCGGCGTTCTCGGTGTCATCCTGGAATCCCGAACTGCCGGAAGCCGATCGGGCTGCCGCGGCGACGGCGCGCCTGGCGGCCTACTTCTGAGGCTCGAGAAACCGAGCCAGGGCGGCGTCGATCTCGGCCCGCCCGACGGTGATCGCCTTGGGATCGGTGCGCAGCGCCTGGAGGGCGGCTTCGCGCAGCAGGCCGGTGAGGTCGGCGAAGGAAAGGCCCTCGGTGTCGGCGGCGAGCCGGTCGAGATCCACGTCGTCGGCGAACGGCACGTCGGAGATGCCGAGCAGGGCGCGGCGGGCCGACGCCTCGGGTAATCCCAGTTCGAGGTGGGTCTCGAAGCGGCCCGATCGGAGCAGCGCCGGGTCGAGGAGGTCCTTGCGGTTGGTGGCGCCGACGACCACGATGTCGCCCCTCTCGCCGACCCCGTCCAGTTCGGTGAGCAGGGCGGCCACGACGGAGTCGGTGACCGAAGTGGTCGACGTACCCCGCACCGGGGCAAGGGCGTCCAGTTCGTCGAAGAAGAGGATGGCCGGCGCCGCCGCCCGCGCCCGGGCGAACACCTCCCGCACCGCTCGCTCCGACTCGCCGACGTACTTGTCCAGCAGTTCGGCGCCCCGCACGGCGAAGAATGCCGCCCCGGACTCGTGAGCAAGCGCCCGAACGACGTAGGTCTTGCCGGTGCCGGGCGGACCGTGCAACAGGAGGCCCCGGGGCGGATCGATGCCGAGGCGAGCGAAGCGGTCGGGGTCGGTCATCGGCCAGATGACTGCTTCGGTGAGGCGCTGCTTCACCTCGTCGAGGTTTGCGACTTCACCGAACCCGTAGGTCGGCATCTAGCCCGTCGGCACCGTGCCCAGCGACGGCGTGGTGCCGGCGATGCTCTCCAGCATCCGCTCCGTGGTGAGAGCGCCCCCGCCGCCGGCGATCATCGCCGAGGCGTGCACGGCCGCCGAGAGGACGTCGGCCCCGGAGAAACCGGCGGTGCGGGCCGCCAGCGCCTCGAAGTCGAGGTCGTCGGTCGGGACCCGGTGCAGGGCGGCCTCGAGCAACAGGCGCCGCCGTTCCAGATCGGGGGGTGGGATCGACAGGGTTCGGGGGAGCAGCTCCGAGGTGGCGATGGCATCGTCGAGTTGGACGACCGAGGACACCCCCAGCACGCAGGCGAGACGCTGCCGCTCCGAGACCGCATCGAGGAACCAGCGCATGATGGCCGCAACCTGGGTGCGAAACATGCCTTCGTCACCGGCGACTGCATCGAGGCGGTCGACGAACAGCACGGCCGGGACGGCCGTGTTCTTGACCGCCTTCTCCAAGAGGTCGAGAAGCCGTTCCGGCTTGAAGACGAGCTCGAGTGAGACCTCCTCGACGCTGGCGCCGGCCCGGGACGCCGCCGCCGCCACCAGTTCCGACTTCCCGCACCCGGCCGGACCCTCCAAGAGCACACCGGCAACTCGCGGCAGGCCCCAGGCGGCAGGGAGGTCGGCGGCCGAGGTCAGGAGTGACAGCCAGCCGGTCAGGGTGTCGAGTTCGGCATCGAGACCCGCCAACAGGGCGTCGGCGGTCGTCGGCGCCTCCCCGGCGATCCGGCCGGCCGGATGGTCGATGACGGTCTCCGCCGCCGAAACCCCCTCGGGGGCCACCACGGTGGCATTGCCGACCAAACCGGCTCCCCCCGGCTCCACCGTCAGGACCCGAAGGTGGTCAGGCTCGCCGTGCTCCTCTCCGTAGGAGGGGTAGACGACGACGATGTCACCCTTGGTGATCGGGATGCCTTGGAGAGCTCGGGCCAGGTGGCGAGGATCGAGATCGGTCTTCCCGGAGGTCACCACCCGGCGGGCCTGGGGCAGGGTGGCTCGAGTCACTTCGACGACCGCCCCGGCCGAAGCCCCGACGTTCTCCATCGTGACGGGACCCAGTTCCAGGGAGGCGGGGCTGGAGACGTCGCCGGGCCGAACCAGGACGTGGGTCCGCCCGATCTTGGCGGCACCACCGCCCGGGAGGCCCATGGCGGACAGAATCGTGGCGTCGGCGCGGGCGATCGGATCGGAGCCGGGGCGGACGGTGAACCGCATGGTGGCGGAGGGTAGCGGGGCCCGCGGGGGCTCCGGATCAGACCGGTATCGCCTCCAGCGCGGGGATGGCATGGCGGGGCTCGCGCAACGTACCCGTCACCTCGGCGAGCCGGACGGTGCCCGAGGTCAGCCATCGCCACACCAGGTGGGCCTCCTCGGCATCGGCAAGAGTGAGCGCGACCGGCGGGGTGTCAACGGGTTTCAGCTCCGCAGCAGCGAAGAGAGGCGGCCGATCGCCGTCGCACCAGGCGGCCACCAGTCGGCCGGCCTCGACGAGAGCCGCCCCGTCGGGGCCTTCGGCCCGGATCGACCCGGCGGCCGTCATCACCTCCCAGGCCCGTCGGCGGGAGAGGGATCGAGCCAGCGCCCGGTAACGATCCCGGACCCAGGCCGCTTCCTCGTAGCGTTGGGCGCGGGCCAGCTCGGCGATACGGTCGGCCAGAGGTCTGAGGAGGAGCGCCGGGTTGCCGGTGACGCCCTCCCACAGCCGGTCCACGATCGGTCGATAGTCGGATTGCGGCAACGACCCGTCACAGGGGCACAGGGCCACCCCCAGCTGGGCAAAGGCGCAGGCGCCGTCGCGACGACCCGGGGGACCGCTGCAGCGACGGATGGGGAGGGCATCCCACAAGGCCTCGACCACCCGCTGCGCCGCCCGCCGACCCCGAAACGGGCCGAGGAGGACTCGATCCTGCCGGGGTTTGCGAACCAGCGAGAGCCGGGGGAAGGCCTCTTCGGTCAGCGACACCCAATGGGGGGAACGGGCGGGCCGGGAGCGCCGGTTGTGACGGGGAGCGTGGGCGCCGATGAGGCGCAGCTCGGTCACCGATGCCTCCAGCTCGGTGCTGCACACCCGGTGCTCGATGCGGTCCAGTTCGCGCAGCATGTCGGCGATACGGCGCCGGGTGTCGCCGTAGAAGTAGGAGCGGACTCGGCTTCGCAGGTTCTTGGCCTTGCCGATGTAGAAGACCGTGCCGTTGCGATCCTTGAAGAGGTACACCCCGGGGCGGCGGGGGAGCGACTCGGTGAGTCGGATCTTCTCGTAATGGGGCGTCCCTCGAGCGGTGGGCAGCTGCAACAGGTCCTCGAGGTGGGTCACCCCGAGCGTGCCGGCCCGCTCCAACAACGCCCACAGCACATGGGCGGTGGCCCGGGCGTCCTCGAGAGCCCGGTGATTGGGGGTGACCGGTGAGCGGAAATACGCCGCCAGAGTGGCCAGGCGCAGGTTGCGGACCTCGGAGCGGACCGTGCGGCGCGCCAGCGCCGCCGTGTCGACCGAACGATTGGGGAGTCGTCCGTAGCCGAGGCGCTCGGCGGCGGCGTTGAGGAAGGACAGATCGAAGCGGACGTTGTGGCCGACCACGACGGCGTCCCCCAGGAACTCGAGGAAGGTGGGGAGGGCCTCGTCGATCGGTGGAGCCTCCACCACCATGGCGTGGGTGATGCCGGTGAGCACGGTGATGAACGGGGGGATCGGCGCTCCTGGGTTCACCAGGGTCTGGAAGGTGCCCTCGAGCCGCCCACCCCGGTAGCGGACGGCCCCGATCTCGGTGATGGTGCAGTCCGCCGGGGATCCGCCGGTGGTCTCCAGATCGAGGACGCAGAAGGGCACGTCGAAGAGCGGCGTGCCGAGGTCGTCGAAGCTGCGCTGCAGGCCGAGGGTCATTCGCCTTCCCGGTCGGGGACCCCCACCCTACATCGAACGTGTGTTCGTTTTCCGGTTCGGGGAGATTCGCTGGCGGACGGCCTCGAAGAGGAGGATCCCGGCCGCCATGGCGGCGTTGAGGCTGTCGACGGACCCCGGCATGGGTATCACCACCCGGTGATCGGCCCCCACCAGCCACTCCTCGCTCAGCCCGTACTGCTCCGAGCCGACCACGAGGGCCACCGGGCCCCGGAGATCCAGGTCGTAGTGAGGGGTGTCGGCGTGGGGCGTGGCCGCCACCGTCCGGATGCCCCGGTCGTTGAGCCACGTCAGGGCCTCGGAGCTCGAGGCCACCGCCAGGGGAACTCGAAACAGGGTGCCCAGCGAGGCCCGCACGACATTGGGATTGAAGGGGTCGGTGGTGGGATCCGCCGCAATGAGCCCTGCGGCGCCCGCCGCCTCGGCCGTTCGCAGCATGGTGCCCAGGTTGCCCGGCTTCTCGATCGATTCGGCCACCAGGAACAGCGGATCCGGGCCGGGGTCGAGGGAGGCCGGGTCGATGTCGAACTGACGGACCACCGCCAGCAGCCCCTCGGGCCGGTCACGGTAGGAGGCCTTGCGAAAGGGGGCGTCGGCGACCTCGAAGAGCGTGGCGCCGGCTTCCTCGGCCAGCCGAGCCAACCGGGGCTCGTCGCTCCCCAGGTACAGGGCGGGGCAGGTGTACAACTCGTCGATATCGAGACCGGCCTCGACGGCGCGGCGTACCTCTCGATACCCCTCGACGAGGAACCGGCCGGTGCGATCCCGCTCTCGCCGGTTGCGGAGCCGGACGAGCGCCTTGATCCGATCGTTCTGGGGACTCGTGATCGGCTCGGTCACCAGCCGCTTCCGCCGCTCGAGCCGCCTCCTCCGAACCCCCCACCGCCAAAGCCGCCGAACGAGATCCCGCCGCCGCCGCTGCCCCACGAGGAGCCGCCCCAGGACGATCCGCCGCCCCCGAAACCGCCCCCGCCCCCGAAGCCGCCCCACCACGACCCCCGATCGCGGCTCCACGAGGAGTCGCGATACACGGGTTCCCAGCCGTAGGAGCCGCTGGTGCCCCGGGTGATGACCCAGTGGTAGAAGAAGAAGGTGTACGGATCGAAGGACCCGTAGTCCCGGGGGATGGGATCACCGGTCCACGAGTCGGTCTGGCGGCTCGTGCCTTCGTGTGCCAGTTCCGGGGCGAAACGGTCGGCGTCCTTGATGTCCGACCGAGCCAGGGCCTGGCGTTGGGCGGCGTAGGCGAGGGCGAAAGCCCGTGGCCCGCGTCGGTCGGAGGCCCCGAAGGCGGCGGCGACGTCGGCGTACGAACCTTCCAGTCCGAGGTCGGCGAGGGCTTGCCGGGCCTCGATCCAGCGGCGCAGTGCCTGGGAGGGTTCCAGCGACACGGCCAGGATTCCCGCCACGGTGCGTCGGGTGTCGGCCCCCAGGCCGCGCCCCGCCAGCTCGTCGAGGAGGCTCACATAGACCTCGGGGCCGTCATCGCGGCGACGTAGCAGCGCGGCGGTGATCGAGACGGGCAGCGAGAGCCGACGCGACATCTTGCGGACCCGCCGGATCTCACCGGGTTCGCGCAAGCCGGCGAGCGCGTACTCCACGGCCTCCGCCGGCTCACTGCCGGACTCACGACGCTTCAAGTAGGTATCGAGGAACTCGTCGGCGTTGTCCTCGTCGCGATTCAGGAGGAGCAATGCGGCGATCGCGGGAATCTCCAGGTCGTCGGCCGCCAGGACGTCGCCGTCCCGCTCCAGCTTGGCGCGGAGCCGCTCATAGCGAGTGAGGGCCTCGTCGGGGTCCTCGTCCAGGTCGGCGAGGGCGGCGGCCACCGCGGGGCGGGTGGTGGCCTGGGGGAGCCGGGAGTAGAGGTCGGCAAGCCGGTCGGTCTTGTCCCGGGCCGTGGCGTAGGCGGTCTCGAGTTCCGCCACCGAGTCGCCCAGCGGAGCCGACCCATCCAGGACGGCGGCCGTCCGGTGGAGTCGCTCGCCGAGGTCGGCGATGAAGGTGGGGCCGATCTCGGTGTCGGTGAGGAGGTCGGCGATCGCGCGAGCGGCTCGATTGCGGGCCGCCGCCACGCGGTGGGGGCGGAGGGACGCCACCAGCCGGCCGACATCGGCCAATGCGACCGAGAAGGCGTCCTCGTCGGCCGTCTCGACCGCCTTCCGCGCCGATTCCTGAACGGCGTCCTCCAACATGCGGCGCTCCCCGGAGGCCAGCAGCTCGAGGGGGACTTCGTGGTCGGCCAGCATCCGGTCGCGATCGATCACGTCGACGGCGCCGGCCCGCCACAGCGCGCGAAGCGCCGCCTCGTCGCCACCGTGGTGGCGATCCACGAGGTCCCGCAGTGCCGCCATCGCCGCCTCCGTGGGGAGAGACAGGCCGTCGGACGGAGGCTTGCGCGCATAATCACCGACCAGCGGGAGTTCGTGTCCGGCGATCTCGAGCCGGGCCAATTCGGCGTCGACTCGCTCGCTGCGTCGGTCACGGCGTTTGCGGCGAGCCGTGGCCCTGCTCTGCGAGAACAGCCACGCCCCACCCCCGATGATCCCGACGGCCACCACGATGGTGCCGATGCCGGGGGCGGGGTCGCCGTCGACGTCCCCGCCCGGAGTCACGACCACCGTTCCACCTCCGGTTGGTGCTCCGCCGGAGGCGAGGAGGCTGTCGAGGCTCCCCACGATGGCGGTGATACCCGAGTCGATGTCCCCGGCCCCGAATGAGGTGTTGCCGGCCGCGGCGACGTCGTCGAGACCGCTCAGGGTGAGGCCGCTCCCGGTGACGATCTCGGTGCGCCGCTCGGCCAGCGCCACCAGGACGACGATGCCGTCGTCGGCGGTGGCGTCACCGACACCCCAGGTGTTGCCGAGACTCTGAGCGAAGTCGAGCGGGTCCTGCGAGCCGGTCGAAGGGACGACGACCACGGCGATCTCGTGTCCGTGATTGGCGACGACCCGACCGACGGTGGCTTCGAGGTTGGCATCGTCGATGATCACTCCGGCGGCGTCGGTGACCCAGCCATCGCAGACGATGCCCTCGTACGGCGGACAGGTGGGTCGGTCGGTCTGTGCCAGCGCCGGGGCTCCCGCCAGCACGACGACGAGTGCCGCGATCGAGGAGATCCGCATCATGCCGCCTCCGATGATGGCGGGTGGACGCTCCACCTCAAAACCCTTCGCCGATGGTCTCTGCGGTGATGGTGAAGCGATGCAGGACCTCCATGTCCACCTCGATCCCCAGCCCCGGCCGATCCGGGGCTCGCAGGATGCCGTTCTCCATCCGCCAGGTGGTGAGATCGGTCTCGAAGTGGCGGCTCGAAGGCCCCAGCTCGGCGGCCATGGTCATACCTCGCAGGGTGGCAACCGCCAGCGCCGCCGCCTTGCCGATGCCCGATTCCAGCATGCCGCCCGTCCAGACCGGGATGCCGGCCGCCGCCGCCATGGCCGTGATGAGAGCCGCGGTCTCGATGCCGCCCACCCGACCCGGCTTGACGTTGAAGACCCACCGAAGCCCGCCGTCCACGGCGACCGCGGCGTCGCGCAAGTCGGCAATCGACTCGTCGAGGCAGACTGGAGTCTCCAGGTCGGCGGCGAGCTCGGCGGTCAGGCGGCCGGAGCGGGCCGGGTAGGGCTGCTCGATGAAGCGCAGGTCGAGCCCATCGAGACGCCGCAGCTCGGCGTCCTCGTCCGGCAGGAAGCTCCCGTTGGCATCGACGGCCAGATCCATATCCGGCAGCGTGTTGCGGAGCAGCCGGGTTCGTTCCCAGCATCGCCCCGGGGTCACCTTGAGCTTGATCCGCCGGTACCCCTCGGCGGCGAGGGCCGCCGCGACCGCAACGAGATCGTCGCCGTCGGGATCGATCCCGATGACGGCACCGACGGCAACGGCGGGATCGGTCCCGCCGATCATTCGCCAACAAGGGACGTCGTCGCGATGGCCGCGGAGGTCGGCCAGGGCACTGCCGACGGCGAAGCGGACGCAGGCCGGTGCGGTCTCGTCCCCTGTGCCACCGGCGGTCAGGCGGCGGGCCGAGTCCCGCAGCGCCGTCCGGCAATCCTCGATGGTCTCGACCGAGTATCCGGGCACCGGCCCACACTCGCCCCACCCCAGCGAATCACCCGAGCGGACGGCCAGCACGAGGAGGTGCCGGTCGTCCAGCGAACTCGTTCCCGACCGGTAGGGTCGGCGGAGGGGAAGCCGCACTTCGCGAATCTCGACGGCGTCGATAGGGAATCCGGGATGGGCCATGGCCGCCGATGGTAGGTCTCGGGACTCAGGAGGGCAGGCGCTCCCAGGCCGTGACCGCTCTCGTCAGGGTGTTGTTGGGAGGGGAGAGGGGGGCACCGTGGCGCGGCGGGAGGCCGATGGGGCTCTGGGGATGGGCCCGGAACAGCTCGTCCCGTCCCCGCCGCCACCGCCAGCCCTCGCCCGGTGGGAGCGTGCCGACCTCGGCGAAGAGGTCGGCGACCCGCCGCCGGTGATCCCACAACGCGAGCGTCGCCCGGGTTCCCCGATCACGGGTCCTCCCGGGCGACGCTCCGACGTCGATGATCGGTCAGTCGATGAAGTCGTTCTCGGTGAGCCACTCGGTGGCCAGCGCGTCGGCGTCCTCGGCGTCGAGCCCGAACCGCTTGTTGAGCTCCTGGAGCTCTGCGGTGGTGATTGCCTCGCTGACCTCGTTGATGAGATCCACGAAGTCATCGCCGTAGGCGTCGATGATCTCCTGGCGCACGACCGGCACGATGTTCTCCGCCGGCTGCAGGTTCAGGTCGTCCTCCAGGAGCACGAAGCCCTTGGCTGCGATCACCCCGTCGGAAGTGAACAGCAAACCGACATCGATCTCGCCGCCCTCCAGTGCCGCCACCGTCAGAGGACCGCCCACGTCGAGCGGCTTGAACTCGGCGAACGAGAGACCATAGACCTCCTCGAGGCCGATGAGGCAGAACTCCCGGTTGGGGCACTCGGGAGGCCCCCCGAAGACCAGCTCGCCGTTGTAGGCGGCAAGATCGCTGACCTTCTCGAGATCGAGTTCGTCGGCGATCTCTCCGGCGACGACGATGCCGTTCTTGTCCTGGGCCGGCGAGTAATCCAGCGCCGCCAGGCCCAAACCCTCGAGCACGGCGTTGAGATCGTCCCACGTCTGCTCCGAGTCGGTGCTCGACGTGCCGCCCTCGAAGGTCAGCAGCGTGCCGGTGTACTCGGCCAGCATGTCGATCTCACCGCTCTTGAGGGCGGGGTTGACGACCTCACGGGTGCCCAACTGGAACATACGCTCCACCGAGTAGCCGTTGGCCTCGAGGACGGTCGCGTAGATCTCGCCGAGGATCTCCTGCTCGCCGAAGTTGGTCGAGCCGACCTTGATCGTCGGACCCTCGGTCGAGTCGTCACCCGACCCACAGGCGGTGGCGATGAGCGCCAGAACCACCAGGGCCGCCCCAACGACTCGGGTGCGGGCAAAGCTCCGCATGGGTATTGCTCCTCTCTCGGGTTTCCGGGAAGCATCACGAGATGTCGAGTGTCACCATAGGCCGCCTGCATCTCTTGGGCCACCGCGTCACCGGGCGACGGCCCGACCGGCCTCCGGTCGGGATGGATGCCGGACGTCGCGGCGGAGCGGACGCGGCACGACCCGCCGCTCGACTGCGGCGAAGAAGAGCTCGGTGAGCACCGACAGCAGTGCCACCAGCAGCGCTCCGGCGACGATCTGGATGTTGTCCTGGATGGCGAAGCCGTCGATGATGTAGCGGCCCAGTCCCCCGTAGGCCACGAGAGCCCCCAGCGGTGCGGTGGCCACGACTTGCACCGCCGAGGTCCGGATGCCGGCCAGGATGATCGGCGAGGCGACCGGGACCTCGATCTCTCGCAGGATGCGGGGCTCGGTGATTCCCATGCCTCGAGCGGCTTCGATCGTGTCGGGATCCACCGCCCGAATCCCGGCGTAGGTGTTGGTGAAGATCGGGGGGAGCGCCAGCGCCACGAGCGCCACAAAGGTCGGGAAGAAGCCGAGGCCGCTGTCGATGAAGGGCACTCGATCGGCGATCCGGATTGTGATCGGCAGAGCGAGCGCCACGATCCCGAACGAAGGGAGAGCCCGCCCGACGTTGACGAGCGAGACCACCGCAAAGCCTCCCTTGCCGGTATGGCCGAGCCAGGCCCCCAGCGGGACTGCGATGCCCGCAGAGAACAGCACCGAGGCACCGGAGACCTGGATGTGCTCCCACAGCCGGTTGAGATACCCGCCGGTGCCGTCCCAGTTCTCGACGAACCACGAGCCGAGATCGGAGAGGAATCCGATCATGCGATTCGCCTCCGTCGGGACCAGGGCGTCAGGGCCCGCTCGGCGAACAGCAATGCGAGGTCCACGATCACCGCCAGCAGGACCGAGAGGCCGGTCCCCAAGACGATCTCCGTGGAGAAGAACCGATTGAGGCCGCGCAGGATGAAGAATCCGACTCCGCCCTGGCCGATGAGGGCCGTCACCGTGACCAGCCCGATCGTGGTCACGGCCGCGATGCGGAGCCCGGCGATGATCACCGGGAGGGCCAGCGGCAGTTCGATCTCCAGAAACAGCCGACGCCGCCCGTAGCCCATGCCGAGAGCGGCTTCCCGGATGGCGGGGTCGACACCGTCGATACCGGCGACGATGTTGCGAATGAGGATCAGCAGGGTGTACGAGACCAGGCCGATCTCGGCGGTGAGGGTGGTGAAACCGGTGATCGGCACGAAGAACGCAAAGAGGGCCAGTGAGGGAATGGTGTAGAGCGCTCCGGTGGTCCAGGTGATCGGCGCATAGGTTCGCCGCCACCGCAGGGCGACGATCGAGAGGGCCAGGGAGATCGCCAAGCCGACGCCGAGGGCGATGCCGGTGAGAACGAGGTGCTCGACGACCTTCTCCCAGATGTCGTCGAGATGGTCGAACACCCAATCCCAGCGGAAGAACGAATCCTCGACCTGAGCCAGCAAGATCGGCATCAGCCGGAGATCTGTTCGCCGACCTGGGCCGTGGTCAGCATGCCGAGGAACTGCTCGTGCTCCCCGAAGACCGGTGCCACGTGGGTCTCCGTTGTGATGATCTCGTCCAGAGCCTCCCGGAGCGAGTCGCCGGCACCGAGCCGGGCAGTGAACGGTCGGAGCGGGCCCGCCCCGACCGGAACGTCGTCGGCGATCGATTCACCGGGGGCCCATCCGAGCAGGTGGTCGCCGTCGGCCACCCCGATCCAGTCGGTCCCGTGGCGGGCCATCACCGCTCGCGCCTCGGATGCGGTGGCGTCGGGGGCCACTACCGGACCCCGTTCCAGGGGAACCTCACCGATCCTGATGAGGGAGAGTCGCTTCAAACCCCGATCGGTGCCGAGGAAGTCCTCGACGAACGAATTGGCCGGGTGGCGAAGGATCTCGTAGGGCGGGGCGTACTGCTCCAGGACTCCCCCGACGTTGAGGATGGCGACCCGGTCTCCGAGCTTGATCGCCTCGTCGATGTCGTGGGTGACGAGGACGATCGTCTTGCGGAGCCCGGCCTGCAGATCCAGCAACTCGTCCTGGAGCCGGGCCCTCACGATCGGATCGACCGCTCCGAAAGGCTCGTCCATCAGCATCACCGGGGGGTCGGCGGCGAGTGCCCGGGCCACGCCGACGCGCTGGCGTTGCCCTCCCGACAGCTCGGCCGGATACCGGTTGCGCATCTCCGGCTCGAGGTCGACGAGGGCGATCAGCTCCTCGATCCGATCGTCGATCCGGGTCTTGTCCCAGCCCAGCAGGCGGGGCACGGTCGCGATGTTGTCGGCGATGGTTCGGTGGGGGAAGAGGCCGATCTGTTGAATGACATAGCCGATCGTGCGGCGCAGGGCGTGGGCGGGGACCGTCATCACATCCTCGCCGGCGACGGTGATCGTGCCGGCCGAGGGCTCGATGAGCCGATTGACCATCTTGAGGGTGGTGGTCTTGCCGCACCCCGAGGGGCCCACGAGCACGACGACCTCTCCCTCGGCTACATCGAGCGACAGTTCGGTCACTGCGGTGGTGGTGGCCCCGGGGAACTGCTTGGTGACTCCGTCGAGGCTGATCATGGGACGTTCGTCCGCCGACATACGCTGACCGAGCCTAGGGAGGTTGCAGGAGACGGGTCCGGTCGAGGCCGAAGCGGTCCGCTCAGGCGGACCCTAGGAGAGGCGCCTTGTCGGTTCGTTCCCATGCGAACGAACCGGGCACCCCTTCGTCGGGATCCCTGCCGAAGTGGCCGTGGAACGAAGTGGGGGTGTAGATCGGGGCCTGCAAGCCGAGCGTGTCGATGATGCCGGTCGGCGTGAAGCGGAAGGTGTCTCGAACCATCGCTTCCAACCGGTCGAGGGAACCAGAGGCCCGGCCCTCTCCGTCGACGGTGATCGCTGTCGGCTCGGGCAGCCCTATCGCATACGAGACTCGGATCTCGCATCGATCGAGGAGCCCGGCCGCCACGAGGTTCTTGGCGGCGTAGCGAGCCATGTAGGAGGCCGAGCGGTCGACCTTGGAGGGGTCCTTGCCGGAGAAGGCGCCGCCGCCGTGGCGGCCCCATCCACCGTAGGTGTCGACGATGATCTTCCTCCCCGTCAGGCCCGTGTCGGCGCGGGGGCCTCCGATCTCGAAGCGACCGGTGGGGTTGACGTGCACGGTGAGATCGGCCCGCCACCACTCGCCGAGGGCCGGGCGGAGGATCTCCTCGGCGACCGCCGATGCCAGGATCCGCTGGCGCTCGGGGGGGCTCCAAGAGGGTCCGTGCTGGGTTGACAGCACGACGGAGTCGAGTTCGGCCGGGTGATGGCCGTCATAGGCAACCGTCACCTGGGTCTTGGCGTCCGGGCGCAGATCGGGGATGAGCCCGGTGACCCGCACCTCTGCCTGGCGGGCCATGATGCGGTGGGCGAGCATGATGGGGAGCGGCATCAACATGTCGGTCTCGCGAACCGCGTAGCCGTACATCATGCCCTGGTCTCCGGCACCGAGCTCGCCGCCCTCGCCGGCATCGACACCCATGGCGATGTCATCGCTCTGGGATTGCAGGATCACCAGGATCTCGGCGCCGTCGACGTCGAAACCGGTCTCGGGACCGTCGTAACCGATCTCCCGAATGGTGTCGCGAACGATGGAGGCGATCTCATCGTCGGTGAGGACCCGGACCGCCGAGGAGATCTCTCCGGCCACGATCACGTGGTCCCCGGCGATGAGGATCTCGCAGGCCACCCTGGCGGCGGGGTCCTCCTTGAGCATCCGGTCGAGGATGCTGTCGGCGATCCGATCGGCGACCTTGTCCGGGTGGCCCATCGAGACGGACTCCGAGGTGACGAGATGGCGACGGGGCACGGTTTCCTTCGGGCTGGGACTGCGGGCGAGGATAGCCCCCCTGCTGCCGCTCACCGACGACCCGATGTTTGGGAGCCGTAGAGCACGGCGGCCACCGCCGTCGCCAGGTTGAGACTGGAGACACCGACCCGCATCGGGATGCGCAGCCGCAGGTCGGCTCGGTTCAGGATCGCCGGGGTCAGCCCGGTGCGCTCCGACCCGAACGCCAGGACGGCCCGGTCGGGGATGGTCCTCGTGGCGAGCGAGTCTCCGGCCGGGTCGAGCGCCACCAGCGGCCGTGATCCGAGATCGAGCCGATCGATCCGGGCGACTGGGACGGCAAAGTGGAGTCCGGCGCTCCCACGCAGCGCGGCGGGGTCCCAGGGGTCGAGGTCGCCGCTGGTGAGCACGCCGGCCGCTTCGGCGGCCGCCGCCACCCGGATCACCGCCCCCACGTTCCCGTGGTGCCGGGGCCGTTCCAGGAGGACGAGCGGAGCCGGAGACGGGTCTCCCACGATGTGGGACGCCTCGACGGCCGGGCGATCGGCGATGGCGACGATCCCGGTGGGAACGGGAAGGGGAGTGAGACCGGCGAAGACTTCGGGGTCCACGACGACGGCTGCCGCGATGAGGTCGGAGACGTCGGGAGCCAACTCCGCGGCCAGGGCGGCGACGCCACCCGGGTCGGAGGTGGCCATGGCAACGATGTCGGCCCGAAAGCGGAGGCCGTGCTTCACGGCGTGGAAGCCCTCGAGGATTGCCAGATCCGGATCGGATCGAGCCGTCGCGAATCGACGGAGCAGATCCTCCATGGGCTGGTCGTTGCGGCGTGGTGGGGAGATCATCTGCCCCAGGTCTCGTGGTGCACGGTCTCGTCGGGGGGACGCCGGCCGCGCCGGAGGGATCCCGAGGGGCCATGAGGGGCGGGATGGCCCACCGTGAGCACGCCGAGCGGTTCCACCTCGTCGGGGATCCCGAGGAGTTCGGCGAGTCCCGGCACGGCGTGAGCGCCCAGAAACCCGGCCGCCAGGCCGACATCGACCGCCGCGAGCAAGCCGAGCGTCAACGCCGCACCACCGTCGACCCACCACCACGGGATCCGGAGGGCGGCGGCATCCTTGTCCGGCTCGCTGTAGCGCGATCGGTACCGCTCGGGCTCGACACAGAGGACCATGTGGACCGGCGCCACCGACAGCCACGGTTCCTTGCCCCGGGCGACCCATGCCGCCTCGCCGGCCAGGTCGGCGATGGCCCGGCGTCGCGCCGCGTCGAGCACGATCACCACCGAGATCCCTTGGGCGTATCCGGCGCTCGGGCCGCGTCGGATCGCGGCAACGATCTCGGCGATGGCACCCTCGGGTACCGGATCCGGCCGGAAGCGTCGCACCATGTGTCTCCGGCCGACGACGTCGCGATGTTCCACGGCCTCAGACGTCGCCCAGCGCCCGCTCCAGATCGGTCAAGGCCTTCTTGGCGTCCGCAAACAGCATCAGCGTGCCTTGGTCGTAGAAGAGCGGGTTGTCGATTCCGGCGAAGCCGGGCGACAGGCTGCGTTTGATCACGACCACGGTCGTGGCGTGGTCGACTTCGAGGATCGGCATCCCGTAGATCGGACTGCCCGCATCGTCGCGGGCCGAGGGATTCACGACGTCGTTGGCTCCCACGACCAGCACGACATCGGTTCTCTGCAGGAGGGGGTTGGCGGCGTCGAGATCGAGGAGTTGGTCGTAGGGGATGTCGGCCTCTGCGAGCAGCACGTTCATGTGCCCCGGCATCCTCCCCGCCACGGGATGGATGCCGTAGGCGATCTTGACGCCGCGCCGCTCGAGGCCCGTCGCCAGTTCGCGCAGTGCGTGCTGCGCCTGGGCGACCGCCAGGCCGTAGCCGGGAACCACCATGATCTGCTGGGCATAGCCGAGTGCGATCGCCACGTCCTCGGCGGTGGTTGCCCGGACGCGGCGGTCGGCGTCGACCTCTCCGCCCGGACCGGCGCCGGCGTCACCGGTGCCGAAAGCCCCAAACAGGACGTTGGTCAGAGACCGGTTCATGGCCTCGGTCATGAGCTTCGTGAGAATGAGCCCCGCGGCGCCCACCAGGGCGCCGCTGATGATGAGCGCCGAGTTGGTGATGACGAAACCGGTCATGGCCGCCGCAATACCCGACAGTGAATTGAGGAGGGCGATCACGACCGGCATGTCGGCACCGCCGATCGGGATCACCAGGAGCACGCCGAGCACCAGCGCCACCGCGCCCCCCACCCAGAAGGGGGCGCCGTCCTGGGTGATCTGTGCCCAGACGCCCAGACCGATCAGGCCCAGGCCGATGAGCGTGTTGACGATCTGCTGGCCCCGATAGGTGACCGGGCTGCCGGTGATGATGCCCTGCAGCTTGCCGAAGGCGATGAAGGACCCGGTGAAGGTGATCGACCCGATGGCGACGGAGAGGAGCATCGTGAGCATGGTCTCGCCGGGCAGATCGAAGTCGCCGGCTCGAACGAACTCGGCGCCGGCGACCAGGGCCGAGGCCAGGCCGCCGAAGCCGTTGAATGCGGCGACCAGCTGCGGCATCGCCGTCATCTGGACCCGGAAGGCCAATGAGGCGCCCACCAGCGCCCCGACGGCGAGGCCCACGATCAGCCACCACCACGAGATGGCCTCGGCGGCGATGAGGGTGACGATGAGAGCGGCGAGCATGCCCCCGGCGGCGATTCCGTTGCCCGAACGCGCCGTGCGAGGCCCGGACAGGCGCTTCAGCCCGACGATGAACGCAGACGCGGCGAGCAGGTAGAGGAGCGTCTGGAGGTTGATGTTCACGAGCCCGCCTCCCGATCCGCCTCGACCCGCCGGGGACGACGGAACATCTCGAGCATCCGGTCGGTGACCAGGAATCCGCCGACGACGTTCACCGTCGCGGCCGCCACGGCAACCACGGCGAGGACGGTGGCGAGTGCTTCGTTGGTGGTGCTGGTGGCCAGCACCGCACCGACGATGGTGATGCCCGAGATCGCATTCGACCCCGACATGAGCGGTGTGTGCAACGTGGGGGGAACCTTGGTGATGACCTCGAAACCGACGAAGCCGGCGAGGACGAACACCACGATGCCGATGATGAAGGGATCGGGCAGCATCAGGATGTCTCCTCCAGGGCTCGACGGACGCGTTCGTCGGTGATCTCCCCATCGCGGACGACGGCGCAGGCCACGATCTCGTCGTCGGGATCGAGTACGAGGTTGCCCTCGTCGTCGGTGAGGTATTCGAGGAGCTCGATCACGTTGCGGGAGTACATCTCGCTGGCATGACCGGCCGTCCGGCTGGCGAGATCGAGAGGTCCGGCGATCTGGACGCCGTCGACGTCGACCGTCTCACCGGCCTGGGTGAGTTCACAATTGCCGCCGGTCGAGGCGGCCAGGTCGATGACGACCGAGCCGGGCCGCATGGCTTCGACCATGTCGGCCGTGATGAGCAGCGGAGCACGCCGGCCGGGCACCTGAGCGGTGGTGATCACGATGTCGGCGGCCCCCACGTGATCCGAAAGCGCCGCCAACTGCCGGTCCCGGGTGTCCTCCGTTACCTCGGCGGCATAGCCCCCGGTGTCGGCCGCCGCCTCCTCGACCGGACCGCCGACGAAGGTGGCACCGAGTGATTCGACCTGGTCCCGGGCGGCCGGGCGAATGTCGTACCCGGCGACGACGGCACCGAGGCGGCGGGCGGTGGCAATCGCCTGGAGGCCGGCGACGCCCGCCCCCAGGACGAGCACCTTGGCCGGAGGGATGGTGCCGGCCGCCGTCATCATCATCGGGAGGAACCTGGGGAGCATCTCGGCTGCGAGCAACACCGCCTCGTAGCCTGCGACGGTGGCCTGTGAGCTGAGTGCGTCCATGGACTGCGCCAGCGTGGTGCGGGGGATCAATTCCATGGCCAGGGCGTTCACTCCCTGCTCGGCGAAGCGGGCGATCTCCGAAGGGGAACCGAGGGGATCGAGGAACGCGACCACGGCTGCAGTGGGGGCCACCTCGTCGTGCGTCACCGGGCCGATGGCGGTGACCAGGTCGGCTCGAGGCGGCTGCCCCGTCACGACCTCGGCGCCGGCTTCTCGATAGGCGTCGTCGGTGAACCCCGCCACCAGGCCCGCCTCGGAGGGCACGACTACCTCATGTCCGGCATCGACGAGGCGCTTGACGCTCCGCGGCACGAGGGCCACGCGGCGCTCTCCGGGGCGCGTTTCGCGGTGAACCCTGATCAGCATCTCCGCAATTTAACGCGCGTGAGGAGGGGTTCGTTCGCCCGCCGGATCCTGCGGGGGCTTCGGCGCCGGGACCGCCCTCGTCGCGACGTAGGCACCGATGAGTACCACCACGACACCGGCCACGGCCAGCGGCTCCACCGTCTCGTCTCGGAACACCACGCCAAGCACGATCGCGACGACGGGTATCAGGTAGGTCGTCGTCGCCATCCTCGGTGCGCCGGCCCGACCGGCGAGCGTCGCGGCCAGAGAGCGGGCGATGCCGGTGCCGATCACCCCGAGGATCACGACGGCCGCCACCGCACCCGGCTCGAATTCGGAGTCGCCGAATGTGGCCAGGCCCACCGGCGCCAGCAGAATGCTCGATACGGCCAAGGCCCACATGGTGACGGCCGGACCTCCATAGCGCTGCTGCAGGGGCACGAGCAGGTTGCCGCTCACGCCGTACCCGACCACGGCGATCAGAACCAGGGCCACTCCCGTCGGCGCGGCATCGGCACCTCGCAACGACGGGAGGGTCATCAGCACGATGCCGCCGAAGCCCAGGAGGATGCCGACTGCCTGGCGGGTGCCGGGGAGGCTTCGCAGCATGAGAGCGGCGATGGCGAGGCTCATGAGAGGTGCGCCGCTCGTCACCATTCCCGCCACGGCCGAGTCGAGCTCCGTTTCGGCGAAGGCATAGAGCAGTGCTGGACCGGCGTTGCCGAAGGCGGCCACCGCGGTGATGCGCAGCCAATCGCTGCGGTCGATGCGTCGCCTCGCCCGCGGAAATGCCGCCAGCGCGGCCGCCCCCAGCACGACCCGAAACAGGGCGACGACGCCGGGCGCGAGTGAGTCGACACCGATGGCGATCCACAGAAACGCCGATCCCCAGATGAGGCCGATGGTGAGTGTCAGGCCCCACTCCACGGGACCGTAGGCGGCCGTGTGGGATCCCACGTTGGTGAGGGCACGCGACGTCACGGGGACCTAGCCTCCGGTGACCCACTCGGCGTCGCCGAGCAACTCGCGGGCGCCTCCGGGACCCCAGGATCCGGCGGGATAATGCTCGACGTCGAGGTCGGCCTCGACGACGGGCGTGAACAGACGCCAGGATTCCTCGACTTCGGCGGCGTGGACGAACAGGGTCTGATCTCCCTCCATGACGTCGCGCAGCAGCGTCTCGTAGGCATCGGGGATCTCTCCGAACTCCTCGGTGTAATCGAAGTGCAGCGGGATCGTCCGCACCCCGGCCGACTCACCGGGATCCTTGACCTCGATCTGGAGGCGAAAGCCCTCATTGGGCTGGAGGATCAGGGTGAGCACATCGCTGTGGGCGACACAGTCGTCGGGGCACTCGTGGAACAGGCAGACCGGGGGGGGACGGAACACGACGGCCACCTGGGTGAGGCGTTCGGCCATCGCCTTTCCGGTGCGCAGCAGGAAGGGAACGCCCTGCCACCGCCAGTTGTCGACGTAGAGACGTAGGGCGGCGTAGGTCGGTGTGGTCGAGTCGGCGGCCACACCTTCGTGGGAGCGGTAGTCGGGGATTGCATCGGCCTCGGTCCTCCCGGCCGTGTACTGGCCGACCCGCACCGCATCGAGAGGGACCGAACGCACCGAGCGGAGAACCTTGATCTTCTCGGTCCTGATCGCATCGGCGTCGAGTGACGCCGGCGATTCCATGGCGACGAGGGTCATCACTTGGGCGAGGTGGCTCTGGATCATGTCCCGGACCGCGCCGGCTTGGTCGTAATACCCAGCCCGCGTCCCCACCCCCAGCGATTCGGCCACCGTGATCTCGATCCGATCGATGCGATCCCGATTCCAGTTCGCCTCGAAGATCGGGTTGGTGAATCGGAAGACGAGAAGGTTCTGGACGGTCTCCTTCCCCAGGTAGTGATCGATGCGGTAGATCTGGGATTCGTCGAAGTGCCGATGGACCGCCTCGTTGAGGGTGCGGGCACTGTCCAGATCCCGGCCGAAGGGCTTCTCGATGACGAGGCGGGTCCATCCGGACGACAGGGCGAGTCCTGCTTCGCCGAGTCCGGTGATGGCCCCTGGGAAGATGCGGGGTGGCAGGGCCAGGTAGAAGATGCGATTGCCCGACAGACCGTGGTCCCGCTCCAGCTCGGCGATCCGGTCCGCCAGTGAGTGGTAATCGCCGTTGCGGTCGAGGCGGTGGTAGTGAACCCGCTCGTCGCACCAGGAACGAACCCGCGGCTCATCAAAGCCGGCGTCCTCCAGCGCCGAGCGGGCGGTCTTCCGGAAGCCGGCGTCGTCCTGGTCTGTCGTGGCCGACCCGAGCACGACGATCGATCGGCGGGAGTCCTCGACGAGGTGAAAGAGGGCGGGAAGGAGCTTGCGACGGGTGAGATCACCGGTGGCGCCGATGATCACGAACAGGTGGGCGTCGGGAGCCGGATCCGTCACGCCTCGTAGCTCCCCGATGAGACCGAACCACCGGTGTCGGCCCAATCGGTGTGGAAGAAGACCCCTCTCGGTCGATCGACCCGTTCGTAGGTGTGGGCCCCGAAGTAGTCGCGCTGCGCCTGGATGAGGTTCGCCGGCAGGCGGGCGTTCCGGTATCCGTCGAAGAAGGTAAGGGCGGCGGAGGCGGCGGGGACCGGGATCCCCGCCGTCAGCGCGCCGGCCACGATGCGGCGCCATCCGTCTTGCGCCTCTTCCACAGCAGTGGCGAAGTACGGGTCGAGCAGGAGGTTGGCCAGTGCCGGATCACGGGCGTAGGCATCTCGGATCTCGTCCAGGAACGCCGCCCGGATGATGCAGCCCTCCCGCCACAGGAGGGCGATGCCCCCGTAGTCGAGGTTCCAGTCGTTCTCATCGGAAGCCTCCCGCAGCAGCATGAAGCCTTGGGCGTAGGACACGATCTTGGAGGCGTAGAGTGCTCGCTCCAGATCGGCCACGGCAGCGGCGCGATCGACGCCGAGAGCGGGCGGGGGACCGCTCAGTACCTCGGACGCTGCCACCCGCTGGTCCTTGAGCGACGAGAGGATCCGGGCGAAGACCGCCTCGGTGACCATCGTCATCGGCATGCCTGTTTCGAGCGCCGCAACCGCCGTCCAGCGACCGGTTCCCTTCTGCCCGGCGGCATCGAGGATCGACTCCAACAGAGGAGTCCCTTCCTCGGACCGTTGCATGATCTCGGCGGTGATCTCGACGAGGTAGCTGTTGAGTCGGCCCCGATTCCAGTCTGCGAAGACGTCGGCCATCTCGCCGTGGCTCATGCCCAGGCCGCGATGCATGACGTCGTAGGCCTCGGCGATCAACTGCATGTCGCCGTATTCGATGCCGTTGTGCACCATCTTCACGTAGTGGCCGGCACCGTCCGGCCCGACCCAGTCGCAGCAGGGTGTTCCGTCGGCGACACGGGCGGCGACGGCCTGGAGTACGTCCCGGACGGCCCGCCACGCCGGGGGTGAACCGCCGGGCATGATCGATGGACCATGGCGAGCGCCCTCCTCGCCTCCCGAGATCCCGGCTCCGATGAAGTGGAACCCGCGGGCCTCGAGGTCACGGGCGCGGCGAATCGTGTCGTTGTAGTGCGAGTTGCCGCCGTCGATGATCACGTCGCCCGGTTCGAGGTGCTCGATCAGTTCGCCGATGACGGTGTCGACGGCCGGACCGGCCTTGACCATCAAGAGGACCCTCCGGGGCGGTGTCAGCCAACCGGCGAGTTCCCGCAGCGAATAGGCCCCGACGATGTCGGCTTCGGTCGCCGAGCCGCTCACGAACTCCTCGGTCCGGCTCGGCGTGCGGTTGTAGACCGCCACGGTGAATCCGTGGTCGCTCATGTTGAGCGCCAGGTTCTGTCCCATGACCGCCAATCCGATCAAGCCGATGTCCGCCGTGCCCGCCATAGATTCCTCGTTCCTCGGCTCCGCAGCGTACCGTCTCAGGGGAGGTCCGGGACCTCGTCTCCCAGGAGCCAAGCGTCGAAGAACTCGGTGAGGTCCCGGCCCGAGACCTCACCGGCCACGGCGACGAAGTCGTCGGTCGATGCGGTGGCGTAGGCGTATCGGTCGGCGTAGGTGCGAAGCACTTCGAAGAGGATCTCGTCCCCGAGTTCTGTTCGTAGGGCGTGCAGGGTGAGGCCGCCCCGGATGTAGACGCTGACCCCGAACAGGCGGGCCACACCGGGGTCACCGGGAGGAGCGTGCGGTCTGGACCGCAGCAAAGCGTGATCGTTGCGGATTTCCTCGAGCATCGCCAACTCGCCGAATCGATGTTCGATCCAGAGGTACTCGGCGAACGTGGCGAATCCCTCGTTGAGCCAGACGTGCTCCCAGGCGGCCGGTGTCACGCTGTCGCCGAACCATTGATGGGCCAGTTCGTGCACGACGTAGAACTCGAGGTTCGGATCCCGCAGGAGGAAGCGGCCGAACAGGCTCAGAGTCTGATTCTCGAGGGCGGTGGGGAATCCCTCGGTGATCAGGTGCCCGTAGACGTCGAAGGGATAGGGCCCAAAGCGCTCTTCGAAGAACGGAAGCATCTCGTCGACCGCGAGTAGGCCGCTCGGCACATCGCCCTCGAAGTCCTCGGGGACGTAGTCGCGGATGAGCAGACCGTCCGGTCCCGATCGTTCGATGCGCCGGAACTCACCCACGGCCACGCTGGCGAGATACGTGGCCATGGGATCGGGCATCTCCCACAGGAACGTGGTCTCTCCGTCACCGGGTGAGGTCTCGAGGAGCACCCCGGTGGCGATCGCTTCGAAGGGATCCGGCACGGTGAGACGGAAGGTGAAGGTCGCCTTGTCGCTCGGGTGATCGTTGGCCGGGAACCACGTGCGCGCCGATATCGGTTCGGCCGCGACGTAGATCCCGTCCGGGCCGCGGAACCACCCCATTTCGATGCCGGCGCTCTCGAGGAAGATCGGTTCGGGCCGTCCGTCGTAGGTGACGGCGACGGCGAAGCCCTCACCCTCCGGCACGAAGGCCGACGGGACGACGGTGAGTTCCTCCCCGTCGCGAGTGAAGGTGGCTTCGATGCCGTCGACCGAGACCCGAGAGACCCGGAGACCCACGAGATCGAGGTTGAACGCGGCGAGATCCTGAGTGGCGGTCGCCTCGATGGAAGCAGTGCCTTCCAGCAGGTTCTCGATCGGATCGATGAGCAGGTCGAGGTCATAGTGATCGACGTCGTATCCGCCGTTGCCGATTCCGGGGAAGTAGCGGTCGTCGAGGCCCGGTGCTCCCGGTGCACCCGTCGGGGACGGTGAGGTGGCGGTCGGGATCGTGGTGACCGCCGCTTCTGTGGTGGTCGTCGAGTCGGGAGCCGGGCGGTCGGGGAGCGAAGTGGTGTCGGCCGTGGCACCGCCGCACGCGGCAGCCGTCACCGCAACGGCGACCAGGATGAGGAGGCGGTGCATCGGCGGCCAGAGTAGGCCCCGTTCGTGCTCTGTCTCGCCCATAATCGGTGCCATGGCTGTGTCGTTGCCGGTCTTGTTGGGATCCGCTCTGGAGGCGGCTCGCCGGTCGTTGCGCCATCTCGAGGCCGATCAGATCCCCAGCGACTTGCGGCCCGTGGCGGGGCACAGCGGACGCCTCACACCGCCGCTCGCCAAATCGTTGATACGGGCGCTGGAGCGCTACGAGTGGTTGCGCGATCGGGCGAAGGAGGCGTGGCCGGAGGCCGATACCGATGCGAAGGGGCGCGAGGGCGCCTCGGCCCTCTACCTGATCCGACCCGAAGGCTGGGAACTGCGGATCATCCAGATCGCCATCGCTGAGGAGGCCGGGGCGGCGTCGGACACCAACGAGCAGCGCGCCGAGGAGCACGCCAAGCTGAGCGAAGAACGTGATCGGCTCCGGCGCCGAATCAAGCAAGAGAAGCGATCGGCGGCCGATCGAGACCAGCGGCTGCGAGCGGAGATCGAGGAGTTGCGACGGGAGCGTCGCAGCGCGGTCGCAGCCGAGGCGCGGGAGCTGGGCGGCGATCGCGAGGAGACGAAGCGGCTGCGAGCCCGGCTCTCCGATCTCGAGCAGGCGCTCGAGGAAGAGCATCGAGCGGTTCGACGTCTTCGGGAGGAACTCCGAAACGAACGCCGGGCCCGGGCAGCGGCCCAGTCCGACGCAGCCGAAGCGGCCGTCCGCCCGTCGTGGAGCAGCGAGGACCCCGTCGATCTGGCGACCCGCCTCGACGAGCTGTCGTTGATGGCCCGACCCCCGTCGATCGGAGCGACGGAGAAGACCGGGGCCCGCGGCCACGCCGAGGCTCCCGAGAGCCTCGCCCTTCCCGCCGGGGTGGGGCCGGATTCGGCGGAGGCGGTGGCGTGGCTGGTTCGTCGCCCGGCACCGGTCACCTTGCTCGTTGACGGCTACAACGTCGGTTTCGCCCTGGCGGGCCCGGGGAAGCCGGTGGAGGCCCGCCGCCGGTTGGAGCCGATCCTGGAGCAGGCCGCCCGGGTGGGTGGCGGGCGCCTCCGCGTGATCGTCGTCTACGACTCCAGCGACGACCCCTCTCCGAGCCGCCGGTTGGGGCGCGCCGTGGAAGTCAGGTTCACGGCCGGCGATACCACCGCCGACGAGGAGATCACCACGCTGGCCGCGGATCTCGACGGAGGATTGGTCGTGGTGAGCAGCGACCGCGAGGTCCGCGAGGCCGCGGAGCGTCACGGGGCACTCGCCCTGTGGTCGGAGGCGCTCCTCGATTGGGCCCGTCGTCGCTGAGGCCGCGAAATCTGTCACATCCGGTTCGTACCGTGTCCCCACGACGAAATGATCTCGATGACGGAACGATCCGGATGAAAGGGAGGCGGTGATGAGGATCGATTGCGACGAGTGCGCGATGCACGACACGGAAGCGTGCCGGGACTGCGTCGTCACCCACGTCCTGCGTGACGTCGCCGGCCCCCTGGAGGTCGACGAGGATCAAGCCGAGGCCCTCGAGATCCTGGCCGACTTGGGTCTCGTGCCGGAGCTTCGGTTGCTCCGTCGGACCGCCGGCGGCTGATCCGCTCGACTGCAGGTCACCCCCTACGCTGACGGGATGGAGCTGGAGCAGCGGTTGCGCCGCATCGCCGAGCAGAGTGGGCTGATCGGGTTTGGGATCGCCGCCGCGGAACCGTTTCCGGAAGTCCGGGTCGAGATGGAGCGCCGCCTTGCAGCCGGCTCGGCGACGGCGGGGCGTTTCACCTACCGCGACCCCGTCTCGGCCACCGACGTGCGATCCACGGCCCCCTGGGCCGAGTGCATCGTCACGGTGGCCCACGGCTACGTCCCCGCTTCTGGAGATCCCGGCCCGCCGCGTCCGGGATCGGGGCGTATCGCCCGCTTTGCCACCGAGGATCACTACCGCCCCCTGCGGGCGGGGCTCGACCGCATAGCGGCGGCGCTCACCGGCGACGGTCATCGTGGCCTCGTCCTCGTCGATGACCACCGCCTGGTCGATCGCGCTCCGGCGGTTCGGTCGGGTGTGGCATGGTGGGGTCGGTCGACCATGGCGCTGGCCCCCGGGATCGGGCCTTGGCTGCTCCTCGGTTCGGTGGTGACCGACGCGAAGCTCGCCGTCACCGAGCCGATGCGGCGCGATTGCGGCACTTGCACCGCGTGCCTACCGGCCTGCCCCACCGGAGCACTCGAAGACGGCGTCTTGGACGCCCGTCGTTGTCTCGCCCACCTCCTTCAGGCCCAGGGGCCCATCCCGGTCGAATTCCGCACGGCCGTCGGTGATCGGTTCTACGGATGCGACGATTGCCTCGACGCTTGTCCTCCCGGCCGTCGCGCCCTCGAGGATTCCCCCCGGGCCGGTCGGATCGACCTGACCGAGGTGTTGTCGGCCACCGACGAGACCTTGCTCCGACGGTTCGCCCACTTCTACATCCCCGGTCGTCGGCCCCGCTACCTGCGCCGCAACGCCCTGGTGGCCCTGGGCAACAGCGGCGGCCGCGATGCCGCCGCGATGGCGGCCCGCTACCTCACCGATCCGGACCCTCTGCTCCGCTCCCATGCCGCGTGGGCCCTGGGCCGCCTCGGCGGGACCGGGGCCGCGACCGTCCTCGAATCGGCATTGGCGACGGAGACCGACGGCGAGGTCGTGGCCGAGATCGAGGAAGCACTCGGTACCCTGCGCTGATGTTGCTGGTCTCCGACGTGCACGGCGCCAACGACGCGCTGGCGAGGGTGGCGTCGATGGGGGAGCCGCTGCTGGTGCTGGGAGATCTCCTCAATCTCGTGGATTACCGGACCATGGATGGGATCCTGGCCGAGCTCTTCGGGAAGGAGATGGTGGCCCGGGTGGCCCGCCTCCGCGCTCGGGGAGACCACCGAGAGGCCCGAGCCGAGTGGCGGCGCGCCGGCGCCGGCAGTGGAGAGGATCTCCGAGCGGCATTCAATGCGTCGGTCCAGGCCTCGTACCTCGAGACCCGCCGGGCATTGGAGGGAGCCGAGGCCTACGTCACCTACGGCAACGTCGATCGGCCCGATCTCCTGGCCGCGGTGCTGCCCGACGGCGTCACCTTCGTGGACGGTGAGGTCGTCGAGATCGAGGGATATCGGGTCGGCTTCGTCGGTGGCGCCATCGTCACGACCGGCGGCCCCGGGGAGGTCTCCGAGGACGACCTGGCGGCGAAGCTGGAGGGGCTCGGTCCGGTCGACATCCTCTGCACCCATTCGGCACCGGCGGTTCCCCAACTGGCGACTGATGTGGTGGCCGGATTCGCCAAGCAGTCGCAAGCGGTGCTCGACTACGTCGAGCGGTTCCGGCCCCCCTTCCACTACTTCGGCGATATCCACCAGCCGCAGGCGACGGAGTGGCGGGTCGGATCGACCCTCTGCCGCAACGTGGGTTACTTCCGCGCCACCGGGCGGCCTGTACGTCATGGCTGAGATCGATCTCGATGCCCTGGCGGCGGGTTACGACCACCGTCCGATCTTGGAGGCGGGCCGATCGCGGGCGCGGGCGGCTGCGGCCGCTGCAGGGCTCGGGCCGGGCCGGATCGTCGCGGATGTCGGCGGCGGCCGGGGACGACACGCCCGGGAGTTCGCCCGCACCGGAGCCCGGGTCGTCGTGATCGATCGATCCCCGAAGATGGCCGTCGCAGCGTCGAGGTTCGGGGGCGTCGAAGCGATCGTCGGCGATGCCCGGCGCCTTCCGCTCGTCTCGGATTCGTGCGACCTGGTCTACTTCCATCTCTCCCTCCACTATGGAGGCTGGGAGGCGTCGCTCACCGAAGCGGTCCGGACGGCCCGAACCGGGGGGGTGGTGTGGATCTGGACGTTTCACCCCGCTCACCACCGGGCGAGCTTCCTGGCGCAATGGTTCCCCTCGGTGGGTCCGATCGACGAAGCACGGTTTCCGGACCCCACGGCGCTCGAGGACCGGCTCGGGGCGCTGAGCTGTCGAGCGGTCGAAACCACCGAACATCCCGAGGAGATCGAGCGCCGCGCCGGGGACTGGGTCGGTGCGGTTGAGGGGGGCTTCGTCAGCACCCTGCAACTGCTCACCCCGGAAGAGCTGGCGGAGGGCATCGACCGGTTCCGGACCGCTCACCCCGATCCCGGCGAGGTGTTGCGCTATCGCCTCAGGTACGTCGCCGTGAGAGGGATCGCCTCTCGCTAGATTGAGGCCGGAGGTCGGACGTGGAAGGCACGATTCGCAGCATCGAGACCAAGGCCGACGCGGCGACGGTCTTCGACGTCGCCGCCGATCTCGCCAAGTACCCCCAGTGGGTTTCGGGGGTCAATCGCGTCGACATCCAGGAATCGGACGCGGAAGGACGCCCGCTGCGAGCCGGCTTCGAGGTCGAAGGCTTCATCAAACGGATCACCTATGTGCTCGAGTACGAGTACGACTACCCGGCCCGGATCGCGTGGCGCGCCGTGCCCGGCGACGACATCGAGGAGATGGACGGGTACTACGAGTTCAAGCCGCTCGACGGAGGTGGGACCGAGATCCTCTACGCACTTCGGGTCGAGCCGGCCTTCACGGTTCCCGGATTCCTGCGGAGACAGGCCGAGAAGCAGATCATCGGATCGGCCCTGCGGGGTCTGCGACGGCGTGCCGAGCTGATGCTCGGGAATGCCGGTTGATGCGGGTCCTGCTCATCACCGGCAAGGGTGGCGTCGGCAAGACGACCGTGTCGGCGGCGACCGCGCTGCGGGCCGCCGACGGCGGTGCCCGCACGCTCGTCATGTCGACCGATCCGGCTCACAGCCTGGCCGACGCGTTCGGCACCGACCTGGGCGATGAGCCGGAGGTGGTGGCGCCTCGGCTGTGGGGGCAGCAGATCGATGCCCAGCGTCGACTCGAGCGACACTGGGGAACGGTGCGGGATTACCTCACCGATCTCTTCGATTGGGGTGGCTTCGCCGGGATCGAAGCCGAGGAGATGCTCGTCTTCCCCGGCATGGACGAACTGTTCGCCTTGGCGGAGGTCCAGGATCACACCGTCGGAGGCCGCTACGACCTCATCGTTGTCGACTGTGCCCCAACGGCCGAGACGCTCCGCCTGCTGAGCCTTCCCGAGGCTCTCGGCTGGTACATGGAGAAGCTGTATCCGCTGGAGCGGCGGGTAGCCAAGGTGGTTCGGCCGGTGCTCAGACGGGTCATGTCGATGCCCTTGCCGGGAGACGAGGTGTTCGAGGCGGGGGAGGGCTTCTACGGCCGGATCGAAGGAGCGCGCCGGGTCTTCGGGGACCCGGCGATCACCAGCGCCCGGCTGGTGATGAACCTCGAGAAGATGGTGGTCGCCGAAGCCAAGCGGACGTATACCTACCTGGGTCTCTTCGGGTACGGGGTCGATGCGGCGATCGTGAACCGGATTCTCCCCGATGAGGTGACCGATCCCTACTTCAAGCGGTGGCATGAAGTGCAGGAAGAGCACATGGCCGAAGTCGAACGAGCCTTCGGTGAGATCGCAGTGCTCCGGCTTCGTCTGTTCGACGAGGAGATGGTTGGGCTCGACCGTCTGCGCCTCCTCGCCGAGGAGCTCTACGGGGACCGCGATCCCGCGGCCCGGCTCAGCCATGCCGAACCGTTCCGGATCGAGCAGTTCGAGGACGAAAGCGACGGCGTGGCGCTCGTGTTCAGCGTTCCCTTCGCCGAGAAGCATGAGGTCGACTTGCTGCGGCACCACGACGAGCTCTCGATCACGGTCGGGGCCTATCGGCGGTCGCTGGTGCTCCCCGACTCGCTGAAGCGACGTGAGGTGCTCGGTGCCAGCCTCTCGGATGGCAAACTGGCGGTGAGGTTCGGGTTGCGCGATGAATCCTGACGACCAGGACTGGGCCGAGCTGAGCGAGGCCGCCAGACGGGGTCTGCAGCGAGCCGCGATCCATCTGGTCCAAGCGGCCATTGAGATCGTGGCCGGGATCGGTGCCTTCCTGGAGGAGATCGGAGCCGACGGCTCCGAGGAAGACCCCGACGACGGGGTGCAGCGCATCGAAGTGAACTGATTCCCCGTCGAGGCGCGACGAGGCCCGCCGCGAGGGCGGGCCTCGGTGACTGGGGGCAGGGTCAGCCGGTCACATCGACCTTGATCCTGCGGGGCAGGACCTCGGGCTTGCGGGGGACGATCACCTCGAGGATGCCGTGCTCGGCGTTGGCGGTGATCTCCTCGGCAGCGACGCCCTCGGGCAGGACGATGGTCCGCTCGAAGGATCCGCTGAGGATTTCACGCCGATGGAAGACGCCATTCTCTTCGTCCTGCTCCAGCGTGCGGGATCCACTGATGGTCAGGGTGCGGTCCTCGATGGTGACGTCGATGTCGTCGATGCTCACGCCGGGGACCTCGAACCGAACGATCAAGTCGTCCTTGCGGTCGAACACATCGATGCGGGGCAGCCAACCGGTGGCCTGCCGGCGACCGGTATCGAAGAACCGATCGAAGTCGCGAAGCATCGAGAAGGGCTCGTACTGCACCAGGTTCATGAGTGCCTCCTCACAGAGTGGTCTACTACCTGACTCATATCATACATATTAACCTGATATTGTGCTGCTCATATTTCATCTTTCGATCTCGTGAAATTGGGGAATACTCGGTCCGGGGGCGGGGTTGACCCGTCACCAGAGAAGGGACAGTCAGTATGGAAAGCACCCCCGATCGCGGCGGCGTCGAAGCCACCATCGATCGCCCCAAGACGCTGCCGGTCCTGCCGCTGCGTGACACCGTCGTGTTCCCCGAGGCCGTCGTCCCAATCCTCGTCGGCAAGGACCGCTCGAAGGCTCTGGTGCGGGCGCTGATGCAGGACGACGAGCCGGTCCTGGCGCTCACCCTCACCACCGCCACGGGCGAGGAACCCACCGCCGACCAGCTCGCCGAGACCGGCACGATGGCGCGCATCGTCCAGCTCTTCAAGTTCCCCGACGGGAACTACCGCCTCGTGGTGAAGGGCGTATCCCGCGTCCGGCTCGGCACCTACACCCAGACCCATCCGTTCCTCGCGGCGGAGGTCGAGCACCTCTCCGATGTGGTGGCGGGCGGGACCCGATTGGAGGCGCTCCAGCGTCAGGTCGCCGACGCGTTCCGCTCCCTGGTGGAACGGACCCCCTACCTGGCCGACCAGGCCGCCGAGATCGCCGGGTCGCTCGACGACCCCTCCCACCTTGGCGATTTCGTGGCCGCATCGCTCAACCTCGACACCGGGACGCGTCAGTCCTTGTTGGAGACGCTCGATGTCGAGGATCGTCTCGAGCGGCTGGTGCACATCACCGCGCAGGAGCTGGAGATCATCGAAGTGGGCTCCCGGATCCAGGAGCAGGTGGCCTCCGAACTGCAGCAGAACCAGCGGGAGGTGTTGCTTCGCAAGCAGATGGATGCGATCCGCCGCGAGCTCGGTGAGCACGACGAGGTCGCCGCCGAGGTCGACGATTTGCGAGAGCGTCTCGACGAGGCCGGCCTGCCCGAGGAGGCCCGCAAGGAGGCCGACCGGGAGCTGCAGCGGCTGGAGCGGCTGCCGGCGGCCAGCCAGGAGTACCACGTGATCCGCAACTACCTCGATTGGATGGTGCGGTTCCCATGGAGCAAGGTCACCGAGGACCACCTCGACGTGGCGGCCGCGCGGGAGATCCTCGACGCCGACCACCACGGGCTCGAGAAGGTCAAGGAGCGCATCCTCGAGTACCTGGCCGTGCGGAGCCTCAAGGAGGACATGCGGGGCCCCATCCTGCTGTTCGTGGGTGCCCCCGGCGTCGGCAAGACCTCGTTGGGCCGGTCCATCGCTCGCTCGCTGGGTCGCGAGTTCGTGCGCATGTCGCTCGGTGGGGTCCGGGATGAGGCGGAGATCCGCGGACACCGCCGCACCTATGTCGGCGCTCTGCCGGGACGCATCGTGCAGGGGCTGGCGCGAGCCGGGACCCGGAACCCGGTCTTCATGCTCGACGAGGTCGACAAGATCGGTGCCGACTACCGGGGCGACCCGGCGGCGGCCCTCCTCGAGGTGCTCGATCCCGAGCAGAACCACGACTTCCGAGACCACTACCTCGACGTCCCGATCGATCTCTCCCAGGTGCTGTTCATCGCCACCGCCAACGTGGTGCACACGATCCCGGCGCCGCTGCTCGACCGGATGGAGGTGGTGGAGCTCCCCGGCTACACGGTCGACGAGAAGGTGGCCATCGCCATCAAGCATCTCGTTGCCAAGCAGCTCGACGCTCACGGGCTCGATGAGGGCTCCGTCTCCTTCGACGAGGAGGCCCTGGAGACCATCGCGTCGGTCTACACCCGGGAGGCCGGGGTCCGGAGCATGGACCGAACGGTGGCCACCGTTGTCCGCAAGGCGGCGCGGATGATCGTGGAAGGCGAGGTCGAGACGATTCGGATCACCACCGAGACCGTGCGGGAGATGTTGGGTCCGGAGCCCTTCCGGGTGAAGTCGGCCGAGCGAGCCGACGAGGTCGGGGTCGTTGCCGGCCTGGCGGTGACACCGGTCGGAGGCGATGTGCTGTTCGTCGAAACGTCGCTGGTGCCCGGCTCCGGCAAGGCGACAACGACCGGGCAGCTCGGCGACGTGATGCGCGAATCCGCCCAGGCGGCAACCACGTACGTGCGGTCACGGGCCGTCGGGCTGGGGCTCGATCCCAAGTGGATCGATGAGATCGACCTGCACATCCATGTTCCCGAGGGGGCCGTTCCCAAGGATGGCCCCTCGGCGGGCGTGACCCTCACGACCGCCCTCGTCTCAGCCGCGACCGGTCGGCCGGTGCGGCACGACGTCGCCATGACGGGTGAGGTCACCCTCCGAGGCAAGGTCCTTCCGGTCGGTGGAGTGCGCGAGAAGATCGTGGCCGCCCACCGGGCCGGTCTGCGTACCGTGGTGATTCCGACCGACAACGAGAAGGATCTCCACGATGTGCCCGAGCAGGTGCGGCACGACACGGAGATCCATCTGGTCGCCCACATGGACGAGGTGCTCGAGATCGCGCTCGCCCCAGCGGGCTGATCGTCCCGGTCCCGGGGCACCTAGGCTCGCAGCGTGGCGGTCATCGCCGTCGACTGCGGAGGTACGAGCCTGGCATACGGGGTCGTCGCCGCCCCGGGTGACGCACCCGAGGAGGTCCTCGCGATCTCGACGCCTCCCGCCGCCGCTTCGATCCCGGCAACCATCGTCGAGGCGGTGGGTCCCCTGGTCGACGCCACGGTGACCGGCATCGGTATCGGGATCGCCGGACTGGTCGACGCGCTCACCGGGTCGCTGGTATGGATGCCTCACCTCTCCGGGAGCGGCGTGCCGGTGGCCGGACGGGTGGGGCGGGCCCTCGGGCTCCCAACCGCCGTGGACAACGACGCCAACCTGGCGGCTCTGGCCGAGGCCAGGGTCGGAGCCGGGGCCGGGCATCGGATGGTGCTCGCCATCACGATCGGCACCGGGATTGGGATGGGCCTGGCGATCGACGGGGATGTCGAGCGGGGTCGTGGCCACCTCGGCGAGGCGGGACACATGATGGTGGATCCGGACGGCCCCGAGTGCGCCTGCGGCCGCCGCGGATGCTGGGAAGCGCTGGTCTCAGGCCAAACGCTCGACAGGGTGGCCCGACGGTCGGCGACTGCGGCGCCCGACGGCCCGGTGGCACGGGCGGCGGGGGGAGTCGAGGCCACGGGCGCCCACCTGACCGAGGCGGCGGAGCGGGGCGACGAGGGGTCCCGGGAAGCGCTGGCCGAGGCGGGGCGATGGCTCGGCCGGGGCGTGGCGTCGCTCATCGCCGTGTTGGATCCCGACGTCGTGGTGGTCGGGGGCGGGGTGTCCGGGGCGGGGGACCACGTGCTCGAGCCGGCCCGTCGTGCGGTGGCAGATTCCCTGTCCGGGTGGGCCCATCGCGCTCAGACGCCCCTGGTTGCGGCATCGTTTGGGGCACAATCGGGGCTGGTTGGTGCGGGGCTGATCGCCGAGGAGTCGTCGTGAGCGAATTGATTGAGCGGAGCCGGGCGTTTCCTCTGCGGGAGGCGGCCGAGGCCATTCCGGCCATCATCAAGTTGTTGGGCCGGCTCGCCAAGGACCCGAGGGTCGATCGCCGGCGGCGTCTCGTCGCCGTTGCAGCGTTGGGCTACGCCGTCGTTCCGGTGGATCTCCTCCCGGACCGAATCCCCCTGGTGGGGAGGCTGGACGACGTGGTGATCCTTGCCTTGGCGATCCGGGCGCTGCTCGACGGCGCCCCCGAAGAGGTTGTGTCGGAGCATTGGGAGGGGCCGGTCGAGGCATTGGAGGTCTTCGACGGGGTCGTCAGTTGGGTGGCGGACCTGGTGCCCCGTCGGGTGCGATGGGCACTCGGTAGGGTGACGGGGTCGTGAACGTCGGGAGAACGCTGATCGGGCTCGTCCTGGTGGCGGTGGGAACCGTGTTCCTGCTCGATGCCGCCGACGTCGTCGACGGGGTCGGGATCCTCGGGGACTGGTGGCCGGCGGCCGTCATCGGGCTCGGGCTCCTCCAGGTGGCCTCCGAAGGCCGGCTCTCGGCGCCCGGCGTCGTGCTCATGGTGGGTGGTGCGGTGCTGCTGGTCGCCACCACCGGCCTCCTGGGTGAGATTCGGTGGCGGGTGGTCTGGCCGGCGGTGCTCATCGTCGCCGGTCTGGCCCTGGTCCTCGGATGGGGTCGGCGGCGGACCCGGCCGAGCACCGACGAGGAGCTCGTCGGGATCGCCGTCTTGGCCGGATCACACTATGCCACCGCCTCGACCGCCTTCAGGCGGGCCTCGCTCACTTCGGTGTTGGGCGGGCTGACGCTCGATCTCACCGAGGCGACTCCCGTTACGGGCGGGGCTCGCATCTCGGCGACGGCCGTCATGGGGGGTATCGATGTGGTGGTTCCCCACGGATGGAGGGTCGAGATACGGGGCCTTCCCCTGCTGGGCGGCTGGGACGACACGACCGCCCGCGACGATGTCACGGCCGGGGCCCCTCGGCTGGAGATCCACGCGCTCCTGGTCATGGGCGGCCTCGAGGTGAAACACCCACGCCGCTGGGACTGAGTTCCATCCCCACTCCGAGCACCGGCCTCCGTACAATGCGCGCCCGAACCGGGAGAGGCCGTGGAGTTCCGACGGATCAATCACCTGCCCCCGTACGTGTTTGCGGAGGTCAACGAACTCAAGGCCGAGGCGCGTCGGGCCGGCGAGGACATCATCGACCTGGGCTTTGGGAACCCCGATATCCCGTCGCCGCCGCCGGTGGTGGCCAAGCTGTGTGAGGCGACGCAAAACCCCCGCAACCACCGCTACTCGGCTTCGCGGGGCATCCCCAACCTGCGCCGAGTCGTCGCCGATCGTTACCGACGTCGGTTCGGCGTCGAGGTCGACCCCGACACCGAGGTGATCACCACGATCGGGGCCAAGGAGGGGTTGGCCCACCTCATGTGGACCCTGGTGCAGCCCGGCGATGTCACCCTCGTTCCCGAGCCGTCCTATCCGATCCACATCTACGCCCCGGTCCTGGCCGGGGCCGAAGTGCGCCGGGTTCCGGTCACCGGCGACGACTACTTCGAGATCCTCGAGGAGACGTTCCACGACGCCTGGCCGATGCCGCGGGTCATCCTCACGTCCTTACCCCCCAATCCCACGACCGTCTGCGTGGAGCGCTCCTTCTACGAGCGGCTGGTGGCCTTCGCCCGCCGGCACGACGTGATGCTCGTGAGCGACAACGCCTACGCCGATGTCGCCTTCGACGGCTACCGGCCCCCCAGCCTGCTCGAGGTGCCGGGGGCCACCGAGGTGGGGGTGGAGCTCTACACGATGACCAAGGGACACTCGATGGCCGGGTGGCGGGTCGGGTTCGTGGTCGGGAATCGGGACATGGTGGCCGCCCTCGCCAAGCTCAAGTCCTACCTCGACTACGGCACGTTCCAGCCCATCCAGATCGCCTCGATCATCGCCCTCAACGAGCAGGATGACTACCCGGCCGAGGTCACCGAGATCTACCGGCGGCGCCGCGACACCCTCATCGACGGCATCAACCGCGCCGGGTGGAAGGTGGAGAGGCCCAAGGCGACCATGTTCGTCTGGGCCGAGATCCCCGAACCGTACGGCGAGATGGGGTCGATGGAGTTCACCAAGATGTTGCTCCGTGAAGCCAGGGTGGCGGTGAGCCCGGGGATCGGGTTCGGCCCCACCGGTGACCGCCACGTTCGGTTCGCCCTCGTCGAGAACGAGCATCGGATCGCCCAGGCGGTGCGCGGGATCCGCCGGGCCCTCGACCGCCTCTAGGAGCCGCCTCCGGTGTAGAGCTCGTCGGTGTATTGGGCGACCATCCGGTGGGCGCTGAAGTCGGGGGAGATCGAGGCGATCGCTTCCTTCATCCTCTCGATCCAGCCGAGCGGGATGCCCTCCGGATCGCGGTCGTAGTAGAGCGGTGCCACCTCACGATCGAGCAGGTCGTAGAGATCGCGAGCGTCGTCCTCGTCGGTGTGGTGTTCGGCGCCGAAGGCCCAACCGTTCTCGCCGTTGAAGCCCTCGACCCACCAGCCGTCGAGGACGCTGAGGTTGAGGGCTCCGTTGGCGGCCGCCTTCATGCCCGAGGTCCCGCTCGCTTCCATCGGCGGCCGGGGGGTGTTCAGCCACACGTCGGCGCCGCCGACCAGGTAACGGCCCAACTCCATGTCGTAGTCCTCGATGAAGAAGACGTGCCCCTCGAGGCTGGGGCTGGATGCCAGCTCGGCCACCTGGCGGATCAGGTCCCGGCCCTGCCGGTCGGCGGGGTGAGCCTTGCCGGCGAAGATGAGCTGCATAGGGCGGTCCGGGTTGGTGAGGAGCCAGCTCAGGCGCTCGATGTCGCGCAGCAGCAGCTCCGCCCTCTTGTAGGTCGCAAAGCGACGGGCGAAGATCACCGTCAGCCGGTCCACCGGCAGCAGGCTCGTGATGCGGCGCAGTTCTCCGGGGCTGGCGCCGTGCCGGGCTCGCTGTTCCCGGAGACGCCGGCGCAAGTGCCTGAAGAGGCGCTCCTTCTGCGACTGGTGGGCATCCCAGATCTGCCGCGGCTCGAGGGTGCGCACCGCATCCCACCGCTCACGATCGGGCATGTGTTCCCGCCAGCGTGTCCCGAGCACCTGGGCCAGCCGGCGGCCCACTGCCCCGCCGACCCACGTGGACAGGTGGATCCCGTTGGTCACCGATTTGCCCGGTCCTCCAATGATGCGTTCCCAGTCCCTGGTGACGACCTCGCCGTGGCGTCGGCTCACGCCGTTGGTCGACGACGACAGCCGGATCGCCAGCGCGCCGAGGTCGAAGACTCCGTCCCGACCCGAGTCGCCGAGGTGGACCAGGGTCTCATCTTCCAGCCCGGGGAGTCGGCCGCTGAGGTAGCGCTTCACCATGGACAGATCGAAGGTCTCGTTGCCCGCCGGGACGGGAGTGTGGAGGGTGAAGATCGAACGTTCGCGGATCTGCTGCACGGCAGCGTCGTGCCCGGCGCCCGAGGCGAGCACCCGCGAGAGCCGTTCGAGGAGGGCGAAGGCGGCGTGGCCTTCGTTGGTGTGCCACATGGACGGTTCCATGCCGATCGCCTCGATCACCCGGGCACCACCGATCCCGAGGACCAGTTCCTGGCAGAGGCGCATCTCCCGGCCCCGCACGTAGAGGATGTCGGTGATCGGCCGGTCCGCCGGCTCGTTGGAAGCGAGGTTCGTGTCGAGGAGCAGCACGGGGACCCGACCGACGTCGATGCACCAGACCCCGACGTCGACCCGGCGGCCGGGGAGATCGACGTGGACCACCATCGGGTGACCGGTCCGATCGAGCACCCGACGGACCGGTCGGCGCGTCACCTCGATCGGGAGGTGGTGGTGCTGCTGGTAGCCCTCGGGGTCGACGGCCTGGCGGAAGTAGCCGCGTCGATAGAGGAGCCCGACGCCGACAAGGGGGAGTCCGAGATCTGAGGCCGCCTTCATGTGATCCCCGGCCAGGACCCCGAGCCCGCCCGAGTAGAAGGGCAGTGTGTGATGGATGCCGAATTCGGTGCAGAGGTAGGCGATGCCGCCGGGGAGAGCGCCCGAGTGGTTGCGCTCGAACCAGGTGTCGCTCTCGGCCAGGTAGTTGTCGAATCGGCCGACGATCTCGTCGTAGAGCTCGACGAAGGAGTCGTTGACCTCGAGAGCCTCCCAGGTCCCGTTGGAGACGGTCTGGAGCACGGTGAGGGGGTTGGGGGAGTGGGCCCAGTCGATAGCGCTCACCCGCTGCCACAACTCCCTCGCTTCCGGCACCCACGCCCACCACATGTTGTAGGCGAGGTCGTGAAGCCGCTCGAAGATGTCGGGGAGACGGACCCGCGTTCCGGCGGCCAACGGTATCTCGGGAACGCCGCGGGGTGGTGTGGTCATCGGAGAGGGTTCTTTCAGCTGAACGGTGCGCCAGGTTAACGACCGCGGGCCCGGCCCCGGCAATCGGGAGGCCGTATCGACATCGATAGACTCCCTGGCCCACCATGGCATTCCCCGACGGCACCGCCGACTTCCGCTCCGACACCGTGACCCGACCGTCCCCGGAGATGCTGCGCGCCATGGCCGAGGCGCCGGTGGGGGACGACGCCTACGGCGAGGACCCCACGGTGAATGCCCTCGAGGAGGAGGCGGCCGCCGCCGTGGGCAAGGAGTCGGCGTTGTTCGTGCCGGCCGGGATCATGGGCAACCAGATCGCCCTCAAGCTGTACACCCGCCCCGGAGACGACGTCTTGTGCGTCGAGGGAGCCCACATCCGGGACTATGAGCGGGGTGCCGCGTCGATGATCTCGGGGGTGGCCTTCCGGGTGATCCCGGGTGATGGTGGTGCCATGGCGGCCTCCGCCATCGAGGAGGTGTTGCGGACGGCCGGACGGTTCGCACCTCCTGCCGGGTTGCTGGCCTGGGAGAACACCCACAATGCGTCGGGCGGTCGGCCGGTCCCGGTGGATGTCATGGCGGCCGGTACCGCTCTCGCCCGGAGCCACGGTGTGGCGGTGCACCTCGATGGGGCTCGGCTGTTCAATGCCGCCGCCGCTTCCGGGGTACCGGCGGCGGCTTTCACCGAACACGCCGACATCGTGATGTTCTGTTTCTCGAAGGGTCTCGGTGCCCCGATCGGCTCCGCTCTGTGCGGGTCGGCGGACGCCGTGTCGGAGGCGCGCCACCACCGCAAGCGCCTCGGAGGCGGCATGCGCCAGGCCGGGGTGATCGCCGCGGCCGCCCGAATCGGACTCCGGGATCGGGACCGTCTGGCGGAGGATCATGCCCTCGCCGTCGAGCTCGCCACCGCGCTCCGCGACCGCCTGCCGGACGCCGAGGTGGCCCAGCCCGAGACGAACATGGTGCTGGTGGCGGAGGAGGGGCTCCCGGTGTCGGGGGCCGAGTTCGTGCGCGCCCTCGCCGAGGAGAGGGTCCTCGTGGGCCACATCCGGCCGGGGGTCCTCCGATTCTGCACCCACCGCGACGTCGATGCGAGCGACGTCGCCAGAGTCGCCGACGTTGCGGCGCGAGCGGGTCGCTGAGCCGTGGGATACGCCGTCCTCTTCCCGGGTCAGGGCAGTCAGGGCGTGGGCATGGGGGCCGATCTCTTCCAGGCCGGGTCGGAATTCCTGGGTGCTCGGGCCGGGGAAATCCTCGAGTGGTCC
>JBFELU010000008.1:0-56414 GCA_041551965.1 Acidimicrobiia bacterium
CCGGTGTTACGAAATGTCACCCGGGGACATGGGGAGTTCATGGCGGACCGCTCCTTCGGGCGCCCCAGCGTTCCCCATTGCTCGTAGGGCGACCGTCTACGAGATGTCGTCGGGGTGGCTCGACCCGCGGATTGAGGTCTCGAGTACTTCGATGATTGGTCCGGGCCGGGTTTCCCCCCGGCCCGGACCAATAAGGGATCAGGAAACGGTGAACGGCGCTGTCATCCCGTGGAACACGTGGGGCAGGCCGTCCGCCCCTGGGATCCAGCACAACATGCCGTAGTGGCCCGGCTCGAGATCGAAGGTGACCACTTCCTCGTCGCTTCCACCGGGTGCGGCCGTACCGGTCTCCCAGCTGGCGACGATGCTGCTGTCGTCCTCCGACTCGAGTGCAGTCTGCAAATCGACCCCGTCGGCCAGTTTCACGATCAGCAGGAAGTGAGCCTGGCTGCCCTGATTGGTGAGGACGAAGGATGTGCGTCCCGGGCTGAGGGCTCCGTCGAACTCGAAACTGAAGTCGACGGCGGTCACATCGACGCGCTGGGCGCCCGGTTCGATCTCGTGGCTCGTGCCGGGAGCCACAGGCGCCCCGCCCTCACTGTGGGGAATCCCGCATCGCTCTTCTTCGAAGGCATCGATGGCTTCGATGGCAGCTTCGACGTCGTCATCAGCCATGACGTTGAAGAACGACACCAGGTCGCCCTCCGGCACGTCGAGGAGACGGCCTCCGGCCAGATCCACTGCGGTCTCGATCTCGGCCGGGGCCGCCGCAATGTACCGCTCCAGTTGAGCATGGCTTGGGAAGTCGTCCTGCTCCCAGAACTCCTGAGCCACCGCGCACACCTCGCTGTACTCGCCGGAATCACCTTCGACGATGGTGTCGACGACCCCTTCGCTCCCGGGCACCGGCATCGGGCTGTCTTCGACTTCGGTAGCGGAAGGCGCGACGGTGGTATCGGCCACATCGTCGTCTCCGCAGGCGACGACCACGAGGGCGATCGCCAGAGCCACGCCGACGATTCGAATCCTGTTCTGCTTCATCGATTGCTCCCCTCTTGGGTTTCGGCGCACCACGCTGGTGTGCCAGAAGCCGGTATCAAAGCAGGTGCACGATATTGCACCAGTGATTCCTCCTTCCTCCTCTGACGAGTGCACTATCATGCACTTCATGGCCTGGGCCTTCATCTCCACCCACGGGGCTGTGCTTCTGGCGGTACACCGCGACCCAAACGCCACCATCGACGAGATCGCCGACGCCGCCGGGATCTCCCGACGCTGGGCGATCAAGGTGGTAGGCGACCTGCTCGCTGCCGGATTCCTCGAGCGTCAGCGTCAGGGGCGCGGCTACCGCTATGTGATCGCCGAGCATCGACCGCTTCGCCATCCGCCCATCTCGGGAAGAGACGTCGGTCGGCTGCTACGCCTCCTCGAGCCCGATGCTGGAGCGGACGGCACGATGCGCACCCGAAGGGCCGACCTTCGCGATCTCGAAGAGCAGATCGGGGTTGCCCGCGACCAAGTCGCGGCCCTGGAAGAGCATCGCAGTCGCCTCGAGACACTGCTACGTCACACCATCACCGAACTGCGACGGGCAGCCCGGAACCCGTGACGCTGGCCCAGCCGACCGTGGGTTTGCCATCGAGCATGGTCGGCTTCGATTCCCGTTTGGCGGTGACTCTCTCAGACCAGGCATGCAAAGGTGCCGTTTGCCCTAACAGAGAGTGGGCGTCTGTGTCACTGTGGATAGCTGCGAGGGCTCATCAGGTGGGCTTCGGTGGAAGAGCTCTCACCCTTTTCCGTACCGCTGGGGCCTGACCCGCATCAGTGTGATGTGGAAAGGGGGGTGGCGATGATGCCATTCAAGAAGACCCTGGTGATCGGGGCGGCGCTGGCGCTGGTATTGGTGTTCGCCCTGGGAGGTGGAACGGTTGCCCAGGAGGCACCGAGCGGCGAACTCTCGGTGTGGGGACCTCCGGTCGATGACAACGGCACCTGAGTTGCCGATTTCGAACTACACGCCTTTGTGGCGTGGCCGCAGTTCATCCCGAACGCTTCCTTCGACGAGGGCGACGCCTGGTGGCTGGCGACGAATACGACGCTTCAGATCATCGTCGGGTCGAATTCGCCTACGCCCGCATCTTGAGCCTCCCGACGACAGAATGGGATGTTCGAGACACCAGGCTCCCTGATTCCTCGGGTGACATTTCGCAATACTGGCTCACTCGACGGTGGGCTCTCACTGGGGTTGAGGTAAGGGGAGTCCATCCGGCCTCGTCTTCATCGGTCGTGAGGTTGCGCGCTGCGATCAGGGTTCGACATGCAGTCGACAACGCGACCCGTACGGTGTCACATATCCCGCCGACCCACTGACAGGTCGGCATCATCAATCAAGGAGAGCTGTTGAGCACACACACGGATCGAGTCCAGGCGGTCATCGAGGCCTTCAACAATCACGAGTATGAAACGGTGGGCGCCGCTCTGGCGGACGACTCCACATGGGTCGACATTCCGGCAGGGACTATCGCCAAAGGGCGGGATGATGTTGTCGAGTATCTGAAGAGCTGGCATGCCGGTTTCTCCAACGCGCGAATCACCGATCCCACCTTCATCGCTCAAGATGGGAAGGTGGCCGTCCAGTTCGTGGGGCGCGGCACCCAATCGGCCGAGTTCGGGCCTTTCCCCAACAAGGGTGGCGACTTCGAGCTCACCGCCGTACAGGTCTACTCGCTTGACGGATCCGGTCAAATCACGCATGTGGACCTCTACTACGACACCATGACGATGCTCACCCAGTTGGGGCACATGGGGTAACACCCCGTTAGATCTGAACCGGGATACGAGTCCTGAGTGAGTCCCCCCCGCGGTGGGGACTCACTCGGTTTTCGGCCGTCCCTCTGGCGACATCTCGCAACGCTGGCCCACCCGACGATGGGTCGGAATCCACGACCCATTGCGACAGTGCGACCCAACGCGTGCGTCCCCAGTATCACAGCACCCTCAAACCGCATCTCCCCGGGAATCAGTCGTCTGGGGTGGCCGCCGCTCAGCGCCGCTTGCGGGCCACCCGTCGGTCGCTTTCGGTGAGGTAGCGCTTGCGGACCCGGATCGATTGCGGGGTCACCTCGACCAATTCGTCGTCGGCAATCCACTCGATCCCGAGCTCGAGGGTCATCCGGCGGGGCGGCGCCAGGTGCACGGCGTCATCGTGGCTGTGCGTGCGGATGTTGGTGAGTTCCTTGGCCTTGGTGGGGTTGGCAGTCATCTCCTCGGGACGGCTCGCCTCGCCGATGATCATGCCCTCGTAGACGTCTTCTCCGGGCCCGATGAACAACTCGCCGCGTTTCTGCAGGTTCTCGAGGGCGAAGGCGGTCGAGACCCCGGAGCGGTCAGAGATGATTGCCCCGCCGACCCGGGCCGGTAGTTCGCCGGCCCACGGTTGCCAACCGTGGTGGTGCTGATGGACCAGAGCGGTTCCCCGGGTCGCCGTCATCAGCAGCGACCGGAATCCGATCAGGCCCCGGGCCGGTGCTACCAGGGTCACGATGGTGCGGCCGGCGTCGCCCGGGCTCAGGTCGGTGACCCGGCCCTTTCGGGGAGCCGCCGCCTGAGTGATCGTGCCGACATGCTCGGTAGGCACGTCGACAACGGCCCGCTCGACGGGCTCGTGGGGCTTGCCCTCGATCTGGCGGAGGATGACCTCAGGGCGGCTCACCTGGAGCTCGAACCCCTCACGGCGCATCCCCTCGATCAGGACGGCCAACTGCAGCTCTCCGCGCCCCGCGACCTCGATGATCTCCGGCGAGGGAGTCGGGCCGATCCGGATTGAGACGTTGCCGCGCACCTCCCTCTCCAGGCGCTCTCTGATCTGTCGGGATGTCAGCCGGGATCCGTCCCGACCGGCCAGCGGTGAGGTGTTGACGCCGAAGGTCATCCGCAGAACCGGCTCGTCGACCTGGAGGCGCGGCAGCGGCCGCGGATCGTCGGGGTCGGTGAGGGTGTCGCCGATCTCCACCTCGGGGAACCCCGCCACCACGAACAGGTCGCCGGCGGTCCGCTCCTCGACCTCCGTGCGCTCGAGGCCGGTGAACCCCAACAGATGGGTGAGGCGACGGACGATCGGCGGTTCCTCCTCATTGGAGTGGCAAAGAGCCACCGGCTGCCCCTGCCGCAGGGTGCCGGCTACCACCCGGCCGATGGCGAGCCGGCCCAGGTAGTCGGAGGCGTCGAGGTTGGTGACCAATGCCTGGACGGGAGCCGAGTCGTCACCCGCCGGCGGCGGGATGGTGTCGATCACCAGGTCGAGCAGGGGGCTCAGGTCGTCGTCGGGGCCGGGGATGCCGATACCGGCCATCGCCCGGCCCTCCCTGGCGATTGTCGAGACGACCGGAAACTCGATGTGGTGGTCGTCGGCGTCGAGGTCGAAGAAGAGTTGATAGACCTCGTCCATGACCTCCTCGGCGCGGGCGTCGGGGCGATCGACCTTGTTGATCACAACGACGGCCGGAAGGTCGCGGGCCAGCGCCTTGGAGAGGACATAACGGGTCTGCGGCAGCGGCCCCTCGGCGGCATCCACCAGCAGCAGCACCCCGTCCACCAGGGCGAGCGCCCGCTCCACCTCTCCACCGAAGTCGGCGTGGCCAGGGGTATCCACCAGGTTGATGCGAACACCCTTCCACTCCAAGGCAGCGGCCTTCGCGAGGATCGTTATGCCCCGTTCCCGCTCCTGGTCGTCGCTGTCCAGGACGCGGTCGATCCGGGTCTGGTGGGCCTGGAACACGCCGGCGGCGCCGAGCATGGCATCGACCAGAGTGGTCTTGCCGTGATCGACGTGCGCGACCAGCGCGATGTTGCGGAAGGAAGGAAGGGTCACGGACCGGGGATGGTAGCGAGGGCGAGAGGATCACAGCTCCCGGGAGGTCCTTCCCGGAGATCAGGTGTGGCAGGCGCCACCCTGGGCCAGCGTTACGAAATGTCACCCGAGGAATCTCCAAGGCGAGTGTTCGCTCTCGGAGGGATCAGGGGTACTGGGTACGGCGACCTCCCTTGGCGGCACCTACTGCCTGCGAGCAAACAGGCCGTTTGGCTCTTGCAGCTGCCTCATTGAACGATGAGGTTGAGGGATGGTCTAGGGGTGTCCCTTTGACGATTGCACATCAATCATCGGCGTGGCAGCGCCGGCTCTCAGCGCGGGTGTTGCCGTCTGCCCTCGTGGCTGCTCTGCTCATGAGTGTCGTCGCATGCCAAGGCGGCGACGACTCCGCAACCCAACTTGCGCCCCAAACAATCACGGTCTCTCTCGGTAGCCTCGAAGGGGTCGAGGATCATGGCATAGATGCCTGGGTCTTACCCCTGGACGCTACGAGCGCAGAAGATGCGTTCGGAGGTACACGTATGGGACCCGCCGATTCCGATCCATTCTCGATGTCCGACGTGATACACCCTCAACGAGACGACCGGTATTGGGAGGTGAAGGTCGATCGAGTCGTGACATTCGAACCAGGAACCTACCGATTCATAATCGAGGCGTACATCCCCTCAGGCCCCATGCACTTCGGATGCGAAACGATGGTTCAAGTAATCGAAGGTGAACCCCTGCTCGTGACGATCTCCAGCCTCCCTTCGTACTCAGGATCCGGGTTCCACTGGACGTCTGCCGATGAGTTGCGATATCCCGACTGCCCAAACTGACGACCACATTGGCCGGGTCGATGGGACCTCACCGTCGCCTGGGCCAGCGGTACGAAATGTCACCAGAGGAGGACGGGAAGGTCATTGCCACTCGGCCCTGACATCACCCGTTGTCGTCGAATCGGGCGAGGCCGCTACCTAGGTCTCTGCTCAATTGAACGGCGTACGGTTCGTCGTCACATCAGTAGGAGGAGGCAGAACATGACAGTCGCTGGTTCACCGGTCATCTGGATCGAACTCATGTCACGGGATCCCGACACGTCGGAAAGGTTCTACCGGGAGGTCGTGGGACTCTCGGTGACGACGGTCGGGGAAGGAGCCGAAGCCTATCGGACCCTTCTCAAGGACGGAATGCCCATCGGAGGACTCACCGGGCCGCGTCCCGACAGCGACGTTTGGCCGTCAGGCGGTCCTGAAGGGCACTGGGTGGGCTACTTCGGCTCGGAGGATGTGCAAGCGGGCGCCCGGAAAGCCGAAGATATGAACGGCCAAGTCCTCTTGGGACCGCTTACCCTGCCCGGCGTCGGAGTCGTCGCGGTACTCCGAGACCCCGACGGAGCGACCTTCGGACTATTCCAGCCGGCAGACTCGTCCCAATGACAACAAGCCGAGAAACCCACGCATAACCGGCAATCTGAGCGTCAGCCGTCCTTGCGGGCGCGAGAACCCGATCGGTTATCTGTACGCACGTATACGGACGGGGCCGTGGCCTCAATCGGCTACGCCGCCGGCAGGTGGCGTTCCTTTCTCCTGATCCGGTTGAGGTGCCCCGGGTCGAGCCGGGCCTCGTGGCCGCGCCGTAGCCGATCACCGCCCCGTGGGCCAGTGTTACGAAATGTCACCCGAGCGATACCACGTGAGACGCCGGGCGTAGGCTTCGGTTCGGTGGGGGTGCTGGAGGGGAGCGGGTTGTGAAACGCCTGCGGGCTCTCGTCACGATGCTGCTGCTCATTGCGACAGCGGGGTGCGGCGGAGACGACGACGGCGTGGTATCGAGCACCACGGTGGAGGAGGCGGGGACGGCACTGCCGGGGCCGGATGAGCCGTGGGATGTGCTCTTCCTCGGGGCTGATTACCTCTATCCGACCCCGCTGGCCGAGATGTACGCAGCTCGTGCGGCAGATGCGTTGGGTGTCGAGGTCAGGGCCCAGTACCCATCGGGCACTGGTCCGATCAATTACACCACGGTCCTGCTGGGGCATCTGAGGAACGAAATGTCGCCTCGACTCGGCGACCTGACACGACAGGCAGAGATCATCGTGCTGTTCCCCCGCATCGACCGCACCGACAAGGTTGGCGAGGTCGCCGTGGATACTGCTCATCTCGAGACCGATTTCAATCGCTGCCAATGGGACATCGCGATCGAAGGTCTCGACGGAAGACCAATCGGCGATCGCGCCGGGCAGCCGGGTGTTCCTCCGGCGTTCGATGATTCACCCGGGTACTGGGCGCCTTATCGAGAGAGCCTCAACGAGCTCTACACCGAGATCTGGAGTCTCCGCCAAGGACTGCCCACCCTGCTGATCACGATCGACATGGTCAACGTTTGGCTTCCCCATCAGGACGAGGCCGGCATCGGAGCCGAGTGCACGATCTGGTGGGAATCATGGAGTGCTCAGCACCGAGAGGCAGCTGCCGAAAATGGCTCCGCCATGGTGTCGATCTACGACCTTCTCAACGGGGGCAACCACGATCTCGATCCCGGCGAAATGGGGTACATCGGACCTACCGACGACGAACCCAACCTCCCTTGGTGGCGGGTCAACCAGACCGGGTTGGCCACGATCGCAGAAGCGCTCGTCGCAGTCGGGTTCGAGCCGACCGCGCCGTAGCCGATCACCGTCCCGTGGGCCAGTGTTACGAAATGTCCCCCGAGCCCTTGAGTGCGACCGATAGCGCGGCGGGAGGTGTATACCACTCGCCAACAGAACGAGGAGTGAAGATGTCGGCGGCATATGGTGCCACAGTGTTGGCAGACCCATACGGATGGGGACACATGGACGGTTGGAGCTGGGGCACGGCCGTCTTCGGGTGGGTGTTCATGACGCTAGTTGTGGTGGCCATCGTCTGGCTGGTGCGTTCCGTTGGCCAGGGTGGCGGGCAGCCCGCGAGGCGAACCGCGCTCGATGTGCTCGATGAGCGCTACGCCCGCGGCGAGATCGAACGCGACGAGTACATGCAGCGAAGGGCTGATTTGGGGGCATAGTCATCCCCTGGGCCAGCGTCACGAAGTGTCACCAGAGGCGAAGGGTCAGCCAGCAGAGCGCCGTGGTTGGCAACGGCGGAGGCAGCCACCACATGGATATTGAACTCAGGTACTTCGATGATTGCCCCAATTGGCAGCACACCCGATCTCTCGTCAACGAGCTGGTCAACGAGTTGGGAGTCGAAGCGACCGTCAAGACGCGTCGAGTCGCGACTCACCAGGAGGCTGTCGACCTGGACTTCCGGGGCTCGCCCACCCTCGTCATCGACGGTGAGGATCCTTTCGCCAACTCTGATGCTCCCGTGGGTCTCGCCTGTCGGATCTACCGCACTGAGCGTGGGATGTCGGGTAGCCCGACGCCCGATCAACTGAGAAGGGCTCTTCTCGACCGGATCCGCTAAAGAAGCGGGGCCTTGCATCATGAGCGGGTGACTACTCGAGGCCTGGGCCAGTGTTACGAAATGTCACCCGAGAGATAGGCGGCCTGTGGCCTCCGCGTAGCGGCTCGGGGCCTGAGTAGGCTCCAGCTCGGTGGGGTGCTTGGGAGGGAACGCTTGGTGAGACGCACCGCTCTCTTGATGACGTTGCTGGTGGTGGTTGTGGGATGTGATGGAGAAGAGAGATCTGTTGAATCCTCGACAGAGCCCCAGACCGCTCTTGCACCCGTCACCACCCTTGGTCCCGTCACCACTGCCGCCCCTGGGACCACCGTGGAAGAGATCCCAATCTCTCCGACAACGACGATCGTCCCAGCGCCGCTCGGTGAGGACTACTGGTTGTACGGCGACGATGAACCCGGGGCGCTCGGCGGAGTCATTGGTGACGTAGCGGTCGCCGACGACGGCACCGTCTGGGCCGTGGTGCTCGACGTCGACTACCAGGGGCCACTTCTCGACGGGATGCTGTGGGACCTGGACCTGGAGTCGGCCCCGTGGGCCCTGATGCGTCACGACGGGACCGGGTGGGCCGTTGTCGCAAACTCGGAGGAGTCGCCGCTGCCGTCGTGGCACCTCGGCCCAAGACTCCTCGGTGTACGACCCGACGGGGGGGTGTGGTTCCACGATCACCCGGTCGCCCCCGAAGGACCGTCCTTCCTCTGGGAGTACCGGGACGGCACATGGGTAGATCACACGGCCACAGCCCACCTTCCCGGCGATTCTGAGATTCACGTCTCAATGGGGTGCTGTCCGATGGGGATCGATGCCGCCGGTGCCGTATGGGTCGGATCCGAATCCGGCTCCACCGGGAGCCCTTGGGATGACGACGGGCCCACCTGGATCAGCCGCTTCGACGGCGTATGGCAGACGATGGAGTTCCCCACTCCCATGGTCGTCGGGGGCTTCGCCTCGATCTGGATGCCCGCCGAGGTCGTCCTCGTCGACCCGGGCGGCGGGTGGGACATCGAAGGCATCGAACGAGGCGGTGTGCGATGGACCCTCGAACGGGAGCGGAGTGAGCCGGGAGCCTCGGATCCGAGAACCTGGGAGTACCAGGACGGCCTTTGGGTCGAGTCGGGCCTGTGGGTGGCCAGGGATTCGGGAATTTGGGAGCGCCGGGCCGCCGGTATGGCCACCGAGTCATTCCCCGTCGACATCGGGGAACTCGAAGCCAATCTCGGGTGCAATCTCACTTGGGGGGTCTTCAACCTGGAGACCGAATCGGTCATCGCCCCCGACGGAGCTCTGTGGACCGCATGGCCGTGCATCGGACTGACCAGAGTCGACCCCCTCGACGGGTCGATGAACGTGTTCGGCGAGGGCGCCTTCCATGGAGTGTGGAGGCTGGCCGTCGCCCCGGACGGAACCGTCTACGCCGGCGGGACCCAGGGCCTCGTGGCCTTCTCCCCCTCCCCCGACGTCGGTGTCCCCATCGGTAACGGAGATCCGGGCGACCAGGAGCCATAAGCCACACCCGGGTTCACACACTGGCCTGGGCCACGGTGATCTCACCCGCTGGTGCGCAAACCCGGCAGGCCCACCCCGGGGGCCGGGCGTTCCCGAACCACCTCACGCCGGAATCGGTAGAGCTCGGCAGGCCGGCCCCCGGTGGTCGGATCCATCTCCCCGGTGCCCTCGACGAGTCCTCCTCGGTCGAGGAGCCGCCGGAAGTTCTGCGTGTGAAGCCGGACCCCCCACAGGGCCTCGACCACTCTTTGAAGGCCGCTGAGCGTGAACGCGTCCGGCACCAGCTCGAACACCACCGGTCGATAGCGGAGCTTGCCCCGGAGCCGCCCCAGCGCCTGAGCGGCGATACGGCGGTGGTCGAGTTGCATCGATCGACCGTGAACGGCGTCGTCGAAGTGGTCCGAACCCGATTCCGGAACGAAGCCGGCCTCCCACAGCAGCTCGTAGCGCTCCAGCGTCCGCTCGGCATCCCACGCCGAACCCTCGAGCCCAAACATGATTTGCATCCGCTCCCGGCGCGCCTCCTGATCTCGCGCCGCACCCGCCCACTCGTCCAGCGCCGGCACGACGGCGTCCTCGAGCACCCCCGGACGGCCTTCGCGCCAGTCCTCCCACGGGAAGAACTCGTACCAGTCGCACCACGCTCCCGGATCGGCCTCCATCTCCCGCACCAAGGCGAGATACGTCACCGAGACAAGCCGAACCAGCGGGTCGGGCCCCCGCCCCACGTCGCCGAGGGTGTACAGCTGCTCGACGTAGCCGAGCTCGATCCCGGTGTGCTCGCGAACCCAGCGCCGCAGTGCCCGCTCCAGCGTCTGGTCTGTCTCCGGGTCGAGCGTGCCGACGGGAAGCCCCACCAGGCCCGCATCGTCCACGGTGAGGATTCGCGGCTCGTCGCCCGTGACCGCCACGATCACGGCGTTCGTGCCGACTTCCACCCGAGGTTCCGCCACTCCTGGAAGCCTAGATACCGTCGTCGGGACCGCCCGGAGTGACATACAATCCCGCCGTGTCCTGCCGCCTCGGCATCGATCTCGACGGAGTCGTCGCCGACTTCAACGCCGGCTGGATCACCCGGTACAACGAGGAGTTCGGGGCCGACGTCCCGCTGGATGCGGTTCGGGCGTGGGATGGGCTTCACCAACCGACCCACTTCCCCGATGCGGCCGCCTTCTGGCGATGGGCAGCAGGCAACGCAGACGGAAGCGTGTTCCGCCATCTCGACGCCTACGACGGGGCCGTCGAGGCCCTGGGGCGACTCGATGATGTTGGGCATGAGATCGTGATCCTCACCACCAAGCCGCACTGGGCGGTGCACGACACCTTCGCCTGGATCGCCGAGCACCGCATCCCCACCAGGGAGATCCACGTGCTTGCCGGCAAATGGCGTGTCCCCTGTGATGTCTATCTCGACGACTCGCCCCACCAGATTCGAGACATCCACCGGGCCCGACCCGAGGCCTTGGTGTGTCGCTTCGTTCGGCCCTGGAACGGCCCGATCCCCGGAGTTCGCGATATCGAAACCTGGACGGATTTCACCGGATTGATCGAGGGCCGTTCGGCCCGGTCACACCCCGGCGTCGGGTGATAGCCTTCGCAGCGGTGAGGGAGGCCCTGGCCGCCCTCACCTGGCGCCAAACCTAGGAGTTAGGGACTATGCGACTACGCAGGCTTCTCCCTCTGTTTGTCGTCTTCGCCCTGGTCATTTCGGCCTGTGGCGATGACGATGACAGTGCGGAGACCACCGAGGCGACGACCACGACGGCCGCGCCCACGACCACCGAAGCCATGGGGATGGAGACGATCAACCCCGGCATGCTTACGGTGGGATCGGACATTCCCTGGCCGCCGTTCGAGGATTTCGACGCCTCGGGCGAGGTCATCGGATTCGATGCCGATCTCGTTAACGAAATGGCAAGACGGATCGGGTTGGAGACGGAGTGGATCGACACCGACTTCGACACGATCTTCACTCAGCTGGCCACCGGGCGGTTCGACATCGTTGCCTCCGGCACCACTATCACCCCGGAGCGGGCCGAGCAGGTGAACTTCACCCAGCCGTACTACCTGGCGCAGCAAGCGCTCACGGTCAACGACAACTTCACCCCGGGAATCGACTCCGTCGATGACCTCGGTGAGGGCGACTCCGTGGCCGTGCAGACCGGGACCACCGGACGCGACTGGGCGATCGAGAATCTCGACCCGAACGGGGTCGAGGTCCGGGAGTTCCCCGGCGCCGCCGACACCTACAACGCCCTCGAGGGCGGACAGGTCACCGGCGTGATCTTCGACGAGCCTTCGGCCGTGGAAGAGGTCGGCAACCGGCCGGGTCTGAGGATCGCCGACATCATCGACACCAACGAGTACTTCGGCTTCCCGGTAAACCCGGAGAATGCCGAGCTGCTGGCGGCGCTCGATCAGGCCCTGAGCGACATGCTGGCCGACGGCACCTACCAGCAGATCTACGACACCTGGTTCACGGCTCCGGCCGGCAGCGTGCTGTATGAGGCACCGGAGCCGGTGGCCTTCCCGCTGCCGGACTGGCCCGACAGCATCGTCTTCGGGTTCGTGCCCAGCCAAGAGGTCGAGGAGCTGCAGGACGACGTCGACACCTTCGCCGCCGTGCTGTCGGATGCGCTCGGCATCGAGGTCGAGGGTCTGGTGACCACCGACTACACCGGTCTCGGTGTGGCGATGGGCACCGGCCAGGCCGACTTCGGGGCGTTCGGCCCCGCCGGCTACGTGCTGGCCGAACGGGCCTTCCCCGGCGAGCTCGAACTGGTGGCCCAGTCGGAACGCTTCGGATCGGGCACCTACCACGGCCAGTGGTTCACCAATGATCCGAGCATCTGCGCCAGCGACCCGGTTCCCGGTGCGTTCGAGAACCTCGATCCCGATACCGGCGAGCGACTCGCCACCGGCGTACCGACGCTGCTGGGACCCACCGAGACGGTGGCGCTCCAGGTCGGCTACAACAGCGACGACACCCGCGATGACGCGGTCTCAGAGGGGTATGCGTGCGAGGCCTCCTTGGAGTCGGTGATCGGCAAGACGATCGCCTTCACCACCGAGACCTCCACCTCGGGATTCATCTTCCCGACGGTGCAGCTGCTCAACCTGGGGATCACCGACGACCAGTACGAGTCGATCTTCTCGGGCGGCCACGATGCTTCGGTCACGGCGGTCTACAACGGGGATGCCGACATCGGCATTTCGTTCGACGATGCCCGCCGAAGTGTCCGTGAGGAACTCCAGGATGTCGGCGAGAGGGTGATCGTGTTCAACCTCACCCCCGACATCGCCAACGATGTGATCGCCGCTCGGGCGGGCCTTCCCGATTCGCTGAAGGCGGCGTTCTTCAATGCCATCGTCGACTACATATCGACCGAGGACGGTCTGGCGGTGATGGAGGAGCTGTACACGTGGACCGGCGTGACAAGGCCGGACCCGACATCGCTCCAGCCGATCGCCGATGCCATCGACCTACTCGGGTTCGCATAACCACCGGCTGACGTTTGGGGCCGCCCTTCGGGGCGGCCCCAAACCCGCCGGACCACGACATGATCGAATTCGAGAACGTCGACGTCACCTATCCCGGGGGCCTCAAGGCCCTCAAGAACGTCTCGCTCCAGATCGAGCAGGGTGAGCTGCTCGTCATCGTCGGCCTCTCGGGAGCCGGCAAGTCGACCCTGCTGCGAGCCATCAACGGCTTCGTGCCGATCACCGCCGGATCCGTGCGAGTCAACGGCCAGGAAGTGCGCGGCGCCTCCCACAAGGCCCTTCGGGAGCTTCGCTCCGGGATCGGGATGATCTTCCAGACGTTCAACCTCGTGTACCGCACCACGGTGATCAACAACGTGCTGATGGGGCGGCTCTCCAAGGTGCCTCGTTGGCGTTCGATGCTTGGCATCTGGCCCGGCAACGACAAGGAGATCGCCCTCCAGGCACTGGAGCGAGTCGAGATCGTGGAGAAGGCCTACATCCGCGCCTCCAACCTGTCGGGCGGCCAGCAACAGCGGGTGGGGATCGCCCGCGCCCTGGCCCAGCAGCCGCAAGTGTTGCTCGCCGATGAACCGGTGGCCTCTCTCGACCCGGTCACCTCGCACACCGTGATGCAGGACCTGCGTCGCATCAACCGGGATCTCGGCATCACCACCATCATCAACCTCCACTTCCTCGACCTGGCGCGGTCCTACGGCAAGCGCCTCATCGGCCTCAAGGACGGCGGGATGGTCTACGACGGCGACATCAAGGACGTCGATGAGGAGACCTTCCGGGGCATCTACGGACGCGCCGTCACCCCCGACGATCTGCTCGAAGGCGCCGAGCTGTGACGACAACGCAGGTGCGGCCCAAGGCTCCCCGCCGGGCCGTCACCCTCCTGCCGTCACTCCTCTTGGTGGCGGCCGCCTTCACCATCGGCGGGTTCCTCGGTGATCTCGCCGGAGGTGCCGTCTGGGGCCTGATCGGCGGCGCCGGTCTCGTTGCGGCTCTGCTCCTGTCCGGGTATCGGCTCGATCCGATCGACGCGTCGATCGCGATCGCGGGGTCGATCGGAGCAACGGTCGTGGCCACCATCATGCTCTCCGACACCCCCGAAGCGCTCACTCCCAACCTCGCCTTGAAGTTCGCAGGAGCCTGGGCCATCGCCGGAGTCGGGACGGCAGTGGTGGTCATCCGTCGTGATGGAGGCATTGCCAAGGCGGTCACCACCGCCGCCGCCTGGGCGGGGGCCGGACTGCTCGCCGTGCCGGCCGCAGTCGCCTACGACGTCCTGCAGCCGCTCGAAGGTGTCGTCGGTGAGTCGGTCGCGTTCGGAACCGGCACCTATGCATTCGCCGGGCTGGCCGTGGGCCTCATCGGCGGTGCGGCCGTGCTCTCCTCCGTCAGCGGACTCAACGGGATCATCGTGGGAACCACGGTCCTCTATCTCACCGTCTATGCCGCGGCTCAGGTCGGCTTCACTCTTCCCGGACTGGTCCGCAACGTCGCCAACATCACCGAGGTCCCCAATTTCTGGCCGCCCGACTTTGACTGGGCGGTCGGCGACGGCGACTGGTGGTGGTTCCCCTCTTGGGAGTTCGGCTCGGCCACCCGCGACAACCCTCTCATCGAGACCTTCCGGATCGCCATCATCGCCAGCATCATCGGGTGTGCCCTGGCGCTGCCGCTGGCCTTCAACGCCTCACGGGTCACAGCCCCGTCCAAGACTCTCTACCGCAGCAGCAAGGGCTTCATGAATGTGATCCGAACCATCCCCGACCTGTTCTGGGCGATGATCTTCGCCACCTCGGTGGGGATTGGACCCTTCGCCGGAACGCTGGCACTGACGATGTTCTCTCTCGCGATCATGTCCAAGCTGCTCTCGGAGACCGTCGATGCCGTAGACGAGCGGCCCTTGGAAGCGGCCCGCGCCACCGGGTCCAGCCATTACCCGGCGGTGCGGAGCTCCGTGCTGCCCCAGGTACTCCCCAACTACGTGGCCTACGCCCTCTACATCTTTGAGATCAACATCCGCGCTTCGGTCGTCCTCGGCATCGTCGGTGCCGGCGGCATCGGTCGGGTCCTCGAGGCGCAGCGGTCGTTCTTCAGGTTCGACCGGGTGCTGGCCATCGTCACGGTGATCTTCGTAGTCGTGTTCGTGATCGAACAGGTGTCGGTGGCGTTACGAAGGCGGCTGGTGTGACCGAGCCCACCACCCTCTTGGATCCATCCGACCTTGCCCCTCCAGGGCGGCCCAAGCCTCCGCTGGGGCCTCGACTCTTCCGCTGGGGGATCGCCGCGGCGGTGATCATCCCCGCCATCTGGTCGGCGGCGGGGCTCAACATCTCCATGGACCGCCTCCTCGAGGCCCCGGGTGATATCTGGAACATCGTGCACCGGCTCTTCCCGCCGGACCTCAGCCCCGAGGCCGTGCAGCGGGCCCTGCCCAAGATCATGGAGTCGATCTTCATCGCCTGGATCGGCACCATGATCGGAGCCTTCTTCTCCTTCCCTCTCGCCTTCTTCGCCGCCAAGAACATGACCCCGACCTGGCTCAACACCGGAATCCGCCAGGTGCTGAACGCCATCCGAGCCATCCCCGAGCTGCTCGTGGCGATGGTGCTCATTCCGATCACCGGTCTGGGGGCGTGGACCGGAACGCTCGCCTTGGGTATTCACTCGATCGGAACCCTCGGCAAGCTCTCCTCCGAGGTGATCGAGGGCATCGATGAGGGCCCCGTCGAGGCGGTCGCTGCTGTCGGGGGCGGTCAGATCGCCCGAATCCGCTTCGCGGTGATCCCCCAGGTGATGCCCAACATCGTCGCCTATTGGCTGTACCGCTTCGAGATCAACATCCGCGCTTCGGCCGTACTGGGCGTGGTCGGCGCCGGCGGGGTCGGTGCCGAACTGGTGTCCCAACTGCGTTTCCGGGACTTCAGCCGGGCCGGCACGGTGCTCTTTCTCACCATCGCCGCGGTGCTACTCGTCGACATGGTCTCGGCCCGAGTCCGGCGCCGCATCATCAGCGGTGAACCGGAGCAAGGTCCGGTCACCTCGTTCCTCGGCCTCAATCGGTGGCAGCGAGCACTGGCGATCGGTGGCCTCCTGCTGGCCGGCGCCTTTGTGGTGTTCCTTCTCCGCCAGCTCCAGGTCGACACCGGCATCACCGGTGGCTGAGTTCCTGAGGCGCAGCCGCATCGACCGTGAGCGCTACGAGGCCGATCACCTCGCCCCCGGCGCCACGCCGGCGACTGCCTCGGCCGGACGGACGGTACCCGAGGAGCCCGACCCGCACCGCACCGTCTTTCAGCGGGACCGCGACCGGATCCTGCATGCCAAGGCGTTTCGCCGCCTCAAGCACAAGACCCAAGTGTTCATCAATCCCGACGGCGATCACTTCGTCACCCGGCTCACCCACACCTTGCAGGTGACCCAGGTCGGCCGGTCTCTTGCGCTCCGCCTCGCCCTCAACGAGGACCTCACCGAGGCCATCTGTCTGAGTCACGACGTGGGGCACTCACCCTTTGGCCATACGGGTGAAGATGCCCTCAGCCCCTATGTCGAGGGGGAATGGCATCACGCCGCCCAGAGTGTGCGGGTCTTCGAGGTCCTCGAACCTCTCAACCTCACCGTCGAGGTCGTCGACGGGATCAGGGCCCACTCATGGAAGATCGATCCGCCGCCCCGGACGGCGGAGGGGTTCCTCTGCCGGTTCGCAGACCGGATCGCCTACCTGACCCACGACGTCGAGGATGCCATCAGAGCCGGTGTCATCGTCCAGGAGGATCTTCCCTCTCGGAGCATCACCACCTTCGGCACACCGGGCGGCGAGTGGATCGCCTCCATGATCGATGCGGTCGTGGACGGATCGCTCGCCGCGGGTGAGATCGTCATGGTTCCGACGGCGCTCGATGTCATGACCGAGCTGCGGGACTTCATGTTCGAGCGCGTCTATCTCCGTCCCGAGGCCGAGGCACAGCGGCAACGGGCCATCACGGTGATCCGCAGCCTCGTCGATCACTATCTCTCGCATCCCGGCGACATCCCCGACACCTACCGCCACGCCGAGGCCGACACCGTGACGCAGGCCATCGACTACGTCTCGGGTATGACGGACCGTTTCGCACTTCGCGAGTACGACAGGATCCACCGGCCCGAGGGCATCGTCTGAGCCAAGCCGGCCGATCCCGGTACCATCGCCCCGAACCCGAGCAAGAGGAGCATCAGTGGGATACATCGATAAGGGTGCGGTCAAGGTCATCGAGATCATCGGTGTCTCGGAGAAGTCCTGGGAGGACGCCGTCGAGCAGGCCGTCAAGAAGGCCTCCGAGAGCGTCAAGGGCATCACCGGTGTCGAGGTCGTAGCCTTCACCGCTCGCGTCGACGAGAACAAGGTCGTCCGCTACAACGCCACCTGCAAGCTGGCCTTCTCGGTCCAGTAGAGCCCGGAAGTTGCACGGTGAGCCCCGCCTCCGGGCGGGGCTCGCCGCGTGCGATTCCCCCGGAGGCTCGTAGAGTGTGTGCCTCTCCCGGAAGGCTCCCCATGAACCCCCGACGTTTCGTCTCGTTCCTCGCCGCCGCCCTGGCGGCAACCCTGCTGCTCGCCGCTTGCGGCGACGACGACACGGCGACCACCGCGGTGAGCCCCGGCGGCGAATCCGGTGATCCCGGCGTGGCGAAGGACGGCGACCCGGTCGAGGTCCACTACACCGGAACCCTCGACGACGGCACCGAATTCGACTCGTCGCGCGATCGCGGCCCGCTGGCGTTCGTGGTGGGGAGTGGCCAGGTGATCCCCGGCTTCGACGAAGCGGTTCGCGGTCTCGCCATCGGGGAGAGCAGAACGGTACGCATAGAGCCAGCCGACGCCTACGGCGACGTCGATCCCGACCTCGTCCTCGAGTTCCCGAGGTCGGATGCACCCGACGACCTTGCCCCTGGGGACCAGGTCCCGTTTGCCAACGGCGCCGTCGGCACCGTGTTGGAGGTGACCGACGAGATCGTGCGCATCGATGCCAACCACCCGTTGGCCGGTGAGGCTCTGACCTTCGAGATCGAGTTGGTGTCGATCGGCTGAGGGATCCGTCGCCCTGCGAGGGAAGTTGCGTCAGCAGGCGAAGACCCACGCATCGAGATCGAAACGCTTCCTCAGCCAGCTGTAGCCGAGCGCTTCGGCTTCGGGACAGAATGACGGAGGGTCTCCCCGGTATTCGACACCAAACACGGCCTTGCCGGCATCGACGAACGGCAGCAGCAACTCACACTCGTCGTACTGGAAGCACTGCTCGTTGAGCGCCCAGTCGAAGTGATCCACCAGTTCGCGTATCTGATCCAGGTCGTTCTTCAAGCCCACCGACAGCTTGCGGCGGTGTGCCTCCCGAGCCAGCCATCGATTGAAATCGGCTTGATCCTCGGCGGTGAGCGGGAACCCGGACCGGTTGACGTATCCGTCCACGTTGTCGGGTTCAACCCCGTCGCAACCCTTGGCGACAGCCAACTCCAGCCGATCCTCCAGGATCGGTCCGAGAACGTCGAGGCGCCGCACGTCGAGCCAGCGTTCCCCCGGCCAGCCGTTGTCGGCCCCGAGAACCTCCTCCGGGAACCGATCGGCGTCGGTGCGCCACTCTTCCCACGCCCCCGCCGAGAAGTAGCACACGACTATGCGGCCCTCGTCATGCAGACTCTCGATCACCCGTTCCGGCACGTCGAACAGATCGATGTCGTACATGGCGACGTCGTAGGACCGGTCGATGGTGCCGGTGAGCTGCCACTGCCAGGTCGTGCCCGGCTCCGGTTGCCACACAGTGCGTTTCGCCACCAGCAGATCGACGTCGAGCGCGTCGCTGGTCCCCACCAGTCGTACCCTCAGCTTGGACACGGCACCGAGCAGGGCAACATCGACCCGACGGGACTGCTTCTCCCACTCTTCCGCCGATGACCCGGTCGCCAGCGTCACCCACCGGCGGGAGCCCTGATCCTGGGCCTCGAACCGCCACTCCCCGTCTCCGCGCAGGACCCACGTCAAGGCGAGGCGACCGATCGCCGGGGGCCTGACGACACGATAGGTGAACCGGACGTCGAAATCGCCCGACAACCTCAGGTAGTGCTCCGGGTCGTCGTCGGAGCCCCACTGATTGCGCCTTCCAACGGCCTGGAGAGTTCCCTCCGTCTCACCGTCGACGACTTGCAGCATCTTCGCCCTGAGGGTTCGGGTCGCACCCACCGTCCCGGTCTCCGCGGATGTGAAAGGAGCAACGCCCAGGATCACGAGGAGGGCCAATGCGGCGGAGCCCGCCTTCCGCATACGCCAACCCTATCGCGGCGATCGATCGTCCTCGTCATGGAAGAAGGGCAGCTGAGCCGCGGCGAGCCACGGATCGCCGTCAACGGCCGGGCCGACGGCGGCCGATGCCGGTGGGCTTTCCGGGCCGGTTGTCTCACGAACCCGGCGAACCTCGGGTCGGGCCAGTTGCGACCGCTCCGGGGACCGATCGAAGGCGAACCGCACCGCCGGCCACAGTGCCAGCCCCACCCCGGCGGCGGCGACCGCCATCCCCATCGTCTCCACGAACCCGGCGATCGAGCCCGCCCGGTCGATGGCATCGAATTGCCGGGGACCGAGGATGTAGGCCCAGTCGTGCTGCCCCCCACCGATCAGCGGCAGTGCCTGATAGGGGGCGTCGGCGATGTAGACGCTCACGTCCCAAGCCGACGTCCCCGCCCAAGCCATGCAGAACCCGGTGGCCGCCCGGTCGTGTTGGCGGAGCCAGAAGTAGACGGCAAGGCCGGCCGGAACCGCTACCTGCAGCAGAGATCCCGCCACCGCGGTGAACAGGTGGGGGAAAGGGTAGGTGATGACGTGACCCACCTCGTGAAACCCCAAATCGACCCAATCGAACACCGGGACGGGGTCATGGGCGATGAACGCGAACCAACTCATCGCGGCCCCTACCCCGGCCGCGACCACATATCTGATCCAGGCGCGCCAGTGCGTCGCCGCGTCCATGCTCTCCCATCGGCACGGCAAAGATGGACCTGGAGCCAAGGGTCTAGGAATCGCCCCGGCGCTTCCGAATACTGGGCCGGCCGATCGAAAGGAACCCATGCGCCTCGCCCTGGCCCTGTCGCTCGCCGTGGTCATGACCGCCCCCTCCACGGCACCGGTCCGAGTCGTCGGGGGTGAGGAGGTCGCCGACCCCTCTCGCCTCGACTTCGTTGCCGCAGTAGTCGACCACCACACCGACGACCCGTGGCACGGCTACCTGTGCGGCGGCTCCGTGGTCGCTGCCGATTGGGTGCTCACGAGCGCCCGATGCGTGGCCGGGAAACGGGCCGGCGATCTCGACGTGGTGGTCGGGAGCCACGATCTGCGGCAGGGGCAACGGGTTCGCATCGCCTCGATCGCTCGCCATCCCGAGCACCAGCAGGGCCGATACGACGCCGCCCTCCTCCGACTCGCACAGCCGACCACCGTTTCGCCACCCGACCTCGTCTCCTTCGGCGACCCGGCACTCGCGGCCGAAACAACAGCCGTCGTCGCCGGATGGGGCGACACCCGCTCCCCCGACCGCTTCCCGGCTTCGATGTACGCGGTGGAGGTCACCGTGATCGACCGGACGGTGTGCCGCGAGACCTACGGCACCGACTTCGACCCGGCGGCGATGCTGTGCGCCGGAGATCTCGATGGGGGCGCCGGTGCGTGCATCGGGGATCAGGGAGGGCCCCTCGTCGTCGAAACCGCCGACGGCGCCGAGCAGCACGGGATCATCTCGTGGTCACTCGGGTGCGGGGCTCCCGACCTTCCGGCACTCGCAGTCGACGTGGCCGCTCTGGGCGACTGGCTCCGGCGCACCGCCGGGCTCGGTGACCCGACCTGTGACGGGCTGGCACCCACTCACCTGGGAACGCCCGGCGTGGATTTCATCACCGGCACGCCCGGCGACGACGTCATCATCGGATTCGGGGGTCGAGACGTCATCGACGGTGGGGACGGCAACGACGTGATCTGCGGGGGGCCCGGTCGGGATCGCCTCGACGGCGGCAGAGGCGCCGATCGATTGTTCGGTGGCGACGGACGGGATCTGATCTTCGGTGGAGATGGCGCTGATGTGATCGAGGGAGGTGCCGGTCCCGATCGGCTCCACGGCCAGGACGGTCCCGACGTGATCTCCGGCGGCCCCGGCGAGGACCTCGTCTCCGGCGGCCCCGATGACGACACCATCGACGGCGGCGAGGGCGGCGACGACCTCCACGGAGACGCCGGCGCCGACGTCATCAACGGCTCGGGGGGCAACGACACGATCGACGGCGGCAAGGGGAACGACGTCGTTCGCGCCGCCCTCGGCGACGACCTGATCATGGGCGGCGCCGGAGACGACGAGCTGCGCGCCGGCGGGGGCAACGACGTGCTCGGTGGCGGTGACGGCAACGATCTCCTCAGAGGCGACGACGGCGACGACGAACTCTCGGGTTGGGAGGGTGACGATCACCTCAAAGGTGGCGACGGGGCCGACACCCTGGTCGGGGGGAACCACGCCGATCTTCTGGAAGGGGGTTTGGGCGACGACGAGGTGAGAGGAGGAGACGGTGACGACGAGCTCGACGGTGGTGGTGGGGCGGATCTCGTGAAGGGAGCGACCGGGGCCGACGTCATCCGGGGTGCGGAGGGACCCGACCGTCTCCTGGGTGATGAGGGGGACGATGCAATTTGGGGCGGTGACGGTGACGACGAAATCAACGGTGGATCGGGCTCCGACCACCTCGACGGTGGTGCCGGCGCCGATGTCGTGATCGGCGGCGAAGGCAACGATGAGCTCCTCGGATCCGGTGAATCTGATCACCTCTCCGGAGGTCCGGGAGACGACTCACTCAGCGGTGGAGCCGGAGTCGACATCGGCATCGGCGGGGACGGATTCGACCGGTGTGCGGTCGAACAAGCCAGTGGTTGTGAGGGGCCCCTGTGAGGAACCCCTCACAACCACCGATCAGTCGTCGTCGCGGCCCCGCTCCTCCCGCTCCTCTTCGGCCGGGTGCCGGAGTTCGGCGGTCTCGGGTGCATGCGGGTCGTAGGTGAACTCGCCCTTCGTGATCGACTCCTCGAGACGAGCCCGCTCTTCGCCCTTGAGCGACGGGGTCACCAGCAGCAGGAGGCTGGGCAGGACCAGCAGCGACACCAGCAGTGCAAACAGGATCATCACCGCAGTGAGCACCCCGAAGGTGGCGAACATCGGCATCGGAGCTGTTGCCATCACCAGGAAGCCGGTCATCGACGTCAAGGCCGAAAGGGCCAGCGCACCGCCGGTCCCCCTTCCGGCCCGCCGTAGCGCCGGGAACCGGCTCGGTTCACCGCGATGCTCCTCGCGGAAACGCACGGTGAAGTGGGTGGCGTAGTCGATACCGACGCCGATGGCGATGGCAGCGATAGTCGCCGTGATCACGTTGATCTTGTAATCGACCAGCAGCATGAACGCGTAGATCCAGAACACCACCAGCACGATGGGAATCATCGTGATCAGGGCGTACAGCCAGGACCGCATCACGAGCAGCGCCAGGATGAAGGTGAGAGCGATGGCCACCGGCAGTGACAGCTGCATCGCCTCGGTGAACCCGGACAGCCCGGCTTGGCTCACGATGCCCGCGCCGGAGACGCTGAGCACCTCGGGGGTGATGCCGAGGGCGGCGAACGAGGCTGCCAGGTCTTCTCGCTCCTCGTCGAGGAAGGCCCGCACCGCCAGCACGTTCGGATCGTCCACGACCGAGGGCACCATCACCTCGACCAGGGTCCCCTGGGTGTCACCGCTCACATAGAGAGAACGCCGAACCTGATCGGCCCGAAACAGCATGACTCCGTCCGGTCCGGGCACCCCGTTGGCGTGGATGTGGTCGTAGATGGCGTCCACGTCGACCGACGAGTCGGGGAGCCCATCCCCGTCGCCGTCGGTGAGCGACGCCCCAGTCGCCGCCGAGACGGCATCCCGGGCTTCAGGTGTGGCCATCACCAGCCTCACCAGCGACATGGCGTTCGGCGGATGATCGAGATCGCCGTTGAAGTCGCGCATCAGTTCGAACGCCCCCGCCTCATCGGCGACATCGAGATCGGCCAACGTCGCCTCCATGGCGGTGATCGCTTCGGGGTCGGTGAGGTCGCCCTCCACGTAGACGTAGGCGTTCCCGGAGGCGCTCGATCCGAGATGGGTCTCCAGCTTGTCGAGACTCTTGACGAAGTCGGTCCTCGACGAGAAGAAGTCCTTGATCTCGAACTGCGATTCGACCTGGAAGAACGCCCACAGGCCGACGAGAGCCAGCACCCCGACCACCGGAAGGGTGAAGACCCGCCACCGAGCCAGGAAGTGGACCACGCTTCCGGCCGCTTTGAATCCGTGCCCGGCCCCCTTGACCTCATCGGTCATCGGCTTCCCGGCCGCCGCTGCCTTGGCGTTGCGCCGCTTGGTGAACCAGTAGGGGAGCCCAAACAGGAGACCGAGCAGCACCACGATGAACAGGGGAGCGCCGATGGCCGGCATCACGATGGTGAGTGTCACCACCATCCCGGCCACGATCGAAGCTCCCACGAACCCGAGGCGCCGCAGCACGTGGAGGCCATGGTCTTCGGGACGGGGACCCAGCGCCTCCTCCACCGCCAACAGTTGCCGGGGCGAGACGAGACCGAGGATCAGATAGGAGAGCGTGATCGAGACGGCGGCGGCGATGCCGAATTGGGTGATCGCCTCGATGCCCGAGGTGGCGTTCGACAGGAAGGCCGCCACCGAGGAGGCCGCCGCCAATAGCAGCGCGATGAACAGCGCCGTGGCCCCCAGCGGGTAGGCCCGCTCCCGCGGATACCCCTCTACCTGCACCTCCCGCGCCCGACCGGCACCGTGGATGAAGAAGTCGACACCAAAGGAGATGAGCGCGATCGGCGCCACGAACACGATGAGCGGGGATTCGATCTTGAGACCCATGAGGGCATTGATGCCGTTGTAGGACATCATCACGATGCTGAGCCCGATGGCGGCCAGCATCGCCGCCCAGTAGGACCGCAGCAGCGCCCCGACCAGCAGCACGATGAGCGCCACCGCCAGGAAGATGAACGGCGCCGCCTGCTCACTCTGCTCGCTGTCCACCAACCCGCCGTCGATGGCGATCCCCAACACCGAGGTCTCGTTGCCGTCGCCCCGCAACTGGAGTTGCACGTCGCGCAACCATCTTTCGGCATCGAGATTGCTGATGCCGTCGAAGCCGTCGACCTCCTCACCGCCCTCAAAGGCGTCGATGGCGTAGCGCACCTCCGCGATGAAGGCCGGGGACCGCCACACCTCGATCGAGCCGGTCTCGACGGTCTGGAGGTCGCGGGTGGTCAGCCGGGACAGAGTGAAACGCAGACCGGCCGTCGGTGCGGTGTCGGCGAGCAGGTCGCTGAGCGCGGCCTTCACGTCGCGGTCGGTGGCATTGGCAAGCCCGTCCGGCAGAGCCGCATCCACCGCATCGGCGATGGAGTAGATCCCGTCGATCTCTGCGCCGAGGTCGTTATCGAACACCTTCACCAACGCGGCGTTGTCGCCGCTCGAGTACTCCGCCCGCACCGCATCGGCGTTCGCCTTGAACTCCCGCAGGGCATCGGCCGTGAGCACGTCGTGCACCCGCGGGTCCGGCGTCGCCGTGACGTCATCGGTCTCGACGAAGAAGGCGGCTCCCCGGATAGGCGAATCCGACTCGAACCGATCTTCGACGAGATCGTGGGTGTCGTAGATCTCACCTCCGGAGTCGAACTCCGGCTGGCCCTCGCTGGCCACCATGGGAGCGATCACGCCCAACGCGACCGCCCCGACGATCAGCGCGACGGAGAGCCCCTTGATGTTCCGGTTGATCCACTCGAAGACGCGATACCCGCGCGCCTCATGTCGGTTCTCACTCATGTCGCCCACTCCCTGGTTTCACCCTCGCTCAACCCTAGGCCGGCAAGTCGCGCCCGCGTGGAAGGCAATCGGACCCTACGACTCGAAGATGTTGGAAAGGCCTCCGATGGCCGAGCCCTCGTCCTGCCCCGAGCCCCCACCGAGCGGGGCGATCCGGTCTGCCAGTCGGGAAAACGGCAGCGATTGCAGCCACACTCGGCCCACGCCCGTCAGGGTGGCGAGGAACAGCCCTTCGCCGCCGAAGACCATCGACTTGAGATTCCCGGCTCGCTCGACCGAATACTCGATCGAGGGCTCGAGGGCGACCAGACAGCCGGTGTCGACCCGGAGCGTCTCACCCTGGAGCCGCTTCTCGATGACCGTCCCCCCGGCATGGACGAAGACCTTCCCGTCCCCCTGGAGATCCTGGAGGATGAAGCCTTCCCCCCCGAACACACCGGCGCCCAGCTTGCGGTTGAAGGCGATACCCACCTTGGTGCCCAACGCGGCACAGAGGAAGGCATCCTTCTGGCAGATCAACCGACCCCCGAGCTCGGCGAGGTCGATGGGGATGATCTTGCCGGGATAGGGGGCGGCAAAAGCCACAACCTCGCGGCCCCCGCCGGCGTTGGTGAAGTGGGTCATGAACACCGACTCGCCCGTGACCAGACGCTTCCCCGCTCCCTTGAGTTTGCCCCACATCCCGGAGTCCGGCTCGGAGCCGTCCCCCATCTTGGTCTCGAAGGTGACTCCGCTCTCGAGGTACATCATCGCCCCCGCCTCGGCGATCACCGATTCGCCCGGATCGAGACCGATCTCCACGAACTGCATGTCGTCACCAAAGATCTCGAAGTCCACCTCGTGGCTCTGCATTGGTCCTCCTTCGACCCGGTGATGCTAACGGTGGACGCCTCGCGACGGCCTAACCTCCCGGCCCACATGGAGCGCGGACAGTTCTCGGCCGGCATCGCGGCGATGGCTCCCATCCTGATCGGGATCGTGCCTTTCGGGCTGATCTTCGGCGTGGCGGCCGTCGATGCCGGGCTGTCGAACATCCAGGCCGTCGCCATGTCGTCGGTCGTCTTCGCCGGCTCCGCCCAGCTCGCTGCGGTCGACCTGATGAGCCGCGACGCTGCGATCGCCGTCATCGTCGCCACCGCCCTCGTCATCAATGCACGGCATCTCATGTACAGCGCGTCGGTGGCCCCACAGTTGGCCGAGTTGCCGATCTGGAGCCGATCGCTGATCGGCTACCTCCTCACCGACCAGGCCTATGCCGTATCCATCGTCCGCTGGGCCGATGACCCCGGCACCCCGCGGAACCGGGGGGTGTTCATCCTCGGAGCCGGCGCGTCGATGTGGTTTACATGGCAGGTCTCGAGCGCCCTCGGAGTCGTGCTCGGCACCGGCGTCCCCGAAGACTGGTCGCTGGACTTTGCCGTGCCCCTGGTCTTCCTGGCGCTTGTGGTGCCGACCATCAAGGATCGAGGGACCGGTGCCGCCGCAGCGGTCTCCGGGCTCGTGGCGGTGCTCGCCGTCGACATTCCGCTCCACAGCGGCCTCCTCACCGCGGCGGCGGCCGGCATCCTCGGAGGTCTCCTCGTCGGCCGGGAGCAGGTCTCGTGACCGCCATGTCGTCCTCCGCCATCTGGCTGACCATGGTGATGGCCGGGGTGGGGACGTATGCAATCCGGCTCTCCTTCCTGGCCCTCATCCGATCGGACACCCGGCTGCCGGACGTGGTGATGGGGATCCTCCGGCTCATCCCCTCAGCAGTGCTGGCGGCGTTCGTGCTGCCGGCGATCCTGAGGCCCGACGGTCCTTGGGAGATCACCGTTGCCAACTACCGCATCATCGCCGGCGCCGTCGCCGCCCTGGTCGCCTGGCGTACCCGCAATGTGGTGGCCACCATCGTGATCGGCATGAGCGTGCTGTGGCTGCTCGAAGCCCTTTGGTGACGGCCCCCGGAACCACCTCGCCGTCAGTCTTTGGGCAACTCGAGGGCCCGCTCGTGACCGGCCTCGGTCGTCAGAGGGAGGTGGGTCACCTTCGCCGTTTCCAGTTGGCGGCCATGAGATCGCCACGGGAGATCGACCCGGCCCCGACCTTCGGGTTGATCGGGATTCTCCCGGCCCCGTTGCCGTGGATCCTGATACCCACGGGGCTGCTGGTGTCCTGGGGTGACCGAGCTGCTCTAGGACCCGACCGGATTCAGCGACGTCAGCACCGCCTCGTACTCCTCGTGGTAGCCGACGTCGCCGATGCGGGTGTCGGTAACGTTGTCGCCGCGCACGGTCCTCTTCACCACCAGGTGTGTCCCCGGCAGGACCCACTCGTGCATCTCGGCCTCACCCGTGGTTTCACCGGTGATCTCGCTGAGGATACGGAGGTGCAACGTCGGAACCGCCTCGCCATCGATCACGAGCTCTTCGATGCCGACGACGTCGTACGTGTAGGTCTCGAAGGTGACGTCGGTTGAGCAGGTGAAGGACCACGACGTTTCGCCGTCCCAGGGATAGGCGTGGGCCCCTGCCTCACACCGGTACTGGTGGAGATCGGAGACCCCAAACCATTCGTGGTACGAGTCGATCCGCCGCAGGGTGCCGTCGTCGCAGATCAGGTCCTCTTCCCAGCGCTCCTTGAGCGCCTGCCACCGGACCACGGTTCCGCACCCCTCGGCCCGCAGCGTGAGGAACGTCTCGGGGGGATAGTCGTGGCGACCGCCGCCGAGGGCATCGGCCGTCTCGAAGCCGGTGGTCGCGTAGGAGTACAGACCATGGTCACCCGGTGCGCTGCCCCCTCCACCGGCGAGCGTCGCCGCTAGCTCCTCCTCGGTCACCGGCGTCGCCGTGTCACGGAAGAAGAACGTCACGGCGGCCGCCGCCACGATCACCAGCGTGGCCAACCCGCCGCCGATCCACAACAATCGACGCCGCATAGCTCCTTCCATTCTCTCCCTAGTTTGGCAAGCTCGAATCCGACGCGCACGCTCTGTGGGCCCGTGGAGATCACCAAGCCGACCGACGTCGATCGCTCTTGTTTCGAACGCCAACAAGGGTTGACCGTCTCGTGTGCTCGGTCCGACATCGACGGCCACGTCGTTCGCCCCTTACCCGGCAGAGCTCCCACGAGTCGAACGCGCCCACTGGGGCCTCTCCAACGGGGGCCTCGAGGAGGTCACCGAGTTCTTCATCCGTGACAATGTGGCGCAGAACCTGAAGATGACCGCCGACGAGAGCCGCCTTGTCCTCGCCATTGTCGGCTACGGGGTATGGGAGGCGGTCCTTCCCGATCCGCCGGAGCGGTGACCCCAGACGGGTCGAGGGTGTCATCCAAGGCCCGTAGCCGCCGGCCGTGAGCGTGTTGCCGCCGCTGTCAATGGATAGAGTCCGCGGTCGTGGCGGGACCACGGGTCGCGAAGCGGACATCGCCGGACAACCGGTATCTCGCACTCGACGCGCTGCGGGGCCTCATCGTCGTGCTCATGGCTCTCGACCATGCCAGCTACTTCGTAGCGCAGAAACACCCCAGCGGCGAGCACTGGGGAGGCGAGTTCCCGGCTTATGGCGACACTCTCAGCTTCGTCACCCGGCTTGTCACGCATCCGGTCGCTCCCGGCTTCTTCTTCTTGATGGGGATCGGCATGGCACTGTTTGCGGCTTCCCGCCGCAAACGCGGCTGGAGTGAAGCCGCCATCGTCAGGCACTTCATGATCCGCGGCGGGGTGATGATCGGGCTGCAGTTCACCGTCGTCAATCTGGCCTGGCGAACGGGACCGGCCCCTTTCCCCACCTTCTACCAGGGCGTGCTCGTCGCTCTCGGCGGGGGAATGATCCTGGGATCGCTCTTCCTCCGACTGAAGCCTCGTCTCCTGCTGGTCGCGGCCGGCGTGTTGTTCGTCGCCACCGAATTCGCTCACCCCGATCCGTCTCAGTGGGGCTTGGTCTTCGACCGGCCGCTCGGGCTGGTCTTTGGGCACAGCGGCGGTAGTGACTTCTTCTGGTCCAACTACCCGATCCTTCCCTGGCTCGAACTCGTGCTCTTCGGCCTCGCGTTCGGGAAATGGGTGCTGGCCGACCCGGACACGGCACTGGCGCGTTCGCTTCGGCTCGGTGCGGCCCTTCTCGTCGGCTTCGCACTCCTTCGTATCCCCGACGGCTTCGGGAACATCCGCCCCCGCGCCGGAGACGGATGGATCGACTACCTCAACGTCGTGAAGTACCCGCCCGCCATGACCTTCACACTCCTCACGATGGGGGTGAACCTCATCGCCCTGGGCCTGATCGCCCGGGCAAGAGGTGTGATCGGGCGTCTACTCGAACCACTGACGGTACTGGGGCGGGTCCCGATGTTCTTCTACGTCAGCCACCTCTACGTATACCGCGGGCTCGGAGCTTGGCTGGCCCCGTCGGGAACGAGCATCCCGACCATGTACCTCTACTGGCTGGGGGGTCTGGTGCTGCTGTTTCCTCTCTGCCTCTGGTACGGCGTATTCAAGGATCGCCATCGCGATTCGTTGCTGCGCTTCATCTAGCGAGGTTCGGCTCCGCACCGCATGGCAACCTGACAGAGGGGGTGGGGAGGTCAAAGAGAAACCCCCCAAGCGCAAGGGTCTTCGATCGGCACGCCCGGAGGGCCTCGAACCCCCAACCTTCTGCTGACCAGTGCGATCGTTGGAGCGGGGGATCAGCCGGAGCGGTGGCACGAGTAAGTCCTGGTTGTGTAGGGTGTCTCCCTTCGAGGGGGATCATGGGTCGAAGGTCATCTGTAGTTGCGCTGATTGCGGCCGTCCTCCTCTTGGATGCCGGCTCGGCAGCAGCGCAGGTTTCGGCAACCGAGCTCAATGCCGAAGAACTCGTGGATGCGGTGTTCCCCACCACAGGGCTGGCGCAGCGGATCGGAGCGGCGGGTGGCTTCATCTCGGTTTCGCCGGGGGAGTCCTTCAGCCCGTACGGCGGGCCCAACACGGTGGCTCTCGATGTAGGGGTCTCCGACTTCGGCATGGCCTGGGTCGGGGTGGAGGATCTGCCAGGAGGGGTCGGAGGCCTTTTCGGGCCGGGCGGATCAGCGGCATGCGGACCCCACAACGGCTATACCGTGCATTGCAACCTCGACGATGCAGCCGCGTTCGAGATGGGCTTCGATCTCTTCGTCGTCGGCTATTCCGGTGTGTTCCCGGATGAGCGCAACGATTCGTACAACTTCGAGATCTTCCTCGGCGGCGATGGCGATTTCGTCGGATCGGTGGAGGCCGACCTGTTCGATGGGCTCGGTGACGCGTACGTTCTGAGCTGGTTCGGCGGCGGCTGGGCGGAGATGAAGCACCTGGAATACCTGCCGGGCTCCGGTTTCTTCCCAGCCGACACCGCAGCTCGCGTGATCACCGACGGTTCCTCGGCGATGTTCTTGATCCCGGGGATGGTTCCCTACAACGGGGTCCGAACGGGCATCTTCAAGACCATGGCCGCCAGCCCGTATCAACCGGATAGCGTGGCGGCGCAGACCCATCCTCCGGTGGGCGCCCCGTTGCAGTCCCTGGAGGACCGTCCCGTGGTCTCGATCGTCCCGCCGCCGGCCACGACCACCACCACGACCACCACGACCACCACGACCACCACGACCACCACGACCACCACGACCACGCTTCCTGAGGCAACGGGCGTGACCTCGACCACCTCGGCGGTGACCACCACGATCGTTCCGGGAGCCAATACCTCCGATGGCTCCTACCGGGTCTGGGTGGCCATTCCGTTGATCCTGCTGGGCGGGATCAGCGTGACGGTCGGCTTGTGGCTCTACTACCGAACCCGAGAGAGGGGCCGACCAGGGCGACCCGGCGACGACCGCGGTGACGGCCGCGATGACGGCCGCGGTGACGGTCCGCGAGATGCTCCGCCTCCGGTGGCCCACGGGGAGGAGAGCCGATCGGCCCGGTGCGACTGGGCTCTGTATTTCTACGACGGCGACGTGAAACACCCCGTCCGCGAGCCCGACCCGGATGCCCACCTCTGTTGCATCTATACCGTGTCGGTCGAAACGGAGGTTGTCTCGCACGTCCAGGCCGCGCGGGCTCGCCAGGACGCCGGCGACGAACGGCTCCGAATGCCCGATTTCGACTACTCCTGGGCTTGGATCGACTTCGACGCGCACGCCTCCGCACGGAGCGGGCCATCAGGTCGGCTCGACTGGATGCACGGTCTCGGCGACCCGCTCGATCAGGCGACGCTCGCCTCCGACGCCGGCTACTGGCAACGGGCCCAGGGCGAACAACCGCCCGAGGTCGCCGTTCATCTCTCCCACGAAGAGGAGACCATCCTCCGTATCGACCTCGAAGCCGGGTGCCCCGACTACAAGAACCTCTACGGGCTATCGGGTGAGACGAAGACCCGGGTGATGGCCACCCACGAGTGCACCAACGACGCCGGTGACCCGTGTCCGGTCGAACTGAACGCGTTTGGCTTGTTCCGCGGCCTGATCGACGGACCCGGTCGGCTCCAAACCTATGCCGGGGACTGGCCGGGAACCGACCCCGACGAGCTGGAGCGGGACAAGGCCGGCGACCGGGCCCTCGATGCGGAGCGCCCCCCCTACGACTCGCACGATCACCAGGTGAGAGATCGCCTGACCTACGAGTGGGAAGGGACAGACCGCGCCTCGGACGGCGTGTTTCGGGATGACTTGAGGATCGCCATCGGGAACCGCGTCGAGTTCGATGCCGGTCAGATCGTTCCCGTCGAGGTGTATCCGACCACCGAGCGAGTGACCGCCCACATCGAAGGCAAAGTCGAACAAGATGTTCAGGTCGATGTGACGCTCACTCCGGTGGGTTGCGACGAGAACGGCTGCCACGGACACGGTGATTGCGGCTGCTCGGCCTCCTGGAAGTTGCGAATGAGCGGCACCGGCGGTGCCTGGATCGACTCCGGCGACGGCCCATACGAGATCTTCCGAGATCCCTCGGCTTCCGACCGAGATGCACCGTTCGTGGGCTCGCGGCACTGGAAACCGAAGACATGAAGAGCGGAGGCGGGCGGGTGGCGCTCGCCCTGATCGTGGGCGGGTTCGTCGCCATCATGGCGGGGGTGATCGTCCTCCTGACCTCGGGTGGGGACGAGACGATCGCGGCAACGTCCACGCCACCGGGGTCCACCACGTCATCACTCGTCGACCCACCTACCACCACGACCAGCACCACCACCACGACCAGCACCACCACCACGACCAGCACCACCACCACGACCAGCACCACCACCACCACGACCAGCACCTCTATCCCCTCGACAGGGGTGGACGACGTGAGGGCCTTCGTCGAAGAGTTCGCGGCGGCGATTGCGCGCGGCGACGTCGAGTTCCTCTACGGCCGGCTCCACCCAATCGTGCTTCAACTGCACGACGCCGCCACCTGTCGCGAGTTCATCGAGCGGGAGATCCTGTCACTGGTGGATTACCGCGTCACCGGGGAGATCACCGAAACGACACGCACCTACTCGGTGGCGGGTGATGATGTCGTCGTCGATCCGCTATTCGAGGCGGGAGTCACCTTCACGTTCCAAGGCCAGGAGTTCGAGGCCATCGCCGGCCTGGCTTTCATCAACGGTGAGGTGGCCTGGCTCACTCAGTGCCGCTGAAACTCACCACTTCGCGCCGGTGAGACACCTATTTCCGGCACGCCCGGAGGGCCTCGAACCCCCAACCTTCTGATCCGTAGTTGTGGGCCTCGTGTGCGTAGAGATCCGCAGGAATCCACCCGACCCTGGATGTAGCGACTTCCAGCCACCGCGGTTCATCAGGGTCCGCCGTCGTCCTCGGGCCTGGCTGTCACCCGCGGGGAACATCAGCTTTGCCGGCACGTCGTATCAGGTCGGCAGCGCCCTGCGTCGTCGACAAGTTGAGGTACGGGTAGTCGGCGACCGTCGGGCTGTGGTCGCCCGGCGTATTCTTCGAGAGATGCCGCACGTCTCCGTTGATGGCCTCCGTCTCCGTTACCGCGACGCGGGGGAGGGACCGGCGGTGGTGCTGGTCCATGGGTGGCCCGTCGACGCCCGGTTGTGGGACGGGCAGATTCCGGTTCTTGCGGCCCGGCATCGGGTATTGGCACCCGACCTCCCGGGCTTCGGCGGGTCGGATCGTCCTGAGCCCGATCGAATTGGATTAGATCTGCTCCAGCGATCATTGACCGGCCTCATGGACGCGGTCGGGATCGACCAGGCGTCGTTCGTCGGTCACGACATCGGCAGCCTCGCGGTGCTGCTGACCACCATCCGCAACCCGGAACGGGTCGACCGTTTGGTCGTGCTCAATACGACTCCGTACTCCGATGTTCCCCGTCTGATCCGAAGCATGATCTTGGGCACCAAGATCCCCGGAATCGGTGCCCTGATGGTGAGCCGGTGGGGGTTCCGCATGATGTTCCGGATCGGGACGGCTCACCCGGAGACCGACGCTGGTCTCCTGGCCGATCTCTATCGGCCCAAGGATCGGGCGGGGCGCCGGGCCCTGGTGGATTCGCTACGCCGAACCACCTGGAGGGACCTCGAGGAAGTGGAGGCCGGCCTTGGCGACATCGACAAGCCGACGCTGATCCTGTGGGCCGAGAGGGACCCAACCGGACCCCTGTCCCTGGCGAGGCATCTCGTCGCCGACATCCCCGAATCGACTCTCAAGACAGTGCCCGATTGTGGGCACTTCCTGCCCCTGGATCGACCCGCAGCGGTTGCCGAGTCCCTGGCTGGGTTCCTCGCATAGCGTGTTCACTTTCGGCGGTCACTCTTGCGGCCGAGACCAGCGCCCCGATGCACCGGTGGATACACAGGCTGGACCAGACGCGTGCTGGGGCGGACACACAGCCGTATCGCTCGGTGAGTTAACCCGAGTAGGCAACAGCGTCGCCAACCGCCACGTCTGCGACGGCCTTGTCGATCCAGACCGTGAACTGTTGGAGGCACCAGCGGCAGTGCGTCAAAGTCGCGGGGTGTCTCCCCGCAGCCCGCATGGCTGCGAGCCACAGGTCAACGTCTGGGTCACCGATCGGGGAATCAGATGGCATGTCGCCTCCCTGGTCAGGAGGGCAAACAGCCGGTGGACCACCAGATCGTCAAGAACGACAGTGCGAGACGGATGTCTGGCACGCCCGGAGGGACTCGAACCCCCAACCTTCTGATCCGTAGTCAGACGCTCTATCCAATTGAGCTACGGGCGCTGGTCGGCATCACGGTAGCGCCGCGGCCCCGAGATCGGGAACCCGAACGGGCGCGCCTCCCCACTCGGGGAGACGCGGGCGGAGAGGGAGGGATTTGAACCCTCGAGGGGGCTATAAACCCCCTACTCGCTTAGCAGGCGAGCGCCTTCGACCGCTCGGCCACCTCTCCTCGACGACGATCCGGAGACCGCCGGGCGGAGGGAGTGGGATTCGAACCCACGGGACCCCTGACGGGGCCCAGCAGTTTTCAAGACTGCCGCCTTCGTCCGCTCGGCCATCCCTCCTGGGAAGCCGCCGGCGGAGGGGGTGGGATTCGAACCCACGGGACCAGAAATTCCGGCCCAACAGTTTTCGAGACTGCCGCCTTCGTCCGCTCGGCCACCCCTCCGGTGTACCCCCGCCGGCGGCGGGAGCGTCGGGCGGAGATTGTACTCGGGTGCCTCAGCCCCGACGCTGCCCAAAGAACTCCTCCAGCAGCGCGGCGCATTCGGCGGCGAGAACGCCGCCCTCCAAGTCGCATCGGTGGTTGAGCCGCTCGTCCTGAGGGATGTTGTAGAGGCTCCAGGCCGCCCCCGCCTTGGGGTCGAAAGCTCCGAACACGATGCGATCCACCCGGGCCCACACCGCCGCCATCGCACACATGGCGCACGGCTCCAGGGTCACCACGAGGGTGTGCCCCTCCAGCCGCCAGTCGCCGGCCGCCCGGGCCGCCGCCGACAACACCAGCATCTCGGCGTGAGCGGTGGGATCGGCGCGCTCCTCTCGACGGTTGTGGTCGGCGGCCACGACCGCACCGTCCCGGCCCACGAGCACCGCTCCGACCGGCACGTCCCCGTGAACGATTGCGGCTCGAGCTTCGGCGAGCGCCGCCTCCATCGCATTCTCGAATGAAGTCATGCAATCCCTAGACTCGCGTGTCCCAGGAGGGATCGCATAGTCTGGCCTAGTGCGCACGCCTGGAAAGCGTGTAGGTGGTGTAAGCCGCCTCGTGGGTTCAAATCCCACTCCCTCCGCCGAACGGCTCCCTCCCGCCGAGTACCCTTCTCCCCGATCGTGCTGAGCGGGGTACTAGGGGTGCCCTGAACCCGAAACCCTCTATATGCGGGGCTGACCCCCCGCCCGAGGGCCGCCGACCGTCGGGTCGAGCGCCGGGCACGTGGTGTTGAAGTTCGGGTCCTGCGCGGCGGGGCGCCGTGAACCGGGTCAGGTCCGGAAGGAAGCAGCCCTAAGCGGTGAGCCCCGGGTGCCGCAGGAGTGCCTGAGTGGAGCCGGCGACCCGGGACGCGCCGGGGATCGCGGTTCGAAGGCGGGGTGCACGATCACCCTTGTGACAACGATCTGCCGCCACCGGCGACGATTACTTGCCCGGTCAGATACGAAGAACGAGCGGAGCAGAGGAACGCCACCACCTCGGCGATCTCTGGTGGCGTGGCCATCCGCCCCAGCGGGATGGCTTCGATCATGCGGTTGCGCAGATCCTCGGGAATGGTCATCACCATCTCCGTGCCGACGAGACCGGGCGCGATCGCATTGACCCGGGTCCGGGGGGCCAGTCCGAGCGCCAATGCTCGGGTGAGACCCACCAGCGCCCCCTTCGACATCGAATAGTTGAACTGCCCGAAGTTGCCGAGGTAGGCACGCGAGGCGATGTTCACGATCGCCGAGCCCTCACACAGGTCGGGCGCGAGCAGGCGGACCAGCTCGAAGGCGGCGCCGGTATTGACGTCGAGCACCTCCCGGAACGCCTCATCCGTCATGTTGATGATCCGGGCATCCCGCGTGATCCCGGCACAGTTGACCAAGATCGCCGGATCCGCCCCCGAGTTGCCCAGAGCATCACCGACCGCGTCGCGTCCGGCCCGGGCGGTGAGATCGGCCTGCACCGGAAACGCCGCGACACCCTGTGCCTCGCACCGGGCCACCGTCTTGGCGAGCTCCGGGGCGATGTCGACCAGCACCATGGTGTGGCCGTCGGCGGCAAGCCGTTCGGCGATCGCCCGTCCGATACCGCGGGCGGCGCCGGTGACCACCGCTGCGGTGCTCACGGCAGGGCCTTTCCGAGATGATCTCCACCCAGCCGAACCAGTTCACCGGTCGGTCCACCCCGTTCCATGAGGCGAAGGACCCACCGTGCCACCGTATCCGGATCCCAATCCGCTTCGAGCGCAAGCGTGTTGACCGGCACGCCGGCCTTGCGGGCCTCGAAAGCCGCGGTGCGCGCCGCCGAGAGCAGTCCGGCGGCGACCATCGCCGGACCGGGGCCCCGACGACCCAGCAGATCGTCGTGAGCCACCACGTAGACGATGGGCTGCCCCGACCGCATCGCGGCGCGGGTGAGCTCGAAGGCCGCCGTCAACTCGGCGCGCACCGCCCCCCAGTCATCGCCGACGTCGCCCGACGCCGCAAAGACGACCCCGCCGCCCGGCCCCTCTCCCGCGAAACCGAGAGCGTCGAGCGCCGCCGCCAGAGAATCCGGGACGATCAGACCTTCGGCCACGCTTCCTCCATGTCTCTCAGACCCTTTCGACGATCAAGGCGATTCCCTGCCCCACTCCAATGCACATGGTGGCCAGCCCGAACCGGCCCCCCCTGCGGGTCAGCTCGTGAGCCAACGTGGCGAGGATCTTGGACCCCGTGGCGCCCAGCGGGTGTCCCAGGGCGATGGCGCCCCCATTGACGTTGACGAGATCGGGATCCAGACCCAGTTCGCGAACACAGGCGATCGCCTGCGCGGCAAACGCCTCGTTCAGCTCGACGAGATCGAGATCCGCAACCGTCAGCCCCGCCCGGTCCAGGGCCCGTCGTGTCGCCGGCACCGGACCGATCCCCATGATGTCGGGGTGCACCCCCGCCACACCCGAGGCGACCACCCGGGCCATCGGGGTGAGCCCGTGCATCTCGAGGCCGGCCTCGGTTGCCACCAGTACCGCGGCCGCCCCATCGCTCAGCGGCGAAGCGTTACCGGCCGTGACGGTCCCGTCGGCCTTGAAGGCGGGCCGCAGCCCCGCCAGTGCCTCCATCGAAGTGTCCCGTCGTGGAACCTCATCGGTCCCCACTTCGGTGATTCGGCGACCTCGATGGTCCTGGGCTGCCGCCACCGGAACCAGCTCGTCATCGAACCGGCCGTTGTCGATCGCGTCCACAGCCCGTCGATGGCTCCGCAGGGCGAACTCGTCCTGGGCTTCCCGCCGGACCGCGTAGCGCTCGGCCACCACCTCGGCGGTCATCCCCAGGGAGATGGGTGGATACCGCTCCAGCATCACCGGGTTCACGAGCCGCCAGCCGAGCACGGTGTCGGCAATCTCGGGTACCCCCGTCGGGAAAGCCCGGTCCGCCTTGGCGATCACATAGGGCGCCCGGCTCATCGATTCCGACCCACCCGCCACCATCACGTCGCCCCAACCGTCTGCGAGGGCATGACCGGCCGTGATCACCGCCTGCAGGCCCGAACCACAGAGGCGGTTCACCGTCACCCCCGCGACCTCGACAGGGAGACCCGCCAGGAGTGCAGCCATCCGGCCCACGTTGCGGTTGTCCTCGCCCGCCTGATTGGCCGCACCCCACACGACGTCGGCAACGGCGCTCGGGTCCAGGGAGGGATTGCGGTCGAGAAGGGCTCGGATCGCCGCGGCGGCGAGGTCATCGGGCCGCACGTGCGCCAACCGGCCCCCGAGACGCCCCACCGGCGTCCGGCAGGCATCGACGATGAAGACCGGGACTCCCGCGGCGGCCATCACCGGGCACGATAGGGTCGACAACGAGGATCCGTCGAGGAGGAGCAGACATGGGGGTTCCGATCACCGAGTTGCAGTCGAGGGTTGGCGAGGAGGTAGGCGCGTCCGACTGGTTCACCGTGGACCAGGCACTGATCGATGCGTTCGCCGACGCCACCCTCGATCACCAGTACATCCACGTCGACCCGGAGCGGGCCGCCGAGACGCCGTGGGGAACGACCATCGCCCACGGCTACCTGACGCTGTCGCTGCTACCCCACCTCATGTCCGGGGTGCGCCTCGCCCCGGAGAACACGGTGATGGCCATCAACTACGGCAGCGACAAGATCCGATTCCTCCAGGCGGTCCCGGTCGGCAGCGAGATCCGTGCCCGGGTGACCCTGGCCGACGTCACCGACAAGGGCGAAGGGCGCTACCTGGTGCGAACCACCGTGACGGTGGATATCAAAGGCGAAGAACGCCCGGCCCTCATCGCCGAGACGCTGAGCCTGTTCTTCGTCGCCTGACTACTTGCGCAGGGTGGCCCCGTAGACGAACCCGAAGAGACCCATCCGCCACACATCGTCGAGGTGCAGCGGGCTCCCCGAGAACATCTTCTCGGGCGGCGGGAGCGCATCGAGGCTGCGGTGCAGGTAGAGGTACTCACGGGGGGAACCGGCCGCCAGGCCCACCAGGGGGGTCACGATGCCGGTGCCCCAGCGATGGATCCTCCGCTTGATCCGACCCTCCGGGCGACCCAGGTCGACGATCCCCGCCAGCCCGCCGGGCCGCAGCACCCGGTGGATCTCGGCCAGCGTCGCCGGAATCGAATCGAGGTTCCGAAACACGAACGCGGAGAACACCGCATCGAATGAACCGTCGGAGAACGGCAGGCGTTCCCCGGAAGCGAGGACCCGGAGCGGCACCTGGTTTCGGGCCAGCATCTCGAAGGCCGGGTCGAGAGCCACCACCTCCCGATCCCCGAAAAGGACGTTGGCCGCCCCGGTCCCGGCACCCAGGTCGAGTACCCGCCCCCCGGGCAGACGATCGATCGCCGTGCGCCGCCAGGCGCCGTCACGACCAAGCGAGAGCACCCGATTGATGGTGTCGTAGCGCCCCGCGATCCGGCGGAACACCCGGCGGCCGGTCACGGACCGATCCGCTCCATTCCGGCGTAGGGGACCAGGACCTCGGGAACCACGACCGAGCCGTCCTCCTGCTGGAAGTTCTCCAGAATGGCGATGAGGGTCCGTCCGACGGCGAAGGCGGTGCCGTTGAGGGTGTGCACCAGTCGGGTCCCGTCTTCGCCGCGGAATCGGATCCGGAGGCGGCGGGACTGGAAGTCGGTCGTGTTGGAACACGAGGTGATCTCCCGATATGCCCCCTGACCGGGGAACCAGGCCTCGAGGTCGTACTTCTTGGCCGCCGGATCACCCAGGTCCCCGACACAGACGTTCACCTTGCGATACGCCAGGCCCAACTCCCGCACCAGCGCTTCTTCCCGGGACACGAGGTACTCGTGTTCCTCCCACGACAGGTCCGGGTGGCAGAACGAGAACATCTCCAGCTTGTCGAACTGATGCACCCGGAAGATGCCCCGGGTGTCCTTGCCGTAGGTGCCGGCCTCGCGGCGGAAGCAGGTGGAGAAGCCGACGTAGCGAAGGGGAAGTTCCGCCTCCTCCAGGATCTCGTCGGTGTGGAGGGCCGCCAGGGGGATCTCGGCCGTGCCGGCCAGGTAGAGATCGTCGGCCTCGACCGGCTCACCGTCCGCCGGGCTCACCCCGACCGCGTAGACCTGATCTCTCGCGCCGGGGAAGAAGCCGGTTCCAAAGAGCGCCTCATCGCGGACCAGCACCGGAGGGACGACCGGGGTAAAGCCCTCGGCAACCAGCCGATCCATGACCCAGCGCACCAGCGCGAACTCGATCAGCACGGCCGCCCCGGTGATATAGGCGAAGCGTGCTCCGGAAACTTTGGCCCCTCGCGTCACATCGATGAGCCCGAGCGCCTCGCCGATATCGAGATGATCCCGGGCTTCGAATCCGAAGTCGGTCGGGTCCCCCCACGTCTCTACCTCGACGTTGTCCCCCTCGTCGATGCCATCCGGAGCGGAGGGATGGGGAGGATTGGGGATCGTGATCCAAACGGCCCGGAATTGGGCATCCAACTCATCGGCCTCGGCGACCGCGGCCCGGTAGTCGGTGGCCACCCGGGAAGCGGCCTCGATGGCGGCCTCTTTCTCCGTCCCCTCCAAGGCGGCGATCTGCTTGCCGGACTGCTTCTGATCGGCCCGCAGGCTCTCGGCCCGGACTCTCACCTCGCGGCGGCGGCGATCCAGTTCCGCCAGCTCATCGAGGTCGATCTCCACGGAGCGTCGGCGCAAAGCCTCCGCTAGGACTTCGGGTTCCTCACGCAGCAAGGCGATGTCGATCATGGCGCCATCGTAGGAGGAGGAGGGCGAGGTGCCGCCGATCAGCGACCGAGGGCACGATCGACGGCGGTCTGCTCCTCGGGGGAAAGCACCTCGGTACCTCGGCCCCTGCGGACCATCTTCGTGAAGAACACCGACTCGGCCCGCGCCGTCAGAAGGGTGAAGACGAGGCCGTCGCCGCGCTCGTTCAGGAGGGCAACGGACCGCGACAACCTGCCGGCCATATCGCCGTGGGCGTCGTACGCGACGACTGCGGAGTGGCGGATCGCACCCGGCATCCGATCCATGAGCGACGCCACCGCCGGCTGCAATTGGGCGATCGCCGCCTCGACGGCCGACAGATCCTCATCGAGGCGGCGCACGGCCTCGATGAGGTTGCCGGAGGCCGGAACCGCCGTCAGCTTGCGGGCGAGCACCCGCATCCACAACCCCAGGGCGATGACACCGGCCAGCGCCGCCGCACCCAGGACCACTGCCACTTCGACCGTCATTCGTCGGCGTTCCTGATGAAGACGAACGATACGAGATCGTCAGAGGCGTCGTCGTCGGGATTGGCGAGGGCGACGGAGACCTCGTAGAGGCCGCCCGGCTGCACGGGAAGACCCGTGAACACCAGTGTCGACAGCTCACCGGGCTCCAGGCTTTCGATGCCCTGCTGGCTCTCGAAGAGCTCACCGTCGTTCGACACCAGGTTCAGCGCCACCAGGACCGTCCCCACCGAGACCGTCCCGCGATTGGCGACGGTCGCCTCGACGTTCAACGACTCGCTCAAGGGAACGAGCGGAATCCCCTCCCGCTCCCCCACCGGCGCCGGATCGAGCTTGAGATCGGCGATGGCGAGGTTCTCCACCACCCCGAGACCCGGAGTGATGAGCATGCGCCGCGCAATCGCATCACCGTCGTAGGCATCGGCGTCGAGCGGGATGAACCGGACGCCGGGTAGCGGGTCGGCCAAGACCTCCGTCTCCCCGGAACGCTCGGCCGCAGCCACGAAACCCTGGTAGGCGGTGTCGCCGACTGCGAGATCGGCCATCGCCCCCTCCAGCACCTCGACCGCGTCGGCCGTGAGCGGATCCTCGCTGAGCGCCAACAGGGCATCCCGGATGGCGACCACCCCGTCGCGCCAGCTCAGCACGGCCACGGTGAGGAACCCGTGGGCGGTTCCCAGATCGCCCTCAGTCGGCGGATTCGCCGACTCAAGATCGCGGACCACCTGACGGGCTTCTTCGTCGATCTCATCGAGCAGCTCCACCAGCCGCGGCCGCTCGTACTGCTCCAGGTCGGAGATGAGAGTCGCCAGCCGATCGGACGCGTCGATCTCGATCTCGAGCAGCTCGACGGCCGTGTCGAGGTACTCGCGGGCGAGTTGGCGGCTCGAGGTGGCCCGACCGACGGCAACAACCAAGGCCAGAACCGCCGCGATCACCACGACCACCGCCACGATGGTGCGACGTCGTCTGCGACGCCCATACGCGGAGTAGGTCATAGGAGTGGGCGAGGGGGGACTCGAACCCCCACGGGCTTAATCGCCCACAGGATCCTGAATCCTGCGCGTCTCCCAATTCCGCCACTCGCCCGAGGGCCGAGCATGGTACCACGGGGCCGATCACGCAGACTGCGGCCCCCCGTACACTGAGCGGATGAGCGTTGCCCGCGGCCTGGAACGGCGCCTGGAACGTTTCGTCGACGGTATCGCAGCTCGGATCTTCGGTGGTGAAGTCCACCCGGCCGAGCTGGCGAGCCGCTTGCTGCGCGAGGCCGACCTGGGCGTCACCGAGGGGGCGGCGGGGCCGACCGCCCCCAACCACTTCGTGGTCTCGGCCCCCGTCGATGCCGCAGCCCACGACACCGATGACCTCCGCCGCGAACTCGCCGCGGTGATCGAGGACGCCGCCGAGGAACAGGGCTGGCGCCTCGAGGGTCCCGCCACCGTGGATCTCGAGGCCGGGTCGTCGAAGAGCATCGAAATCAGCGCTGCCATTCGGCCCGGGGATCGCCCTGCGTGGGGCCACCTGCTGGGAACCGATGACAAGTCTCGGCTCGACCTCTGCTTCAACCGGGTGATCGTCGGCCGCAGCACTGAATGCGACGTCGTGGTACCCAACCGGGCAGTGTCGCGCCGCCATGCTCTGCTGTGGCGGGCGGCGGGCCGCCTCTGGCTCGAGGATCTCGGCTCCGCCAACGGGACCTCCGTGAACGGCGAGTCGATCCGCGACGCCTTCGAGGTGTTCGATGCCGACGTGATCTCGTTCGCCGAGTCGTCGCACCTGGTGCGGCTCACATAGTGTCGGCGACGATGCTGACCCTCGCCCGGCTCGCCTTCATCGCCCTGCTCTATGGATTCCTGTGGACCGTGGCCCGGGCGGTTCGAGCCCAGATCGCCGTTCCGAAGCCGGCTCCCGTGTGGCAGATCTCCGTGCTCGAACCCGGCGCCGAGTCACCGCGCTACGAGACGATCGAGCGATCCCATATCGCGGGGCGGGGGGAGGCGGTCGACATCCTCATCGGCGACACCTCGGTTTCGGACCTCCACTGCCGCCTCGCACTCGGCGGTGACCGGCTGACCATCCAGGACCTCGGCAGCACCAACGGCACGTTCGTGAACGATCGCCGCGTCGAAGGCACCACCGAACTCGCGTCCCGCGACACGATTCGCATCGGGCGGACCATCATGGAGGTCCAATGATCTTCCACTGGGCCACCGCCACCAACGTGGGTCTGCTTCGGGGCCACAACGAGGACGCCGTCGCCCCCAACGACATGGGTCTCGGTCGGGAACGGCTCATCGTCGGCGTCGCCGACGGGATGGGTGGCCACGTGGCCGGCGAAGTGGCCAGCCGGATCGCCATCGACACGGCCATCGAGGCCGAGGGGAGCCCCATCGAACGTGTCAAGGCCGCCAACGAGGCGGTCATCGCCAAGACCCGCAGCGAGCCGAAGCTGCGCGGGATGGGAACCACGCTCACCCTCGCCGTCTTCGAGGGCGAAGCCGTCGACATCGGCCACATCGGTGACAGCCGGGCCTACCTGCAACACGGCGACTCGCTCCGCCAGTTGACCACCGATCATTCACTCATGGCAGAGATGATCGCCGCCGGCGAACTGGGGCCTGAGGAAGCCGCCGTGCACCCCTACCGGAGCGTCATCACCCGAGCCGTCGGGTTGGACGAGGAACTCAGGATCGACCACGTCACCGCCGATCTCGAGCCCGGGGATCGAGTGCTGCTGTGCACCGACGGGCTCACCAACATGGTCGACGACGACCGGGTGCGGGCGATCCTCCACGAGAACCCCTCTCCCGCGGAAGCAGTGTGGGCCCTCGTCGATGCAGCCAACGCCGCCGGCGGGATCGACAACGTCACCGTCGCCGTGGTCGACGTCGCCCGTGACGAAGAAGCTTGAGACCGGACTGATCATTGGTTCCGCCGGCCTCGTCGCCGGCGGAACCGCCATCGTCGCCGACACCCGGGGCGCTCCCGATGCCGGCGAGATCGCCGTCATCACCGCGGTCTTCCTCGCATCGTTCCTGGTGTTGCTGGCTGCGGTGCGTCTGTGGGCACCGGCGGGAACCCGGGTCCTGCTCCCGCCGGTTTCCTTGCTGACGGGTCTCGGCATCGTGATGGTGACCCGCCTCGACAAGGACCTCGGACTGCTCCAGTCGTGGTGGCTGCTCGTCGGCTCGGCGATCGCCGGACTGGTCCTCTTCCTCCTCCGTCGCCGCGGGGTGGAGGTGCTGCGGAGGTTCCGCTATCTGTTCCTCGTCGGGGCAATCGGGTTGCTGGCCCTCCCCCTGCTGCCGGCCGGGGCACCCCTCCGGGGTGTCACGATCAACGGGTCCCGCCTCTGGGTTCGTCTCGATCTCGGATCGTCGACCCTCAGCTTCCAGCCGGGGGAGGCGGCCAAGCTGCTCGTGGTGGCCTTCCTGGCCTCGTATCTGGCGGAGCGCCGGCGAACCCTCATCGAGATGCGACGGTCGCTCGGATCCGTGCGCATACCCGAGCCTCGGCAGTTGCTCCCGATCCTGCTGGCTGCCGGTATCGCCTTTGCCGTACTGGTCTACCAGCGTGACCTCGGAGCCTCGCTCTTGCTGTTCGCCGTCTTCGTCACGATGTTGTTCGCCGCCACCGACCAGGCCTCCTACCTGCTGGCCGGCGGGATCCTCGTCGGGGGCGGGGCCGTTCTGGCCCATCGGCTCTTCGATCACGTACAGACTCGCATCTCGGCGTGGCTCCACCCCTTCGACGACCCGGCGGGAACGGGCTTCCAGATGGTGCAGAGCCTCTTCGCCCTCGGGAACGGAGGGCTCACCGGCACCGGTCTCGGCTCCGGTCGACCCGATCTGATCCCGGCGGCTGCCACCGATTTTGTCTACGCCGCCGTCGGCGAGGAACTGGGCCTCGCCGGTTCGCTGGCGGTCCTGACCGGCTTCGCCCTGCTCGTCGGCTCCGGTTTCAGGATTTCGCTTCGGGCCGGCAACACCTTCCGAACCCTGCTCGCCGCAGGCCTCACGATGACGCTGGCCGTCCAGACGATCCTGATCCTCTCCGGCGTGGTGAGGTTGTTCCCCATCACCGGCATCGCGCTCCCGTTCCTCTCCTACGGCGGGTCGGCACTGTTGGCCAACCTCGTGCTCGTCGTTGTCTTGATTCGAATCTCCCATGAGGAGCGATCGTGAAACACTCCATCCGACGCAGCGCCGCCGGTCTTCTGCTGCTCTTCGGAGTCGTCGCAATCGCCACCACGTACCAGCAAGCGGTTGCCGGCGCGGACTACCGGAATGACCCTCGCAACCCGCGCATCGTGTTCGATGTGCTGTTGGACCGGCGCGGAACGATCACCACGGCCGACGGCCAGGTGGTCGCCCGCTCGGTGGTCCGAGAGGACGGCTCCCATGAGCGGACCTACCCGTGGGGCGAGCGGTACGCCCACATCGTCGGCTACGCCTCGGCTCTGTTCGGCGAAACCGGCGTCGAGAGCGCTCGCAGCGACGATCTGAGAGGACCGGAACCGACCTCGATCGAAGCCCTCCTCGACCGGCTCTTCCGCGGTGGCGCAGGACCCCGCGACCTCGAACTCAGCGTGGTGCACACGATCCAGGCTGCTGCGGCCAGCGCACTCGGCGAGCAGACCGGTGCGGTGGTGGCGCTGGATCCCACCACCGGAGCGGTGCTCGCCTATCTCTCCCAGCCTGCCTTCGACCCGAACACGCTCCTCGATCTCACCTCGGCACCCGCCGGCGAGAGATTGACCGGCGACCCGGCCCAGCCGCTCGTCGACCGGGCCGCCCGCCGCGTCTACCCACCCGGATCCACGTTCAAGATCATCACCGCCACGGCCGCCGTCGAAGCCGCCATCGCCTACCCCGACACCCTGCTGTTGGATCCCATTGCGCTCCCACTGCCGGGTTCCACGGCCACCATCACCAACTTCGGCGGGGGCGTGTGCGGCGACGGCGACACGGTGTCGCTGGAGTGGGCCATGGCGATCTCGTGCAACACCGCCTTCGCCTCGCTCGGCATGGAAGTCGGCGCCGACCGGCTGATCGAGGCGGCCGAAACGGCCGGGTTCAACCGCGAGGTTCCCTTCGAGTTGCCGAGCGTCGCATCGATGATCCCGGCCCGCCTCGACGATCTCGCGGTGGTGGCACAGACCGCGATCGGGGGGCGCGACGTGCGGGCCAGTCCCCTTCTGATGGCCGTGCTCGGCGGAGCGCTCATCAACGACGGAGTCATGATGGAACCCCACGTCGTGGCATCGGTGATCGATCCCGACGGTGACGTGGCCGAGCGAGTCGCCCCCCGCACCTGGCGCACCGCCATGTCGACCGACACGGCCTCCATCCTGGCCGGCTTGCTCGAAGGCGTCGTCGACAACGGGACCGGCTACCGAGCCGCCGTCGAAGGCTTGCGCGTCGGTGGCAAGACGGGTACCGCCGAGGTGCCCGACGGACCACCCCACACCTGGTTCGTCGGCTTTGCCATCGCACCCGGGGGAGACACCGTGGCGGTGGCCGTGCTCGTCGAGTCCGGTGGAGATCGAGGCGGGGAGGGTACCGGGGGCTCGGTGGCGGCTCCCGTCGCCCGGGAGGTGTTCGAGGCCTGGCTCGAGTGGGTGGAGGCGACCCCGTAGGGTGAGTCCCACTGGGCGGGGTCTCCGGTACCATCGTGCGCGATCGTGGAATCGCTTCGCGTCCTGTCGGGACGATACGCCCTCGTCTCCCATCTCGCCCGCGGCGGGATGGCCGACGTCTACGTGGCCCAGGATCGCAGTCTGGGCCGCCAAGTCGCCGTGAAGGTGCTCCACCGGCAACTGGCCGAGAACGAGGCTTTCGTCGAGCGATTCCGGCGCGAGGCGAATGCGGCCGCCAATCTCGCCCACCCCAATGTTGTGGGAGTCCACGATTGGGGCGTCGACGGAGACACCCACTACATGGTCATGGAGCTCGTGAAGGGTCGAAACCTCCGCCAGATCCTCAAGAGCGAAGGCACCCTGCTTCCCAACCGGGTCGCTGAGATCGCGTCGGACGTTGCCTCGGCACTCGCCGAGGCCCACCGGGCCGGGCTGGTCCATCGCGACATCAAGCCGGCCAACGTGCTGCTCACCAAAGACGGCACCGTCAAGGTCACCGACTTCGGCATTGCCCGGGCGTGGGATGACTCGGAGCAGTTGACACGCACCGGCGCGGTGATCGGAACCGCCACCTACTTCAGCCCGGAGCAAGCGCAGGGACACACCGCCGACGCCCGGTCCGATCTGTATTCGCTCGGGGTGGTGATGTATGAACTGCTGACCGGGCAGCCACCGTTCTCGGGTGAGAGCCCCATCGCCGTCGCCTACCAGCACGTCCGGGAGTATCCGGAGCCGCCCACGCGCCTCAATCACGAGATCCCCGCAGGGCTCGAAGCCATCGTGCTGCGCACCCTCGCCAAGGACCCTGAAGCGAGATACGCCACGGCCGACGAGCTCAGCGACGACCTCGAGCGCTTCCTGGCCGGGCTCGATCCCATCGCCCAGACCACCAGTGAGGCCGAGACCCAGCTTCTCCACGCCGCGGTTCCCCCGCCCGCCTCACCCTCCTACCGCGACGTCCCGTATGAGGAACCGAGCAGGGTCAGCACCAGCACCTGGGTGATCGGCATCATGGCCGCCACGGCGATCCTCGGAATCGGGCTCATCCTCTTGCTCAGGGTCCTCTCATCGACCGGCACCGCCGAGCTGGTCACGGTCCCCGACCTCCGACTGACCGACGTGACCACCGCCGAGGCCGCGCTGCGGGATCTCGATTTCGAGGTTGCCAGCGCCGCGGTGCCCGATCCCGAGGTCCCGGAGGGCCTCGTCGCCGGGACCGATCCCCCGGTCGGCACTCAGATGGAGTCGGGTAGCCGGGTCACTCTCCTCGTCTCCACCGGGCCCTCGGCGGTCACGATGCCTCGATTGCTCGAACTCACCCTCGACCAGGCCCGCTCACTGGTCGTGTCGAGCGGCCTGTCGCTCGGTGAGGTCTCCTTCGCCTCCGCCCCGGGCGCCGCCGCCAACACCGTGATCTCCCAGGACCCCGAGCCCGACGTCGTCGTGGACTCGGGAACGACCGTCGACCTGGTTCTGGCCATCGGCGTCGAAACGCTCTCGATCCCGGATGTCACCGGGCGCTCCGAGCAAGACGCCCTCTTCCAGCTCTCCCAGGCCGGCTTCTCCGCCGAGCAAGTACGAGTCATTCGCCGCCCATCGAACGACGTCCTCGAAGGCTTCGTCGTCGAGATCGATCCCGCCATTGGATCGGAGGTGAGCTCGGCCGCTTCGATCACGTTGACGATCTCCAGCGGCGCCGACGCGGTCGAGGTACCCGACGTCGTCGGCCTGGAACCCGAGGAGGCCGCCGACATCATGGCCGAGGCGGGCTTCCTGGTCGAGTTCGGCGATCCGGTCGAGCTTCCCTTTGGTGACGAGCTCGACGGGATGGTCGCCGAGCAGGATCCCATCGGGGGCGACGAACTGACCCCGGGGGAAGTGGTGACCCTCTTCGTGGGTGAATCCCCCGAGACCGCCGCCGTCCCGGATCTGCTCGGCCTGACGCTCGAGGAGGCCCAATCGGCGCTGACCGCCCTCGGTCTCGTCCTTCAGGAGGGCCTGCCGGTCGAAGTCGAGTTCGGCAGCGAGTTCGACGGCCGCGTCGCCGAACAGAGCCCCCCTCCCGGCACCGAGGTCGACCCCGGCGTGATCATCACCGTGCGCCTCGGCGAAGCGGTACCCGGTGTGACGGTGCCGAACGTGCTCGGCCAGCCGGAGGCGATCGCCCAAGCCCAGATCGAGGCGCTCGGTCTCATCTTCATCAGAGAAGTCGAGATCCTGCCGAGCGGGGACCCTCAGGCCGGTCTGGCCAGGGCCCAAACCCCGGCCGGCGGGTTGGAGGTCGCCCCGGGCACCGAGGTGGTAGTGACGATCGGTGCCGTTCCCGTCGCGGTCCCCAACGTGATCGGCCTGCCGATACAGGGGGCGAGTGGGGCCAAGCCCACCATCCGCGACGCCGGTCTCACGTTCTTCCAGGACAACAACGACGCGTGCGTCGAGTTGCCGGCCGGCGACCCCAACATCGGCCTGACGGCCCAGCAGTCACCGGCCGCCGGCACGGTGGTCGACCCGCTGACCCGGGTGCAAGTGTGGCTCGGCATCCTGGCGGGCACGACCTGTCCGTAACCGAACGCAACGCCGCCCTCCTGGCGTGGTATCGCGACCACGGCCGGGATCTCCCCTGGAGGCGCTCCACGGACCCGTACGAGATCCTGGTCAGCGAGGTCATGCTGCAACAGACCCAGGTGTCCCGAGTGATCCCCCACTATCACCGGTTCCTGGAGCGATTCCCGACGCCGGGGGTGCTGGCCGCCGCGTCCCGCGCCGAGGTGCTCGCCGCCTGGACCGGCCTCGGCTACAACCGGCGGGCGGTGCGCCTCCAAGAGGCGGCCCAACAGATCGAGGCCGAGGGGTGGCCGAGCGAGATCGAGGGGCTCCGTTCGCTGCCCGGGGTCGGCCGGTACACGGCGGCGGCCGTCGCCGCCTTCGCGTTCGGGCACCGCGAGCCGGCCGTCGACACCAACCTCCGGCGTGTGCTCAGCCGGTGGCAGGGAGCGGCCCTCGAGGGTCGATCGCTCGTGGAGGCCGCCCGCCGGTCCCTCGACGATGACGCCGCGGCGTGGAACCAGGCCATCATGGACCTGGGCGCCACGCTGTGTCACCAACGCGACCCCGAGTGTTCCCATTGCCCGGTGGCGGCGTGGTGCGCCGATCCGACCGTCACCCCTCCCAGCCGCCGGCAGAGCCGCTTCGAGGGGTCCCGGCGCCAGGCGCGGGGGGCCGCCCTTCGCACTCTGATCACCCGGGGATCGGCCACGCCCGCCGAGATCGTCGCGGACACCGGCATCTCAGATCGGCGGCTCACTGAGGCCCTCGACGCCTTGGAGCGCGAGGGGATGCTCGAACGAGAGGCGGACCGCTACCGGATCAGTCCAGGAAGTTCGCCAGCAGGCGTTTCCCCACGACCGTCATGATGCTTTCCGGGTGGAACTGGACACCCGAGATCGGCAACGACGTGTGCCGGACGGCCTGAACCACCCCGTCCTCGCTCGTGGCCGTTGCCTCCAGCTCGTCGGAGAGCGTGACGGCAGCCAACGAGTGATATCGAGTGGCGATGAAAGGGTTCTCGAGACCGGCGAAGACGCCCTGCCCGTCGTGGGTGATCGTCGAGGTCTTGCCGTGCTTCGGTGCGGGGGCCGGTCCCACCGAGCCGCCGAACGCCACCACGATCGCTTGATGTCCGAGGCAGACCCCCAGGGTGGGGATCTCGGACCCGAGCTCGCGCACGTACTCGACCGAACGTCCGGCGTTCTCGGGCCGCCCCGGGCCCGGGGAGACCACCAGCCGTTGCGGACGGTACGACCGGACCGCTTCGGCGGGTGCCATCGTGTCGCTGCGGATCGTGACCGGATCCGCGCCGAGCTCGCCGAGGTACTGCACCAAGTTGAACGTGAACGAGTCGTAGTTGTCGAGAACCAGGACTCTCACCCGATCCTGCCTCCGGTATCGAGGAACGTGTTGCCGAGCCATTCGTAGCACAGGATCAGCAACACCAGGCTCGCCGCTGCGATGACGATCATCTGCAGAACCCGGGCGTAGGTGGGCCCGGGAAGCGAGGAGAACAGGCGGCCGATCACGGGGGCCCCACGATAGCCTCGGCGTTGGGCCCACCGATGAGGTGAGCGAACACCACCAGCCGCTCCCGAGAGCTGAACCGCGGATTGCAGGTCGTCAGCGTGAGCCACGCCCCGTCCCACTGACCGGTGACCCAGGTGTCATTGGGCTTCACCACCCGGGATTCCACCACCCGGTAGACGTGCCGTCCGGTGGCCGTGGTCACGGTGATCTCGTCGCCGGGCTTCACCCGATCGAGATGGAAGAACGGAGCCCCGTACGTCGTCCGGTGGCCGCTGATGACGGCGTTCCCCGGTTGCCCCGGCAGCGCTGTGTCCGGCATATGCCCCGCACCCGTCTGCAGATCTGCCAGTCCGACTCCTTCGACGACGGTCCAGTCGACGTCGGCGGCCGGGATCAGAATGCGCCCAATGGCGTTGCCCGCGTGCGGGAGGGGCTCCGTGACGATCGCCGCCTCATCGGCGAGACCCTCGCCCGGCAGTGGCTCGCCGGGGAGCTCCTCGCCGGCCGCACCGGGTGCACGATCGGTCGCCCCATCCGGGGTAACCGCCACCGGAGAGAGCCCGGCCAGGAGTCGGATCGGCGACTCGGGAAGGGCCCCGGGGGTGTAGGCCTCGATCCCGGTCTCGACAGTGGCAATCCTCTGATCCAGCTCGGCGGTGAGGCCGTCCTGAGCTCGCCGGGCGAACACCGATGTCACGAAGAGTTGGTAGGCCACGAACCCCAGGAGGAACAGCCCGATCCCGAGCAAGGTCTTGCCGGAGAACCGGGCGACCGCGGCCGCGTCGACTCTGCGACGAGCAACGGTCGGTTTCCAATCGATGGTCGTCACTCCGGCTCCTGATGCCGAGGGGGCCGGCCCTCCAGGGGCGGCTACCCTGGCCTCATGCCGAAGTCGAAAGGTCGCCGCAAGCCGAAGCGCAGGGCCCCGGTGGCGCCGCCGCCTCCCAAGGAAGACAAGACGTCGCCAACGTGGTACGTGGCTCTGATGTTCTCTCTCATGGCCATCGGCGCAATCCTGATCATCCTTAACTACCTGGGTGTTCTCCCCGGGGGTTCGGACAGCAAGTGGCTGTATTCGGGGCTCGCGGGCATCGGGGTCGGTTTCCTGATGACCCTCAACTTCCACTGATTACACGCGTGTAGTTTTCCCCATCGTCATCCCCAGGTGGGGATAACGCGATGGTGCGTGCAGCCATCGCTACCGGTGATTTGGATCCTCGAGCGGGCCGGGTAACTTTCGCGGCACTACCCCCATGAGGAGGCACTTCGTGGTCACCCCCGCCGCCCCGTACCCCGCCCGCCTCGAGGTCGACTATCCCGAGACCGTCGACCGGTTCACCAGCTTCTTCCGGGTGATCTGGATCATCCCCGTCGCCGTCGTGGCCGGGGTGGCGACCTCCGAGGGCCTGTGGGTCGCCACCGCCCTGATGATCGTCTTCAGGGTGAGGTACCCCCGGTGGTTCTTCGACTTCGCCCGCGAGTGGAGGCGATTCGGGGGACGGGTGATGGCCTACCTCGCTCTGCTCACCGATCGGTATCCGTCGGCGGACGAAGAGCAGTCCGTCCACCTCGAGATCGACTATCCCGACGTGGAGCACGATCTCAGTCGCTGGCTACCGCTGGTGAAGTGGCTGCTGGCGATCCCTCACTACGTGGTGCTCACCTTCCATTTCGTCGGTGCGGTACTGGCGATCCTGGCCGCCTGGTTCGCCATCCTGTTCACCGGGCGCTACCCCCGGGCGCTCTTCGATTACGTGGTCGGTGTGGGCCGGTGGGCGCTGCGGGTCGACGCCTACGCCTTCCTGCTGGTGACCGACCGCTACCCCCCGTTCAGCCTGCGGTAGCGGAGCGCTGCGCTCGTCAGACGGTGACGACCACCTTGCCTCGGGCGTGGCCGTCCTCCACGTACTCGATGGCGGCCGCCGTCTCTTCCAGCGGGTAGGTCCGGTCGATCACGGGTTTGACCGCCCCCGACTCGACGAGCCGACCCAGCTCGGCGAGGTCCTCGAGCGTCGGGCGGGCCAGCATGACCGACATGCTCTGGCTGCGGAACATCCCGGCCAGATGAATACCGGCCAGGAAGGTGATCGGTCCGATCCAATCCCCCATCGAGACCGCCCCCACGCCTACGTAGCGCCCCCGTTGCTCCAACATGCGGCGGTAGGCCGACGGCGGCTTGGTGGCCACGTTGTCGAAGATCACGTCATAACGCTCGTCGCCGGCGCTGAAGTCCTCGCGGGTGTAGTCGACGACGCGGTCGGCGCCGATCGACCGAACGAGCTCGATGTTCCGCGAGCTGCACACCCCGGTCACCTCGGCACCCATGGCCTTGGCGATTTGCACCGCAAAGGTGCCCACCCCGCCGGAGGCGCCGTTGACGAGCACCCGTTGCCCGGACCGGAGCTTGCCCTTGTTCCGCAAACCCTGCAGCGCCGTGATCCCGGCGATGTTCAGTGTTGCGGCGTCCTCGAATGAGACCCCGGGCGGCTTCGGAACGAGCTCCTCCGGCTTTCCGCAGGCGTACTCGGCAAAGGCACCGGCCGCCCCACCAAACACCTCGTCTCCCGGTTCGATACCACTCACGCTGCGACCGACGGCCTCGACGGTGCCGGCCACATCGATGCCGAGCCGCGGGTTCTTGGGACCCCGCAAACCGGATTCGGCCCGCACGAAATATGGCTTGCCCCGCAGCATGTGCCAGTCATAGGGGTTCACCGAAGCGGCATGCACTCGGACCAAGACCTGGTCGTCACCGACCGGTGGAGTCTCGAGCTCGGCGACCTCGAGCACGTCGGGCGACCCGTACCGGCGATGGACTATTGCCTTCATCTGCCGCTCCTTTCGGGGTCCCGCAGAGACCTCACCGGGGATCCGAGACGCACCGACGGGGCCGCGCGCTGCAATGGTGAGCCGGGGCGACGGGGCACGGGGCAAACCCGGGCACTACGCCCCGAGCACTTGGAGCACGACGACCTCGGCCATGGTCGAGCGTTGGGCCGCCCACCCGTCGAGGTCTTTGTCGATCTCTCGCCAGCGGGCCCACAGCCGATCGCGTTCTTCACCCTCGGCAGCCCGAGCGCGGACACGTTGCAGTTCGCCGCCCCTCACGACGATGGTGGCCTCGGGGTTGGCTTGCAGGTTGAGCCACCAGGCCGGCTGACCTTCGATCCACCCGTTCATCGCCATCGTGACGTAGTCGGGGCCATCCTTGAAGTAGCCGAGGATGACGCTGCGTTCCTGGCCGCTTCGTCGCCCGATCGCGGTGAGGCGCAGGGCTCCCCATCCGCCCGGCTTGGGGTGCCAGAGGCCGAGGCGGCCGCCGGTGATCCGGTACAGACCGCGATGGAACTTCCAGGCTGCTCTCCGGAACCACTGGGGGGGAAGCCTCCCCGCTTTCCTGCTCTCGCCGGCCATCGCCGATGCTCCTCACTCGGCCTCAACCGACCCTACCGACCGCCGGTGATCCCTGCGGCTCACCCGTATCCCGCGGGAGGCCGAATGCCATCGACACACCCCGGGGTGCTGCCGACTGGTGCCAGGGCAGGTGCCGCGAGCAGGGCCGGCGACCCGATCGAAGGACATCTAGGGTGCTGCCCGAAGATCGGGGGTAGTGATTCACGCGGACGACCGGCAACCCGGGTTCAAGTGGCCAATCGCCGTCACGCACTCCATTCCCGCACCGGCGGCCGATGTCTGGGCAGCCATCTCGATGCCGGGGAACCTCGAACTCTGTCACCCCTTCTGCGAGAGCAACCCGGTCATGAAGTGGCCCGGTCCTGAGTCCCGCGATCAAGTGCACTACCTCAGCGGTTGGGTCTACGAGAGACGGTTCCGGAACTGGATCGAGAGCGTCGGCTACGACCTACACATCGGCCGACCCGGGGGGCGAACCTCATTCGTGTCCTGGCGCATCGAGCCCACCGACGCCCAACACTGTGATCTCACCATCTCCATACGTCCTCATGCCCTCCAGCATCTGTCGACGACCATCCGTTGGCTGCCCCATCTCCTTTGGTTGCGCCCCCGACTCGACTCCTATCTCTCTTCGGTCGTGCAGGGCTTCGAGTGGTACGTGACGCGAGGCGAACCGGTTCCTCGGAACCATTTCGGCCGGCACCCTTGGTTCTCCGCGCCGCCCTAGCAACGACCCACCGGAGCCGCACTCGACGTGACCCGGATTGGGCCCATCATCCCGCGACTGGTGACTGCGGGAGCCCCGGCGTGAGTCCGGCGCTGTCTTCTCGCGTGTGGGTCAGGATCCTTTGAAGGCGGCGGCCAGAGCTTCGAAGTCGCTCCACAGCCCTGGGGCGTCGAAGACTTCCCGAGCCTGGAGGAGGATCGGCCCGATGCGGTTCCAGTACATATCGACACTGATCCAGTTCAAGGCGAGTTCGTCCGGGATGATCCCCTCGCGCCAGAACTGGCCCATGATCTCGAAGTAGGTCGCCACCTCATTCACGTGGAAACGCTCTTCGGAGTCCAGGGAGTACTCCTCGAAGAAGGTGCCGGCCGCGGCGGTGACCTGCAGTTGCTCCGACCAGACGAACCGCTTGGCTTCCCTGCTCGGTCGGTACAGCTCCTCGAGCCTCATCATGAACAAGGCGTCGTCACGGTCCATCGGGTTCTCCCCTCGCCGGAACCGACGATGCTCGCAGGCACGAAGCGAGGGGGCAATCGAGATCCTGCTCTCCCTGGAGCGGCACTACTCACCAGACTCCCATCGGGACACTCGGTGATCGCCGCCCCCGCCGCGACGACTTCGTGAGCGGCTCGGGAGCCTGGGGCCGACGATCTCGCACCCTGGTCTACGCTTGAGGGCAAGCGGCTTGGGGGGCATCACAGCCGCAGACGACTGGCGATGGCTCTCAGGTCTCACCCCGGGACCCTCCCAAGCCCTGGGTCTCGAAAGGGGGAGGTCATGAAAAGGCTGACCACGGCCGTTGCGTTCATGCTGCTGATCGCGGCGTGCGGAGGGGACGATACCGGCGGCGGGGAGGCACCCACCAAGGCCGACTGGATCACCGCAGCCGACGCAATCTGCGCTGACATGTTCGAGGAGTTGGATCAGATCCCTGAGCCGCAAACACTCGAAGAGAACCACGAGCTGGGTCGGAGAACCATCGAGATCCAACGTGAGGCACTGGCCGAGTTGCGAGCCCTCACCCCTCCCGAGGGCGACGGTGCCGCGATAGCGAATATCTTCGATGCCACCGAGGCGCTCATCGACTGGGGTGAAGAGCTGATCGAAGCGGTCGCCGCCGGAGACCAGGAGAAGGCTTTCGAGCTCCATGGGGATGGCGAGCGGCTCGCCGAGGAGGCCGACCGCCTCACTGCGGATTACGGTCTCCGGGAGTGCCTCGGGTCCGAGGACTGAGCAGCGCCCCGGGTGCTCCACGAAGGCCCACAACACAGGAATCCCCGAACGGACGAGTCAGCCGTTTCGACGCGCTTCAACGAGAAGCGCTTTTGGCAAATCCCCTGCTGGATTTTGACCGGCTTCTGCTGATCCGGCGCCGAGCAGACAGTCTGGGATTGCCCCTTAATTACAACGGGAACACCGACCTGAAGCCGACAGGCTATGACAACACCCTCGTGACCCTTTCGCCCACGGAGCAGGAAAATGGACTCGATACTGTCTTTTGTCCAAGCGGGGATCGGTTTATCGGCGATCTCGACCTGCACTACGACGC
>JBFELU010000009.1:0-56403 GCA_041551965.1 Acidimicrobiia bacterium
ACGACTCGCCGCCGACGGGCTCATCACCCCGGACCGGACCGAGCCGGGCGAGGCCGGCCCCGAGCGGACCGTCTACCGCATCACCGGAGAGGGGAGCCGACACCTGAAGACCTGGCTCACCGAGCCGGTCACCCACGTCCGCGACCTGCGCCTCGCCTTCCTGCTCAAGGTCGTGCTGTTGCGCCGGTCCGGTCGGTCTCCGGTCGGTCTCGTGCGGGTTCAGAGAGAGGTCCTCGCTCCGGTGCTCGAAGGCCTGGCCCGGATGCCGGACGATCCCGACGCCATCGACATCTGGCGGCACCACAGCGCAGTGGCGGCCGAGGCCTTCCTCGACGAACTCCTCGCGCGAGAGCCCTAGATCTCGATCTCGTCGGCCTCGTACCGGTCGATGCGAACGCTCTCGATCCCGAGGGTGGCCATCCCCTCCTTGAAGGCCGCGACGTGGGGCGTCTCTCGATGTGCCAGGAGATGGTCGGGGCTCGCCCATCGTTCGAAGAGGCCGAAGCGACCGGAGCCGTCGAGATCGGCCCAGAACTCGAACGCGTCACAACCCTCTTCCCGGCGGGTTGCTGCACTCAGCGTCCGGGCCAGGTCGGCGAACGCCTCGCTCTTGTCGGGGGTGACCCGGAACTCACCGGCGATGAGCAGCACAAGACCTCCTCGGGTAGGGGGTCTCCGAGTATGCCAGGCGGCGGACCGGCGGGGGGTCAACCCCGTGGCTAGGGTCGGCGCAACGATGCGGCCTTCGACCGGGTGATATGACCGACGAGCCCAGTGCCGATCGGGTTCCGGCTTGGGTCAGGCTCGTTCTCGTCTTCCTTCTCCTGTTCATCTTCCTGGTCGGGGTCAAGGCGCTCGAGACCGGGATCAAGGGATTCGGAGCCGACTTCACCGACGCTCTCTTCGAGAAGGTCTCCAACCCGATGGCCGGCTTGTTCGTGGGCGTGCTGGCGACCGTCCTGGTCCAGTCGTCCTCAGTGACCACCTCGACCATCGTCGGATTGGTCGGGGCCGGATCTCTCTCGGTCGATCTCGCCGTGCCGATGATCATGGGGGCCAACATCGGGACCACGGTCACCAACACCCTGGCCTCGCTCGGTTTCTTGCGCCGAACCAGAGAGTTCCGGCTCGCGTTTGCCGGGGCGACGATGCACGACTTCTTCAATGTGTGCAACGTCGCCGTCATGCTGCCCCTGGAGTTGCTCACCGGGTTTCTCACCACCATCTCGGAGTGGCTCGGAGACGTCCTCGGAGATGTCGAATCGGTCGGGGGACTCGGCGGTGACAGTCCCATCAAGAGTGCCGTGAAGGCGCCGGTGACGCTCGTCGAGTGGCTGCTGGAGAAGGCGGGAGCGGGGAGCGACCTCGTCGGCGTCGGCCTGCTCCTGTTCGGGATCGGGTGCGTTTTCTTCGCCCTCGCCTTCGTCACCCGCAACATGAGGCTGGTGATGGCGGGACGGATCGAGCGATCGATCAACACCGTGCTCACCAAGGGGGGCGGGATCACCGCGATCCTGATCGGCGCGGTCATGACGATCCTGGTCCAGTCGTCGAGCATCACGACTTCGGTCCTGGTTCCGATGATCGCCGCCGGTGTGGTCACGCTCCGCAACGCCTTCCCAATCACGCTCGGCGCCAACATCGGCACCACCATCACCGCGCTCCTGGCATCACTCGCCACCGAGCACCCGGCCGGCCTGATCATCGCCCTCCATCACTTCCTGTTCAATGCCATCGGGGTGACCTTCTGGTATTCGATCCCGGTACTCAGGAACATCCCGCTGTCGCTCGCCCAGCGGATCGCCCGACACGCCGAGATTCGGAAGTCGATCGTCATCGTCTACGTCGTGGGGCTCTTCGTCATAGTCCCCATCATCGGGGTGTTGGTGCTTCAATGAGAGTGAGGAGGGTCTGATGGTCCTGGAGTTCTTCAGGGGGGGCGTCGATGAGCCGCTCGAGGAGATAGAGGGAATAATCGCCCAGATGCTCCTCGACGACCGACACACCTTCGATCTCGCCATCAATGCAGTCGTCGGCGGCACCGACGCGGCAGCGGTGGGCAAGGAGATCCGCAAGAGCGATCGGAGGGTCAACAAGGGGGAACGCGAGGTTCGCCGACGACTGGTCGTCCATGCCTCGCTCCTCGGCAAGAGCACCGACCTGCCTCGCGTGCTGGTCTCGATGAGCATCGTCAAGGACGTCGAGCGAGTCGGAGACGAGTCCAAGAACATCTGGGACATCGCCCATGCCGGCGTCGATCTGTCCCAAGCCGACGACGTCAAATGGCTGACCGGTCTCCGTGACCGCACTTCGCGCCTCATCGGGGAGTGCGCCCGCATCTACAAGGAGCGGGACACCGAGGCGGCTCACGCCCTCATCCGCGAGATGGACGAGATTCTCGACGAGTACGACGGCTGTGTGCAGGAGCAGATCGAATCGACAAAGGCGCCGCGCGACGCGGTGCCGCGAGCCCTTCTGTGCCGCTATCTCAAGCGCATCACCGCCCACCTGATGAACGTGCTGACGTCACTGGTCATGCCGGTGCACCGCCTCGACTACTACGACGAGAAGCGGACAGAACGCAATCCGGGAGATCAGTAGCGGGAGGGAATCAGGCGCCGCGGCGGCCGTGCTTCCAGTAGCCGCGAATCGTCGCCAGTTCCCGAGGATGATCCCGCTCCTCCCGCAGGTGACGCCGGATCCTCTGCACTGCGGCGGCCTCGCCGGCCGCCCAGACCCGGGTCGCCGATCCGAAGACCGCTGCGGTGACCGCCGCCACCATGGCGTCGCCCGATGGGGCACCCTCGGGGAGACGGTGCCACACCGCCGTGGCCGAGGGGTGATCGGGGAGCCGCTGCTCGGCCTCGGGCCGTGCCACCTCGATGTGGGCCTCCACGGGTATCCCTGCGGGGATGGCCTCGAGCAGCTGCGCCACGGCCGGCAGCGCCGTCTCGTCGCCCGCAAGCAGGTAGCCCGGCGCCTCGGGATCGATTGCATATCCCCGGCCCGGTCCCGACACTCCGGCCGGATCTCCCGGGGATGCCGCCACCGCCCACTCGGAGGCGGCCCCACCCCCGTGAACGACGATGTCGAGAGCGAGCTCTCCGGCTTCGGGATCGGCACGGCGTGGGGTGAAGGTCCGGATCACCGGTCGGCTCCCGTCGGGGAGCAGGAACTCGTTTCCGTTCCACTCCGGCACCACCAGTTCGGACTCGCCGGGGAAGGGCAGCAGAAGGCGAACGCTCGCCGCCGGCTCCTCGACCCCGAACCCGCGAAGTTGCTCGCCGGCAAGGGTCACGCGGGTCATGCGCGGCGTCATCGCCTCGACCCGCTGCACCGCGACGGCCCGAAACGGCGGGGGCGGGCGTCGAGCTCGCAGAGCACTCAGAGCATCTCGCTTCCGACGGACCCCCCCAGGGTAAGGTGCTTCGCCGCCCAACGAGGAGATGACCCTGCGGGTGGACGTTCGTCCCTACGACCCTCGATGGCCCGAGGTCTTCGAGGACATCCGGGGAGACCTGGCCCCGGTCCTGGCGGGGGTCGCCGTGCGAGCGATCGAACACGTCGGGAACACCTCGGTACCCGGCCTGCCGGCCAAGCCGGTCATCGACGTCGACGTGGTGGTGCCCCGATCCACGTTGGCCGAAGCCATACCGCCCTGGAACAGGCCGGGTACACCCACCTCGGTGATCTGGGCATCACCGACCGACACGCCTTCGAAGCACCCGATGGGCCGCGGCGCAACGTCTGCGTCACCGTGGAAGGGTGTCTGGCGCTGCGCAACCTGCTCCGCCGCGAACCCGGGCTGCGTGACGAATACGGAGCGCACAAGCTGGCACTCACCGCACAGGACCACGGGAGCATCGACGCATACGTCACTGCCAAGTCGGAGATCCTGAAGAGGATCCTGGCCAAAGCGGGGCTGGATCCAGAGGAGCTGGCCACCATCGACCGAGCCAATCGGATCCCTCGCTGAGAGGCACCCCTAGGGCTCGAGACCGCCGCCCTTGTCCATCTCTCGCCGAATGGCGTCCTCACCGATCGGCTGCTGGAAGGTCTCCCAGGCATGCACCGCCAGCCCGATGCCCCACCCGGCCAGGGGCCACATGGGCCAGAAGTGGCCCCCGCCGGCCGATACCGCCCAGACCAGGATCAGCAAGCCGTTGACGGCGACGTACACGAACAGGTGGGTCCAAAACTCTCGCTTCGCCTGCAGTCGGGCGATGGCGGCTTCACGGCGCTCTTGATCGTCCACGGGTCCTCACTCCTCGATCGACCCCGTGTTCGTACCGGCCCGGCGAGGCGGTGAACAGGGGAGAAGGTCCCCGGTGCTACCAGCCCAGGGTCCCCGGTCCGCCCTTGAAGGGCCCGACCAGGTCGGCGGTGATCCAGCCTCCGTAGAAGCCACCCTCCTGGGGAATGACCTGCTCGTCGTCCAGGAAGCAGGCGTCGACCCGGCCCGGGTAGAAGGACACGTACCCGGCGATGGATTCGTAACCGGTCGCCGGCTCCGGATAGCTCCAGGCAGCCGCCTCGACCACCACCCCGCCGGCGGCGGCATCCCAATAGGCGGCCCGGCCCTTCCACTCGCAAACCGACCCGGCGGGATTGGGGCGCAGGACTCCGGCGACCACATCGGAGGGAGGGAGGTAGATGCCCGGTGGGTGGCTCGTTTCCAGCACGCGGAGCGCTGCGGTGGATTGAGCGATCAGCTCCCCGCCCAGCACCACCCTGACCTTCCGCCGCTCCGGCTCGACCCGGGGCGGACGGGGGTAGCCCCACACCGATTCCTGACCGGGTCCCGGCGCAATCCTTTGCATGTCGACAAGGTAGGGCGGTGGCGCTTGCTAACGGCAACCGGCCGACCGGTAGCCTGATCGTGTCTCCCCGGGGAGCGCGGTGGTATCGAGGAGTCCCGCCGAGCGGGCCTACGAGATGGGCAAACGCTACGAGCAGACCTACTACGGGTGCGCCCAGTGCACCGTGGCGGCCCTCCAGGACGCCTTCGACCGACGTGACGATGCGGTCTTCCAAGCGGCCACCGGGCTCGCCGGCGGTGCCGGCCTCACCACCGACGGCAGCTGCGGTGCCTATGCCGGGGCCACGATGTTCCTCGGTCAGTTGCTGGGTCGAACGCGCGACGACTTCGTCGATGCCGACGGGGTACGACTGCAAACGGCCGCCTTGGTGCGGCGGCTCCGCCGGCGGTTTCTCGACGAGTACGGGTCCGTGGTGTGCCGCGACATCCAGACGAAGATGCTGGGGCGGCCCTACTACCTCGCCGACGCCACCGAATTCCAACGCTTCCACGACGCCGGTGCCCACGACATCCATTGCCCCGAGGTGGTCGGCCGGGCCGCGCGCTGGGCGGCGGAGATCGTCACCGATGAAGGCCTCGCCTGAGCGGCGGGGTCAGCCGAAGAACGCGTCCACCGCCGCCTGATCCTGGTCGATCACCCACAGCTCGGTGATCTTGTCCCCGGACAGGTGATACACCACGACACGCTGCGAATCGAGGGGCGCCCCGCTGCGCTCGGCATGCATCGTGTTGAGCACGACGGCGTGATCGTCGCTGACCAGCAGGTCGTGCTCCTCGATCCGCATGGATTCGACCCTCCCGGTCGCCTCGCCGAGATACGAGACGAACGCCGCCTTCCCCTCGTACGTGCCGCTGGTCGGATTGTGACCCGAGACGTGGGCGACGAGATCGTCGTGATAGAACTCGACGGCTCCTTCGAAATCGCCCGACGTGATCCGATCCAGATAGGTCCGCATGACGTCTGCGGTGCTCGCCATTCCTCACCTCTCCTGTGCCGAGCCGGAGGGAACGTAGTTGCCCGGGAACTCAACAGTGCGTCGACGTGTCATTCGACTCTGGTCGTTGCCACGGCGATTGCCTTCACTGGGGGAGGAGGTACCACTATGCGAAGGACGACGGTGATCGCGATCGCTCTGCTGCTGCTCGCCGGATGCGGCGACGACGATTCGGGCCGGGGCGACATCGGACCCCAAGGCGACATCGGTCCCGGTGAGCTCGAAATCGACGACGGGGATGGAGTCGCCGGGTCGGGCACCATCGTCGCCGAGACCCGGAGCATCGAGTCGATCGATTCGATAACCCTCATCGGAGAGGGCGACGTCGTGATCACCCGCGACACCGCCACCTCGCTCGTCGTCGAAACCGACGACAACCTGCTCCCGCTTCTGGAGACCACCGTCGCCGATGCGACGCTGCGCATCAGCACCGCCGTGGGCACCGACATCGATCCGAGCAGCCCTCCCGTGTATCGCATCGCCACCCCCGACCTGGTGGAGGTCGAGCTTCTCGGCGCCGGGTCGATCACGACCGGCGGTTGGGACACCGGCCGGTTCATCATCTCGATGCGAGGGGTGGGAGACATCACGGTCGAGGACTTGACGGCCGACGAGCTCTCGGTGGATCTCGCCGGAGTCGGTTCGGTCACGATCACCGGGGACGTGTCCCACCAACGACTCACGATGGCGGGACTCACCGAGTACCACGGCGGAGACCTCTCCAGTGAGAGCACTACCGTCACGTGCGTCGATGCCGGGACCGCCGAGATCTCCGCGAGCGATTCACTGGAGGTCGATCTCACCGGCGTCTGCGCGGTGACCTATCGCGGCGACCCGGGGGTGGAGATCACCCGCGGTGACCCGGACTCGGTCATCCCCCTCGGAAACGGATAGTGGCGGGAACCCGACCGACGACCGACGACGTCATAACGACATCGGCTACAACGGGGAGAGAACCGTGATCGGACGTTCTTTAGTTCCGCTTGTCGTGCTCGCCGTGGCGAGCTCCGCCTGCGCCGTCGCCAGCGAGAGCACCAGTCCCGGCGCCGGCATCCCCGAAGTCTCTCTCAGGTCGACGACCGAGGCCACCACCACGACCGACCCGATGGTCGAGCCCGAGGCATCCGAGACGACGGTGACCCCTACGACCACCACCGATCCATCGTCTGTGACCGCTCCGTATCCGATCGGTGAGGCAGGCGCGGCGGTGATCTACCTCCTCGCCCACGACCCGACGGCCACGGGACCCTCCCCGAGCCTGATCCCGGTGGCCCGACCCTTGGCCATCCTCTCCTCGCCGGTGACCGACCTTCCCCGAACCACACTCGGCTTTCTCCTCGCCGGGCCGACGCCCGGAGAGAGGGAGGGGACGCCGAGCCTCTCGACGGAGATCCCCGACGGGACCGAGCTTCTCGACCTCACGGTCGCCGATCGGATCGCCACCGTCGATCTCTCCGCCGAGTTCGAGGCAGGAGCGGGAACCTACTCCGAGATCGCCCGTCTCGAGCAACTGGTCTACACCCTGACCCGCTTCGATGAAATCGACGGGATTCGGCTCGAGATCGAGGGAGAACCGGTTTCGGTGTTCGGCGGCCATGGGATCGTGCTGAGCGACCCGGTGGTTCGCACCGACCTGGACACGTCGCTGCCGGCGATCCTCATCGAATCCCCGGCTCACTGGGGTGTCGGCACGCCCGGCACCCTCGTGGTCGGGGGAACCGCCAACGTCTTCGAGGCGACGGTGAGCCTGGCACTCGTCGACGCCGACGGGCTCATCCTCTGGGAAGGGTTCACCACCGCCACCTGCGGCACCGGTTGCCGGGGAGATTGGACGATCACCGTCCCCTACGACGTGGCAGAGCCGCAACTCGGTGCGGTCATCGCCTGGGAGGAATCGGCCCGCGATGGCAGCCAAGTGAACATCCGCGAGCACCCCGTCTTCCTGTTCCCGGCGGACGAGACCTGACCCGCCTCAGGAAGGGGTGACGGCGGGCTTGGAATCCCAGCGTCGATCCCACACGAAGTAGACGACGGTGGCGATCGCGAGCGTCACCGCCGCAGACCCGTACATCGCGGGGTAGCCGGCGCCCTTGATGATGGCGCCGAACAGCGGAGCGCCGACGAAGACCCCGACGTCGAAGAGTGCGGTGAAGAAGGCGATGGCCGATCCCCGGGTCTCTTCGGAGGCCCGGGTCACCGCAAACCCGAAGAGGATTGGGAACGAATAGCCGTGCCCGGCCCCACACAGCACCCCCGCCACGATCACGTCGAGGTCCGACCCTGCACGGGCGAGCACCACGAAGCCGATGATGAGCGCCGCAAAGGCGGCCACGAGAACCCGCTTCTCACCGACCCGAGCCGGCAACCAGGCAAACATGAGCCGTAAGGCGATGGCGGTGCCGGCATAGAAGGCAAAGAACGCGCCGACGGAGCCGATTCCCGTCTCGTCGACGAAGGTACGCAAGAACGTGAAGTAGCCGGTGAGCACGAGCGAGAAGGTCCCGGCCATCCACCACAGCGGCAGTAGGTCGCGCTGGCTGATGGCTCGAAGGAACCCACGCCGCCTACCGGTGGCCTCGACCCGGGGCGGTTCGGCCAGGTTGAGGGCGATCACGTAGGCCGCTGCGGCGAAGAACGCCGCAGCCCAGAACAGCTCGTCGAAGCCCCACTCGGCCACGATCAAGTCCCCGATGACGCCGCCGAGCGCGATGGGGAGCAACCCGGAGACGCCGAAGAGCGCCAGGCCCTCGGTGCGACGAGAGGCGGGGACCGCATCGGCCCCAAAGGTGAAGAGCACCGTGAACATCGCTGCTTCCGAGATTCCATGGATCACCCGCACCACGTAGACCCAGACACCGAGCGAATCCACCGTGAGATGGAGCAGCACCGCCACCACCCCCAGGGCCCCCGCCCCCACGATGAGCGGTCGGCGCCCCCGCTCATCGATGAAGCGACCCACCGCCGGCCGTACCGCGATAGCCGCCACCGCGGTGACGGCAAACAGGTTCCCGATCTCGGGTTCATCGGCCCCCAACTCGGTCAGGAACCCGGGGAGGTGCACGAACATGAAGAACGACAGCCCGTGCAGCAGGTTGGCAGCGAACGCCAACACGAAGGGTCGAGTGAGCAGACGATCGGTCGGCACCGGGCGAGTCTACGAGCGCCCCGCCCGTCACCGTCCGACGGGGATCAGTTCGATTGCTCGCTCCACACGTGCCGGGTCAGCGATGCCTCGTCGGCGTGGCCGCGCAGGTGGTCGACGGCGTGGAGCAACGCATACGCGGCCGACATCTCCATGACGCTGCCGTCGTCACGGCTGCGTCGCCGCACCTCGCTCCAATCCACCGCACCCGCTTCGTCGAGCGCCTGTTCGCACTGTGCGGCGAGATCGTCGATGAACCCGAGCAACTCCTCGGAGCTCTGCGCCGTCGCCCGGAACTCGGCGGACCGATCACGCTCCGGCAGCGGGAGCCCCACAGCCAGATACAGGAGCAGCCGGGTGGCGCTCATGGCATGGGCCGTGAGCACCGCAATCGAGTTGGTGTCGGGCCCGGCGGGCTCCCAGTTGAGGGCTTCGACCGGGAGGCCGTCGGCCACCCGGCGCAGCGTGTCGAAGGCCTCGCCGGTGATGCGGCGGGCGGCGGTGATCATGGGATCGGTCATGGCGGCAGCGTACCGCCACTCCGGATGGCACCGCCTCGAGGCGTCAAGCGAAGCGGAACGGAGCCCCCGGGTGGTACCACGGGGGCTCCGCCCTTCCCCTCCTGCTTACAGCGTCGTTTCCAGCAGGTGGAACTTGGCCCACATGCCCTCCTCGTAGTGGCCCGGGATCATGCAGGCCACGATCGACCAGGGCAACGAGCCGTTGAACGTGATGTCGATCGAGAGGGTCTCTCCCGGCTGGATGAGAGCCAAGAGATCCGACCCCTCGATGTGGAATCCGTCGACTGTCTCGTGAGCATGCTGGTGACCCCCGGCGATGTGCGCATCGGCATCTGCCGGAGTCGTGAATCGGAACTCGTGCTCCTCGACCCACGAGTTGGATATCTCGAATCGAACCGTCTCACCTGGCTGGATCACCAACAGATTCGGCTTGTAGTGGAGACCATCCATGTCGACCTTGATGACTCGATCCACCGGGCCCCCGGCGAGGGAGGCGACGACGTCGGCGCAGGGGTCGAGACCGTCATCGTGATGCCCATCCGAGTCGTCATGAGCGGCGTCGGCCTCCATGGCAGCGTGCTCCTCAGCCGACATGTCCCCCATGTCCTCGTCGTGATGCCCATCCGAGTCGTCATGAGCGGCGTCATCGTGGTGACCGGCGTCACCGTGTCCGCCGGCGGAGACCTCGAGGCAGTCGATGAGCACCTCGTTGGAAGCGGCCACGGCGTTGGCTTCATCGGCGTCCTCGCCGGCGATCGTCGCCGGGGAGCCCGTCGGTGCCTCGGCGCAAGCCGAGGCAACCAGCGTGACGAGAAGTGCACTCAGGAGGAGGCGATGGCGCGTCATGCAGCTCCTAGTCGATAGTCGGGTGTGCAATCCGTGAGATGACATGCACCGGAACCGCCGGGTCGATCAACCCCGTGAAACTCTCGATAAAGGCCTGCTCGCGGGCACCCTCGTCTCTGACCTCGACGACGATCCCGTGCGTCTCACTGAGATCCCGGGGAAAGAGAAGAGGACAAGCGTCCCGATGGTCTCCGAAGCACACGAGCACGGGATCGCCCATGCGCTCCACGACGGAGCGGTCGATTGGTCCCGGCCAATCTGAGACATCGACGATCGTGACATCGTGCGTTGGGTCGCGGAAGACAGCGATCGGCATCACGTCTCGGGGTGTCGAGGTTCTAGAAGTCACCTGCGTCATACAGGGAATCTATGGTGACGCGAGACCGCAAGATATCGCCCGTGAGGCCAATAGGGATCACCCATTCGGGGGACCCCTACTCGATGAGCCCGGTTCGCAATCCGACCGCAACAGCCTCGGCGCGGCTCCGAACCCCGAGGCGTTCGAAGATCGACTTGATGTGGGTCTTGACGGTCGCCTCGCTGATACCGAGTGCCCGGGCGACCTGCTTGTTCTCCATACCGCGTGCCATGAGGACGAGCACATCCAACTCCCGAGGACTGAGCTCCCCGACTCGCACTGCACCAGGCTCGGCCAACTGAGCCGCCACCTCGCCCTGCACATAGGTGCCGCCTCGGGCCACTTCCTCGAGGGCCCGAATCAACTCACTGCGACCGGAGCTCTTCAACACATAGCCGGCCGCACCCAACGAGAGAGCGCGCCGCACGTACGCCGGCTCATCGTGCATGGAGAGAATGACCACCTTCGTCTCTGGGTATCGATTCAGAATCTCGGGAAGTGCATCGAGGCCCGAAACGCCCGGCATCCGAACGTCGAGGAGAACGATGTCTGCGCTCTGAGTGGCGAGGAGTTCGAGAAGCTGCGCTCCATCCTCGGCTTCGGCAACGATGTCGATCTCCTCGCGATCGGACAACATCCAGCGCAGACCGTCTCGCACGACCGAATGATCGTCGGCAATGATCAGTCTCATGGTTCCAGCCCCCGCGGCACCCAGGCGTGAAAGACCGTACCCCCGCCCCTTCTCCTCCGCACTCTCAGGCCGCCACCGACCGCCTCGAGTCGCTCACGAGACGTGGTGATTCCCAGACCCTGTCCCCCGTCGTAGCCGACACCATCGTCGATCACGTTGAGCGTGAGTCGGCTCTCCGTCTCCCCAAGGCCGACGGTGACACGTCCCGCCTCGGCATGCTTTCGCACGTTGATGAGCGCCTCTTGTGCCGCCCGGAAGAGAACTGAAGGGCCAACGCCCACGGCAAGGGGGCCGGTGTCGAGGCGAAGCTCGACCTGGAGATCCGACTCGTTTCGAACCGTCTCAACGAGGTCGACAAGTGCCGCCCGGATCCCGAGATCGTCGGCGTCACTCTGGTGCAGAAGTCGCAGTTCCTGTCGGAGGGTACGGTCGACCTGTCGCACCAGGCCTTCCATCGTGGACAGTTCTGCGCGCACCGGATGGTCGTCCGCGAGCTTCACCCGACTTCCTTCCAGGCCGTAGAGGAGCCGGTAGAGCGGCTGACCAACATCATCGTGAAGCGATCCGACGATCCGTCTTCGTTCCGCATCCTGGGCACGAAGCAATTCCCCAAGGAGGCTCTCAGCCTGGCGGCGACGGCGGTCGATGGCACGTGCGCCGGCCAGAGTCAAGCTCCCCATGAAGAGAGAGAGAACACCGAGACCGAGACCGATGCTCAGCCAGGTATTCCGCCTGATGTCACTCAACTCCCGATCGAGCGTGTCGGTGAGTTGCTCCACCTCGAAGACCGCTGCCACCTCACCGGCCTCGTTCCGAACCGGCACGTAGAACTCGATCAAGCGGCCGAGGTCACGTTCCAGGGCGTGAGCATCCTCATCGAGAGTCGAGATACCCGACACCGCTTGCCCCGCGAATGCCCGGAGAGCGAGATCGGAGAGTGCGAATCGCCGACCGGTGAGCTCACCCCCCGAGGAATAGGCGATCGTTCCGTCGGGCGACCACAGCTTCACCCTGACCGTTTCTCCTCCGAGCAGCCTCAGACTGACTTCGGCGTCGAGCGGCGCCATACCTGCCGCGTCGCCCAGGTCCTCGGGAATGACCCCCCGGTTGGAGAGTTCGGCGCTGATGGTCTCAATGAGGGCGGTCCGTCCGTCGAGCAGATGATCCTGGGACGACTGGACGATGAAGAACCCGAGGGCCACGGTGAGCGCCAAAGCGACCGCAATGCCCCCAAGCCCGACCCGACCTACCCAGCCCAGTTCCCGCCACTCGGTCACGACCGCGGCGAGGAGACGGCTGCGCTCGGGAACGGACTCGGTGGATGCCATCGGTCGATGATCTCAGCATCCGGCCCCCTCCTCAACCGATATCCGGTGGCCGGCCGATCGCGTCGTCAGCGCGCCCAGGCGAGGGTGAACTGGATTCCGGCGAGAACCGCGTTTCCGGCCGTGCCTCCGGGGCTCGATGCCAACCCGGCCACCAGAGCGAAGACCCCACCGGTAATGAGTGCCGCCTTCACCAAATCTCCCCGAATCAGGATCAGCACCGCAACGGTGACTTGGAAGAGAACCAGCAGGACCGTGAACAACCGGGCGTTGGGGAGGATCAGTTCCCGGACCGCCGATCGAGCGGGCCGGAGCCAAGCGCCGTCGGCAAAGCCTCCATAGAACTCAACGGTGTGACCCATGGTCCACACCGAGTTGAACACCGCACCGATGAGGTAGATCGCTGCGATGCCGATCTCCCCGACGGTACGTATTCCGGTCACGGCCGACCCGCCCCCACCGTCACACGAGGCTGGCGGCGATCAGCAGACCCGACGTAACCGACATCACCACCGGGCACATCTTGAACCAGATCACCCCGGTGCGGGCCCCGGTCATGGCGGTCCAGGCGCCGATGGCGAGTAGGAAACCCACCACCACCCGGTAGACGAGGTCTTCGGCCGTCTCGGGAGTCTTCCCCGACCAGGTCACCGCCACGATCAGCATGGCCACGAACATGAAGCTCAGGCCCTCGGCGACCCACTCCATCGTGATGATGAAACGGTTGTCCCTGCTGATGTCGCCGAACCCGGCCACGACCTGTCGGGTGGGGATGATGTGGCTCACCCCCCACAAGAACACGATCCCGGCTGCGATGTATGCAAATGCTTCCGACATGACTCCCACCTCGGCGAAGACGCTGTCGTCGAGGGCGTGGTCCCCCAGACGCTCGTCACTGATGGTCGATAGGCGAGCCTGACAAGACCAGGGTCGGAGGTCCCAACCCCGGCACCGAATCAGCCCGGAATCGGCTTGGTGTAGCCGTCGAGCAAGTACCTCGGGGAGAAGCCCGCACTCCGGTACAGAGCGGCCGACGCCGGGTTGGTTCCCTCGTTGACCACCTGGGCCCGGCTCATTCCAGCCTCGGCCATGCGCCGCATCGCAAAGAGCAGCAGCGCCTTACCGAGACCCCGACGGCGGTGATCCCGATGAGTGCCCACCGGCTCGAAGAGCCCGGTCTGGTTGACCCGATCGAGCCACGTCACGGTGAACGCCGCCAGCGATCCCCGTTCCGTCTCGACGACGAACTCCCGCTCCGGCTCGTACCCGGGGGACTCCATCACCTTGCGATAGAGCCCCGCCGTCCACTCCGAGCCGAAGGAGGCGGCGTGCACCTCGGCGACGACGCCGGCTTCGGCGACCCCCCGCACCGATCGAACGGCGTACCCCTCGGGAACGACCGGGTCCTCGAGTGCGGTGAGGCTCCTCTCGTTCAGCGCCCACGGCGGCTCGCCGTCACGCCGCCACCCCAACTCGGCGAGAAGCCCGATGCGGACGACGTCGTCACGAAACGGGGTGTCCACCAATCGATCGCATTCGATCTCGTGGTGGTGGGCCAACCGCACGATCTCGGTTTCCCCGTACCTCAGCACGTCGCGCTCGAACGCCCCACCCCGGAGATCGGGACGGACCTGGGCGTCGAAGCCCCGATGACCCGCCGATACGAGGACCCAGGCGGCGATTCCCCTGCCGTCTTCCCAGATGGTGAGCACCTCGGCGGGATCGAACAGCTTGTTGCCGTTGAAGAGGCGGTGTGGAATGTCCCCCGGGTGCAGGAACCCGCAACCGGATGTCTCCGCGATTGCGGCCGCGTTGAAAGCCTGGAGGGCGGCAACATCGTCGGCATCTCGGTAGCGACGGCGCTTCACGGGACCACACACTATGCAACACCGGGCTGGGCGGAACCCGATCCCGGAGGTGGCATACTCGGTGCCACGACGATCTCCCCACCACGACCTCCGAAGGAGAACGACGATGGAAATCAACATCGGCATCGACGACACGGCGCGCAAGGACCTCTCAGGCCATCTCGGTCATCTCCTCGCCGACACCTACACCCTGTACCTCAAGACCCAGAACTACCACTGGAACGTCACCGGCCCGATGTTTCGCAGCCTGCACCTGATGTTCGAGGAGGAATACATCGAGTTGCGCGACGCCGTCGACGAGATCGCCGAGCGCATCCGAGCGCTCGGGTATCCGGCGCCGGGCAGCTTCGCCGAGTTCTCGGCCGCCACGACGATTCCCGAAGGGGATGCATCGGCGGAAGCGATGGACATGGTCCGGCAGCTCGCCGAAGGCCACGAGACCGCGGCCCGGACCGCCCGCAGTGTCGTCGACGCCGCCGAAGCCGCCGGCGACGTGGCCACCGCCGACCTGGCCACCGTCCGTATCGAGACCCACGAGAAGACTGCGTGGATGCTGCGAGCGACGGCCGCCTGAGCCGGCATCGGACTCCCTGAGCCAATCCGGTCCCTTCCGGATCGCCCGGGAATATGACTTCTTGATCAGTCGGTGATGATGTCGATACGGTCGGCCGACACCTCGACGATGACCACCGGGACCATCCGGTGCGCCTCCTCCAGCCACAGGTAGAGCATGTACCTGCCGTCGAAGAGGAAGAGGGAACCCTCTGCGGTCACATCGGGTACTCCTTCTTCAGGCGCTGCTTGGCTCATTGAAACCGCTTGTCGACCGCGCCGGCCGAGCAGTCCAGGACTTCGGCGATCTCGGCATGCGACGGGTTCTTCCAGGGGGCGAGAAGCAGCACCTCGCGGTCACCAGAGCGGAGTCGCGTCACGGCCCAGCGCACCCGAGGGTGCTCGTCGTCGTCCACCACGACCTGCTCCGGAATCCCGGGGCCCTCCCACTCACGACACCATGCACCCACCCGCTACGGCGCGGGGGTGGTGTCGGGCTTCCACGGGCCTTCGATCAGCACCGCTTCGTCGTCGCCGGGCCAAGGCGGCAACGCCGTACAGGTGAAGGTCAAGTTCTCGTCTCCGCAGCAGCGATACTGAAAGCCGGTGCCGAGCGGGATGTCGATGCACACCCCGGGCTGCAACTCTGTGACGCTCTCGGCCCCGTCAGGCGCCTTGCGCCAGACCTGTCCTCGCCCGGACAGGATGTACCAGTACTCGTCGATCGAGCGGAAACGGCAGGCGCGGCCGACCATGCCGGGCGGCACGGTCGAATGGATCATGTTGCCGTGGGGTCCGTCAACCAGGAAGCGGATGTAGGCGCCGAGCGGCGAACGGCCCACCTCCGCCGTCTCCACATGCACCGTCTTCATCGTCCTCTGCCTCATCGCGTCACACTACGGCAGCCATGCCCTGAGGTGGCGATTCTCAAGCACACCTCGACGTCACGCTCGATGAGGTGAGCCTGGGGTCGGGGAGAGCACTCACCTGGAGTGGCGCGGCATAGGCGCACCACTCACGGCTGACCGGCTCGGGTCTTCGCCGGTCCGTCGTCACCATGATCGTCGTGGTACACCTGACTGGTCGAAAGGAGTGGCATGGGTTCCCTCGGGAGGCGAGGTCGGCAGCGTTCCCGCGTCCGACGCGGTGCCGAGGTCGGCCGCCCTGGGCTCCGACCCCGGGGCCCGCGGGGGCTGAGCGCCGTGCGGCGTACGGCCGCGATGGCTGCCGTGTGGGTCTTCGTGGCGGTCGCCTGCGGAGACATCGGCCAGGGGTCCCCGACCCCGGCGCCGACCGCGCCCACAACGACGGGGCCCACCACGACGGCGGCCCCGGCCACCACCGAACCGGTGTCCGGTGCGATCACGGTGCGGCCCACCGACGCGGCGGAGATGGTGTACGTGCCGGGAGGGGAGTTCCCGATGGGTAGCACGCCCGAGGACATCGACAACGCGCTGGCACTCTGCACGGAGCAGTACCGCTACTGCAACCGCTGGTTCTACTCCCGGGAGGCGCCCGAGCACATGGTGACGGTGACCGGATTCCGGCTGGACCGCATTGAGGTCACCAATGACCGGTACCGCCTCTGCGCGGGGACAGGGGCTTGTGAAGTACCCGCCGTCTGTGGCGGAACCGAGGCCGATTACGAGGACCCGAACGTCGCAGACCATCCTGTGGTGTGCGTCGATTGGGGGGAGGCCTCCGCGTACTGCGAATGGGCCGGGGGTCGGCTACCGACCGAGGCCGAATGGGAGTACGCCGCCGCCGGACCCGATGGACGTGATTACCCGTGGGGCGACGAGTTCGGAGCGGCCGCCACCAACTACTGCGATGCCGGATGCCGGGAGAGCCACGCTGATCCGGTGTTTGCCGACGGATTCGAGCGGACGGCTCCGGCGGCTTCCCTGCCCGGCGACGTGTCGTGGTCCGGCGCCCTCGACCTGGGCGGCAACGTAGCCGAGTGGGTGGGCGATTGGTTGGGTGACTACCCACCCGGACCGGTGGCCGATCCCACCGGGTCCGCCGACGGAGCCGAGCGGGTGATTCGCGGTGGCTCCTGGAAGTCGCCGGCCGTCTACAGCCGGACCACGCTGCGGGCCGGAGCCGATCCCCGCACGCGACTCAGCAACCTCGGGTTCCGATGCGTGTTGCCGGCGGGTTGATCGTCCCGCTGGTTGATCCACCTCGCGCAACGTGACCGGGCCGGAACAACGCGCCACGTCCGATGAACTCGAGCACGCAGCTCGGCCGGACCGGTCAATCAGGTGCCGGTACCGGATGCGACTCGTGGTCGGCGACCAAGGATCGGTGACCCAACCGCAGAGAGGCGCACCCACCCTGGGTGACGAGGGATGGGTACATCACTCTGCGTCACATCACCCGGCCTCCGCCCCCAGATTGGCTGTGTTCGCCACATTGCGGAGAAGATCGGCTACCGTGGTCCCTGCGCACGCCGATACGCGTGCGGCGCCTGTCTTTGCTTCTTCTGTTCCGTCGAGTGAAGTCGCCGCAAGATCCAACGGCCTTCAGTCGGCATTCCAGTCGGCCCAGAAGCCCAGGACCCTTATTGCGGGGCGTCCAGTGTTCGACGGTTCAATGCTCAGAAGGAGCCAATCCATGTCCACCAACATCTATGTCGGGAACCTTGCGTTCTCGACTGACTCGGCTGCGCTGAAGAATCTCTTCGCCAGCTTCGGTGAAGTGACCAGCGCTCAGGTCATCGAGGATCGCGACACCGGCCGTTCACGCGGCTTCGGTTTCGTCGAGATGGCTTCCGCGGATGACGCCCAGAAGGCGATCGCGGAGGTCAACGGTTCGACCGTCGACGGTCGCCAGCTCAATGTGAACATCGCCCGAGAGCGGTCGCGGTAGGGCCCCTCATTCAATCGGGGCCGGGGATCGACGTCTCCGGCCCCCACAGAATCAACCAACGACCCCAGTCCGGTCATCGCCCAGTACTCGCGAGCCCTCGAAGGGAGCCCCACCATGAACGGCCCCACAATCGGGGCAATCGCCCCCACGCAGCAGCCTCTCGAGAACGAGAGCACCCCATGAGGACTACCCGAACCACCGACCCCACCAGGCAGCGCTGCGTCGACTGCGGCCACCCCAATAGAGAGCACCGCGCCGACGAGTGCACGGTTCCCAAGTGCGCTTGCCGCCAGTACGCCCCGCGGGCACCCCGCAAGTAGGTCGACCCGATGTGGTCGCCTGCCGGCGCACAGGCGACAGCCCCCCGGGCACGCCCCAGGGACACGCCACCAAGGAGAACATGCAAGAAACCCACAACCGCCGGAATCACGAATCGATCACACAGATGGTCAATCGCCTCCAGCGAGGACACAGCTACCACGCCAGAACTTCGACTGGCCAGTCCGTATCCGGGGAATACCTCGGCACGGAAACCTCGTACGGTGAGCCGGCGATCCTCCTCCGGCATCTGAGTGGCACGACTGCGATCCACACCACGCGGCTCGTAGCGATCATCGAAGCCGGTTGAACACCCGGCGCTCGCGAGGGCGCGGGAAACAACGCCACGGCCGCCAATCATCGGCCGGTCTGGAGAGACTCATGGGGACCAAGAACAAGGGTGGCAAGAACATCAAGAAGACGGCCGCCCGAGACATGAAGCAAAAACGTCTCGACAAGAAGGCAAAGAAGGACTCAACCCGCCAAAAGCACAGCGGAATCGTCTAGCTCAGTCGAACGGTTGAAACGGCACCACTGGTGCCGTCGACTCCCGACAGCGGTGCCGAACCGCAGTTGACCTCGCCGGCGCTGGGGTGCCGACTCTTGAGCACACACCTGCTGGAGGGGTCAGAGATCCCGAGGCCATCAATCTCTTCGCCTCGCCCCCGATACGGATCTGTTCGACACTCCTGATCATCTGAGCAGGCCCTGTGAGGGGTGGGATCGAACTAGTTACGATCGTTCGTTATGCCCCGGAAGAACGAGGCAGACGAGACGATCCTCTGGAGGAAGCCCTCGAAGGCATCGTGTCGGGCGCGGCTGCTGAGTGGAAACGGCTCCAGGGTGACACGCCTGATGTGCTCTATCACCACACCGATGTCGCAGGGCTGATCGGGATCTGTTCCTCGCGATCTCTGTGGGCCACGAACCTTCGCTTCATGAACGACGCGAGGGAGTTGGCTCACTCACGGAAGCTGATGATCGATGTCTTGGGCGAGGCGATGACCCGGGCAAGACTTCCAGCCCAGCTTGAGGTGATCCAGGAGATCAAACGGATGATCGTGGGCATGCGGGTCGGCTATCCGGATTCCTACTCGGTCTCGTTCTCGGCAGATGGTGATCTCCTCAGTCAGTGGCGTGCCTATGGATCGTCCGGTGGCGGGTATGCCATTGGATTCGATACAGCGGGTTTGGTGAGGCCGCCTTCGACCTATCCGCAGCCGCGGAGGTTTCTCCACCGGGTCATCTATGACGAAGAGACTCCGTTGGGGACTCTCCGCCGTACCGCCGATGCCATGCTGGCGCTGTTCGCTTGCGTCGATCCGGATTCAGACCTGGCGGAGTCGAGGGCCCGGGTGTTCTCCTCCCTCGGCGAGCTCGTTGGTTTCACAACGGGCTTCAAGGATCCATCATTCGCGGAAGAGAAGGAATGGCGCGCTGTCTACGTCATTCCACACGGCGACTTCGAGCAAATCCGATTCAGGCCCAGCAACGGGGTGGCGGTGCCCTACATCAATCTGAAAGTGGGCACCGATCCGGAGGGGAAACTGCCCATCAGAGAAGTGGTCCAGGGCCCAAGAGTTGATAGCGACACAGGTGTCCGATCACTCGAACTCCTGCTGGCAGGCAACGGCTACCCCGATGTAGCAGTCACCGCGTCGGCAATCCCATTACGCCCCTGAGAGGGGAACGGCTCCGGCCCCCGACATAGTCGGACCGCTCAGTGGACACCCCACCTCACTCACTCGACCCGCCATTCCTTCAGCCAGCTCTCACTGAGCAGATCGGCTGCGACAAAGGGATCGTCGGCCACAAGCTCTTCAGCTTCGACGTGGCTCCCAGTGAGGAAGCTGATGGAACCGCCACTGCGGTCAGCAAAAGGCCCGCCCATGTAGCCGGGCAGATCCAGGTCACGCCAATACTGCGCGTGCCGAGGCGCCACATCCCTGACCACATCCGGCCGGTCCCTCATTGAGTAGACATACAGAAACCGACTACTCATCTCCCCTCTCCCTTCGTTGACAGCTCTGCCCGTCGAGGTGGGTTACCTCCGCCGTCTCCGGTCTCACCATACGGACCGGCTGGACGCAGGGTACGCTCCCTCGGCGTGCCCCCTTGGCCCAACTGCCTGTTACTCGTCGTTCCCTTGTTGATCTTCAACGGCCTCTTCACTGGTCGCCTACCGGGCGGGCTGTATCACGACGAGGGAGTGCCGCCCGCGTTGTTGCTCCCCGAGAGCGCCCTGCGTGTGTTGGTGTTCGTGGCGCCACTCTGGCTACCGCTGAGTTTGGAACGTCGTGGCCCGCTCATCCTGTTCGCTGTGGGGGCGGCGCTCTATCTTCTCTCCTGGACTCCGGCTCTTGCCGACTTGCCAGCGGCGCGGCACTTGGCCGTCTACCTGCTGCCGCATGCCACCCCGCTGATCTGGCTGCTGGCGCTGGCTTGGATGGGCGCCTCTTGGCCCTTCGCAGCGGCAAGCCTGGTCTTCTTCGCCGTCCACACCACCCACGGGGTCCTCGCCCATCGGGCCCTGGAGGCGTCCTGAAGATCGCTCTGCGCATCAGCGGCGCACCAGACTCACCGACAGTGAGGTTCCGCTACCTCATCCGACGGGACCAAGAGTGAACGCAACCTGAGTGGCCAACTCTTGACAGGGGTCCCGAAGCATTCAATCTGCTCACCTGACCGTCCTGGAGCCACAGTTCCAAGGTTTGGGAGCGACGGTCGGGACGCAGCGCTTGCGTCTGGCCGGACCATCAGCATTCCCCTGCGGTACCAGGGACGGACCTTGGGCGCCGCGAAGCAGGCACATCACTCCGGTACTTTCGAATCCGTGTCTTCCCGGGGTATGCCGTGGACAGCCGGGCCCCGGAGTTCCCGGCACCGGTGACGAACCCGCGCCGCGGACGTGGAATCGGCAACCCGACCTCCAGGTTCTTATGCTCCCTCTCATGACAGAAGGAACCGACCCGGAGACCCCCTTCACCGAGGAGACTCCCGATCAACGACGACTGCGCGAACACGACGAGGCCGAGCAACAACGACTCCTCGATCGCGAGGAGGCAGAACAGCAGCGTCTTCGCGACCGGGAGCAAGCAGAGAAGCTGCGGCGGCAGGAACGGGACAAACGACATCGAGCCGAGTAGCCAGCGTTTCCCGGCGGTTCAGCAAGCTGGCGAACGAGCCCGGGCAGTCCCAATCAAGCACACCTCTGGGGAGGGATCAGAGGTCCCGAAGCCTTCCAACTGCTCGCTTTCGGTCCCGGCATCCCACCCGATCGGACCGCCATCATCGTTGACGTCGGTTGTGTTCCTTCATCCGCAACAGGCGAGGATGTCGAAGGCAATGACCGGGGGGAGACCCCGGGTTTCTCGTTAGCCGGTGATTCGCGGCTAGGGTGCCTCCGGGTCACACCGGGTGGAGGCAGCGCGATGTCGCTTCCCTGGTGATAACAGGCTCAGGTTCTCACTCGGTTGGATTGCCTCTTCGGCCGATTCTCGATCCCTGCCGGCGATGGATGTCGCGCGGTCGAGCGAGACATCGGCACATCTAACGACTTCCCCCAAGGGGGACCAGGAGATCCTATGACAACCTCTTTCGCCCACCTCGGGCTCCCCAGCCCGCTCGTTCGAGCCCTCACTGGACGAGGGATTCACGAGCCGTTCCCCGTCCAGGCCGCCACGATCCCAGACGCCCTCACCGGCAGGGACGTGTGCGGCAAAGCGCCGACCGGATCCGGCAAGACCCTCGCGTTCGGGCTTGCCCTCCTTGTCAGGGCCGGGCAAGCGGACCGCAACCGACCCCGAGCCCTGATCCTGGCTCCCACCCGGGAGCTGGCCGAGCAGATCAAACAGGAGTTGACCCCCCTGAGCAAGGCGACCCGCCGTCGCGTATCGGCCGTGTACGGAGGTGTGGGATACGGTCCGCAGAAGGCGGCACTGCGCAGAGGCGTCGACGTTCTGGTGGCCACCCCCGGACGGCTCGAAGACCTCATGGAGCAGCGAACCGTAGATCTGGGCCACGTCGACATCGTCGTCGTCGACGAGGCCGACCGCATGGCCGACATGGGCTTTCTGCCCGCCGTGCGGCGCATCCTCGACCGGACCTCACCACATCGGCAAACGCTGCTCTTCTCGGCGACTCTCGATGGCGATGTGGCGGTGCTGAGCCGTGACTACCAGCGGGATGCCGTCCGTCACGAGGCGGGGACCGTGGAGCCCGAGACGATCGACGCCCGTCACCACTTCTGGCTCGTGGAACACCAGGACCGCGTTCGGCACACCGCCGACGTGATCGGCGCGGCTGGCCGATCGATCGTGTTCACGCGAACCCGACGCGGTGCCGACAGGCTCGCCCGGCAACTCGTCAAGCTGGGAGTCGATGCGATCGCCATGCACGGAGGGCGCTCCCAGAGCCAACGCTCCCGGGCCCTCCAGGCGTTCTCATCCGGTCGCGCCAAGGCGTTGATCGCCACAGACGTCGCCGCCCGGGGCATTCACATCGAGGCGGTCGCCTCGGTCATCCACTTCGATCCTCCCGCCGACGCCAAGGACTACCTCCACCGATCGGGGCGGACGGCCCGTGCCGGAGCCACCGGAACGGTCATCAGCCTTGTAACCGGAGACCAGCGACGAGCTGTCGGTGGCCTGCAGCGTGATCTCGGTCTCGAGGTGCCACTCGAAGCGGCTCGGCTTGAAGCGCTGAAGCATGGCGGGCACCAGATCGGTGAGCTCGCTCCGACACCTCCGACGAAGCGTCCGCAGCGAGAACCACACCGCAAGGGCAACGGGGCCAAGAGCGTCTACGTTGCGAATCTGTCGTGGGCGACCACGCATGAAGACGTCAGCGAGCTGTTCGGACGCTACGGAGAAGTCCACCAAACCACGATCATCACCGACCGGCACACGGGTCGCTCAAGAGGATTCGCCTTTGTGGATATGCCTCATCCCGCCGCCTGCAGGGCCATCGATGCGTTGCATGGGTCGATGCTGGATGGCCGGGACCTCACAGTCCGCTTCGCTCAACCACGACGCGAGCGTACTCACTCGGCTCACAGCAGATGACTGTGGCTCCCCTGGAGCGACGGTGATCTCCACGAGTCAGGCAGTCACTCGATGACAGACGAGTTCAATTGGAAGGAAACGGTGGGAAGGTTTCGATAGGGGGGCCCGAGGTGACATGACGGTGGCCACGGGACGTTTGAAGCTCGCTCAGTCGTTTGGGCCGGAGGCGTTCAGCCACAGTTCGGCTTCGACCGGGTGATTCGAGGCCCAATTCGCCAGAGCCCTCGCAAGGCCAGGTGGCAGGCTTGCCGATTCGGGAAGTGGCGTCACGTGGTCGTAGGCAAGGGAGTCGATGTGCCACCAGCGTTCGGATTCGAACTGGGCTTGAAACGAGTCCAGACCACTGCCGGCGGCTATGACCTCCCCACTGCGCCAGTCGGTCAGTTCCCAGGGAGCCAGGCCGTCCACAAGTGGCCCGGTTTGTCCCCCTTCAACGATTCGGTACCCATCGGCCTCCTTCGCTCTGGCCATTCGGGCAACATGCTCCTCAAGGACTTCGTCCGCCTTGATGACGGCCGCCACGTGTTCCCTGATGGCTTCGAGATAGTCCAACACTGCTCCTTGGGGAGGTGCGGCCTGTGACCGTGCGACACGACGCCCACGCAACCTAGTACGAGCACCGTCATAACCGTTTGCCTGCTGCAACGCGGTGTTGGCGGGCAGGTCGGCTATGATGATTGGTGCGCACGCCGATACGCGTGCGGCGCCTGTCTTTGCTTCTTCTGTTCCGTCGAGTGAAGTCACCGCAGGTTTCCTCGGCTTCAGTCGGCATCACCGTCGGCCCGAGAGCCGCATGGATTCGTGGGGCGTCCAGTTCCGACGGTCCAACTCTTCAGAAGGAGCAAACCCATGTCCACCAACATCTACGTAGGGAACCTCGCGTTCTCGACCGACTCGACCGCTTTGAAGTCGCTCTTCACCGAGTTCGGTGAAGTGACCAGCGCTCAGGTCATCGAGGATCGTGACACCGGCCGATCGCGCGGCTTCGGGTTCGTTGAGATGACTTCCGCTGATGACGCCCAGAAGGCGATCTCGAAGGTCAACGGTTCATCTGTTGACGGCCGTCAACTCAACGTGAATCTGGCCAAAGAGCGGTCCCGGTAGGGCCCGTCACTGGACTGGGGTCGGGGATGCAACCCCCCCGACCCCAACCAGAAACATCCGGCAACGCCACCCAGGGAGGCTACGCCGCCATGGTGGACCACAAACACCACCTCACACACCGGTTGGTGCGAATGCTGACACACCTGCCTTCAGCTTCGGCGCTCGCGGGCGTGTGCCTGCTCCTCTTCGGCATCCTTGCCGCGTTTGTGGTCATCTCCGAGGGATTGCTGCTCGCCGTGGATAGGGGGGTGGAAAGCTCGGTGCTCGGAATACGCAACGGTGCCCTGAATGAAACGATGGTGGCGCTCACATTCCTCGGCACCCGGTGGGTAATCGGCGCTATGACCATTGCCCTTGTGGTGTGGAGTCTGTTCACGGGCAAGGCGCGGGCCTTGATGGTCGTCATCGTCGCCGCAGTTCTCCTGAATCCCCTAGTCGAGGTTGGGTTCAAGGAGCTCGTGGACCGCGTTCGACCCGACGCTGCCCAACTCGTGCCCGGGCGCGGGCCATCTTTCCCCAGTGGGCACGTCCTTGCCAGCGTCGGCTTCTACGGAATGGCGCCGCTTCTCGCCTGGGAAGCGACCCGAAGCCGCGTACTGCGGCACGGCACCCTGGTCGGTTCGGTCGCGCTGATACTCACCATCGGAGCATCACGGGTCTACCTGAATGTCCACTGGGCGACCGATGTCTTGGCCGGGATGCTCCTTGGAACCGCGCTCGTGGTCGTAGCCGCGCACTCCTACGTCAGGTGGCGGCGGAGGACAGGAGTCCGGCCGGATCAACAACCGCCGATGGCTGTGGGGGCGGCGTGAGAGGACGAAGTGGGGCCCGAGGCGGGGGAAGCCGCAACCTCTCCGGTCACCGACATCGAGCCGCGGTCCACGCGAGGCCCACCAACGACAGTGATGAGTACTGGCTACTTGTCACCGACGTCGACGAGACCCTGCTGGGGGATCGGGCGGGCCTTCGTGACTTCGTGATGACGGTTGGCCCGGCCAAGTACCTCGATGTCGTGCTGAACTCGAGTCGCCCAATCCGGAGTCTTCATCGCACCATGAGGGAACTCCGCACCGATTGGCGTCCTCTCGGGATGATTGGTGCACTGGGCACCGAAATCGAACTTCGCGGTGAGCCGATGGACCACTGGCCTGAGCGTTTCGAGGATTTCAAACGCGGACCAATCGATGCGGTCATGGCCCGACTCGGTTGTAGGGCCCACAGCGATGAATTCCAGACACCCCTCAAGGCGAGCTACGAAGTCCCGCCGAGTCTGCGGCCGGAGGCCCAGCGTCTCGTCCGGAACACAGGTGTGCGTTCCAAGATCGTCCTCTCGGGGCATTCCAACTTCGATGTGATCGCTGAAGGAGCGGGCAAGGCGCCCGCACTCCGAGAGGTCCAGACAAGACTCGGCTCCTCACCGGAGCGGACTGTGGCGGCAGGCGACTCGTGCAACGACCTCGACATGCTGTCGGCGAAGGAGGCTCGGGCCATCGTTGTCGGCAACGCCACACCGCAACTCAAGGCGGCACTGCGCGGCACGGATGCCTATTTCGCCCGGGCCAGTCATGCCGCAGGCCTTCTGGAAGGGCTCCAATCGATGGGAGCTCCTCTGAATTTTCGGGATACGACTGTGGCGCTGCCCATCGCCCTGCGATCAACTGGCCCACGTGCCTCCCATGAAAGCCAGGCCTACTCCGGAGAGGAGGATGATCCAGTCGCATGGTCCATGTGACGACGGCTGCTGTTCGATTCCTCGAGAGGAAGCGTGGAGAACGCCAAATCCCACAATCGCACGGTGTTCGCATCTATGGCAGAACTGGATCGGGGAGCCATCCACCACAATTGGCGATGACCTTCGCGTCCGACCCGGAGGAAGACGACGTAGAACTCAAGCAGGCCGGAGCCCGGTTCTTCATCGCCCCGGAGATTCACCAATCGGTGCAAGGTCTCGTCATCGACATCAGCGCACGCCAAGACCACAAGCTGAGACTCCGCAGACATCGAACGGCGCCCTGAGTCGCTGGTGTCGAGAAGATTCCCGAGAACCCTTGAGCTGCTGCCGATTGCCGTATCGCTGGTAGCCGGCTACTTCTATCAAAGAAGTGTCGACTCCCCCGAAGAAGCCGTGCGGCTGTTCTTCCGTGGTTCACCCACGGCAATGGTCAATGGTGACGACCCGTGGGACAACCCCGATGCACCCATCGGCTTCGGCTGTTGTGCCCATCGAACCGAATCGGGATTCCCGGGTCCGCCATCCAATGCGCAACTCCGAGCGGCCGTCGAGCGCGCAGTCGACTGAACTCCCTCAGCGTTGGAGCGTGAAACGCATCGGAGCTGTCAGGGCGGCATACTGCTGACAGGGGTCCCGAGGCTCGGCCGACCTCGCCCGCACTGGGGTAGCACGGAATAGGTGCACCATTTGGCATCCTCGTACGCTGAGGTCCTGATCAGGCCGGAGGTGGTCGTGACAAGGATTGGCCGGAGTGTTCTCGAGGTATTGGCGCTGGCGTTGACACTGGTGGCTGGCTATCTCTACCTCGACGAGCTTGGGCGGCTCTGGCTGTTCTGGATTCTCGCTGCGGTCGTGGTGGTCGTTGTTGTTGGTTGGCATGGTCGACGACGAATCCGCGGTCTCCTGCGGCGGCTTCGGTAGGGCCGGTCATCACGGTCGCACGTGGCACGTTCAGGCTGGGGTGGCGACTCTCAAGTACACACCCTCCGCAAAGCCTGCGAATCAGCAGTGGCTGAAGTCCACGGCCCGGGATCAGTCGCATGAGCTGACGGGGCTCATGGCATTGGGTCATTCCTCCGATTCGAGGCACTCCAGGATGCCGTAGTCACCGAACAGGCGGTCTGATTCGCTGACAAGCCGCTCGCCCTCCGCCAAGAGCTCAGTGGCCCTCTCGTCGTCGCCCGCTGCCACTGCATCGGTGAACTCCTCACCCCAGTCGATCGTCGCTTGGGCGGCATCGAGGATCTGCTCGACACGGCCCTCCTCGCCGTCAGGGGGCACCAGAGCACGTAACCGGGCGAGCGCCGTGCGATGAATCTCGGTGACTCGTGGGCCCGCCTCACCCATCTCTTCAGGGGTCTGAGGTTCAGGTATCAGGTCCAGTTCCTCGAACATCTCCGCACAGATCACGTTGGCGGATGCGATCCACTCCGCCTTCGTGGGCGCCTCGGACTCATCACCCTCGTCGCCGCCACATCCCGCAACCAATGTCACCAGCATCACAAGGATCGAAACACTCCTCTTGGGCATCTTGGCCACCTCACAGGCTCCAATCCGGATCCGTCGACCACACTTCCTCGTCAGCCGCTACTCCCGATCAGCGCGGCGCCGTGCCGCATAGGCCCACCCGAAGGAGCCGACGGCACCGACCAGCGACACGTAGAACAACACGCCGAACGCGATCCCCGCAGCCGTCTCCTTCTCACGAGGTCCGTACTCCTCCTCGAGTTCGGCGTCCAATGCATCGGCCCACCCCCAGGCTTCATCCTCGGTGGGCCTGCACTCCGTGAAGCTGCTGCCGTCCGGGTGCTCGTAGGTGAGACACCAGCCATCCGAGCCACTCTCCACGTCGGTGACCCCCCACGCCGCCTGCTTGGCGATCCCGAACATGGACACGACGCACAGCCCCAGGAGGATGGCCCCGGTGCGCGCCGGACGACGCATCCACCGCAACGAAGAAAGGGCGACGAACACCGCCGCCGCGAGGATCCCCCACACAACCCAGACCACAGGCCCCTCCTCCCCAGAACGAGCCCGTCTCTCCGATCAGCGTACCGACTTCGCGCCGCCCGAATCATCGGAATCCACCCTCGATTTCGGTCAGCGGCAGGTACCGACCGGCGCCCCCGGTTCCGGCCGATTGAAATCCGATCGAGATGCTCGGGCTTCTTGTGGTGGCGGTTGGGACCGTGTTCCTTGGTGTGTCGTTGTGGCGGGAAGAGGACCGCCGAACCCTCGGCTTGTTGGTCGGGGCGGTGGGACCGGCGAGTCTCATTCTCGGCACCGCAGCCACGGGCCACTTCCCCAGCGGCCCTGCCCTACTCGTGATGGTGGCGGCAATCGCCGTTTCGGTCCTCGGGTTATGGAGTACGTCTGAATACTCCAACTGACGACAACCACCCCTGGGGTGCTGTCGACAAAGGTCACCCCTACCAGTGGATCGTCGGTTCGGCCTAGGCAACCGGTCGTCTCTGTCGCAAGGTCCCACTCCTGGGGTAGGTGATGGGTTCTGAGGGACTCCCGTACCCGTGTCGGAGAGTCTTCTCAGGACCCAGGGTGGCGCACCAAGAGGGACGTCGGAACCTTCCACGCAGAGGCGTCGAAGCATCTAGCCAACCGGCGCCCGTTTCGTACCGGTGAGGTCTCCCGGCGGCGGTCGAGTACCATCTGTGCTGTCCGAGTGAACCCTCGGCCCTCGTTTCCTCCTCTCGCTCCGCCTCGACGCCCGGCGGACATCACGATCGGGGAACCGATCCCGGCGCGTCGAACTGCACACGACTCAGGAGATCGACCATGCCAGCAACTGGAAAAGTCAAGTCCTTCAACCTAGACAGGGGCCTTGGATTCATCACGTCACCTGACGGCAACGACGTGTTCGTTCACGTGTCCAACATCGCGGGTGGCAACGCGCTCACGGAAGGCCAATCGGTCACCTACGAGACCGAACCAGGACGCAAAGGCCCCGGAGCGGTCAACGTCGAGGCGGTCTAGGTGGCACAACGCGGACGGGAAGGCATGGCGAAGCGCGCCCGAGAGCAGGCCCGCAAGACGAAACAGGACGCCAAGCGTGAACGGCGCCACTCCGCTTCTCCCGCTGAGGTCAACCCGGAGGATGCTCCAGACGAAGACGCCCTCATGGAGGAGTTCCGACTGCTGAGCGAGAGCCATGCCGCCGGTCACATCGCCCAGGCCTTCTATGACCAGGAGCGGCTGCGGATCTTCGGCGAACTCGGTCTCGAAACCGAATAGGCCGATCCGGAGCGCGAGGAGCCGGCGAGGGGGTGATGTCACCGATCCATGGGGTGGCGATTCCTAGGCACACACCTCCTCATGGAGCGATACCGACCGGGATCATCCGGGATGCAACCGTCGGTGGGGCTACCTCTCGATGGTCTGCACGAAGGCCTCGATGACTGCATCGAGGTCCCCTTGAGTGAAGGCGTTGAAGAAGAACAGGTAATCACCTTCGGCGTCCCCACAAGCCAGCATGTACTCGATCCACTCGTCCGAGGCGTCGCCGACCGTGTTGGCCACCTCGATCCAGACCACCTCACCATTCAGATCGCTGTCGACGATGCTCAACTCCCCGGTCCCCACCATGAAGGTGAGAAACCCCACAGGGGACAGTTCCTCATCGTCGACCATCCGATGGCTGCCGTCCTGGTTCCAGAGACTCAGACCATTGTCACCGTCCCCGCCGTACTGAACGAGATGCTCGCCACCCGACCCACCGGCCCGCCGGAAACCGGCGACCTCTGTGGGCATCGCCTCGTATGCAGCCGCAATCTCAGCATCGGTCTTCGGTAGATCAAGCGTCGAGAGACCCCAGTCATCGGTGGAAGCCTCGCCCGCCCCGCCACAACCAGCAGCCAGGGACAGGGAGAGCACAAGGCCAAAGAGGAGGCCTACCCGTCCAATGTGACCGGTCACTGCCCGGCACCGTCTAGTTGGATAGCTGCCCATGTCGTGCCTCCCCTGACAGCACCCCTGCCGCTCAGGGTACAACCAAGCGGGTCGTCGCAGCCTGCGGGTCGTCGCAGCCTGCGGGTCGTCTTCACCAGCTCCCCACTGGGGGAGAGCAACACACCCTGGGGTGGCGTGCCCTCACTCGATCAGACGCCCGCCCTTCACCACCTGCCACGTCAAAGCCGTCCCCGGCCGGTAGGTGAGGTGCAGGTGTGACGGGGCATCGAGCAACACGAGATCGCCGGCGGTTCCTTCGCCAAGCCACCCACGATCGGGCATCTCCAACGCCAAAGCCCCGCCCCGGGTCGCCGCCCAGGTCGCCTCCTCGGGAGTGAGCCCGATCTCCAGGGCGCCGAGCGCAACCACCAGGGGCATGCTCTCGACGAACGAGCTACCCGGGTTGCAGTCGGTCGCCAGCGCCACCGTCACCCCGACGTCCCACAGCATCCGGGCCGGGGGATGGGGCGTTCGCATCGACAACGACGCTCCCGGCAGCAGCACGGCCACGGTGCCGGAATCTCGCAACCCGACGGCGTCCTCTTCGGTGGCGTGATCGAGATGATCGGCACTCGCCGCACCGACCTCGGCGGCCAGGCGAGCGGCCCCGGTGTGCGCCAATTGCTCGGCGTGCACTCTCGCTCCGAGCCCGTGTGTGGCGGCCGCTGCCAACAGCCGGCGCGACTCGTCGACGGTGAACGCCCCCTCGTCGCAGAACACGTCGCAGTAGCGGGCGAGCGGCGCACACGCAGGCAGCATCTCCTCGATTACCAGGTCCACGTACTCGGCCCGGTCCACGCCGCGGGCCACGACGTGAGCCCCCAGAAAGGTGGGCACGACGTCGAGAGGGGTCTCCTCCCCCACGGCCAGAGCGGCCTCCAGCATGCGCCGCTCGGTCTCGGTGTCGAGCCCGTAGCCCGACTTGATCTCCGCCGTCGTGGTCCCCTGCCGCAGCATCCGGAGCGCCAAAGCGCTCGCCGATGCCACCAGTTCCTCCATCCCCGCCGCCCGGGTCGCCTCGACGGTGGCATGGATACCCCCGCCGGTTGCCAGGATGTCGGCATAGGACTCGCCCCTGAGCCTCCTGGCGAACTCGTCGGCTCGGTCCCCGGCAAAGACCATATGGGTATGGGCATCGACGAAGCCGGGGATGGCCGCCCGCCCCCCGGCATCGAGGGTCTCCCGGTTCCGGAACCGGTCGGGCAGCTCCGCCTCGGGTCCCACCCAGGCCACGGCACTCGTCTCGATGACGACCGCCGCATCCCGGATCACGCCGACCAGATCGGAGGATCCGGGTCGGTTGGTGACCAGCTCCCCGATCCCGGTGACCAGCAGGTCGTTCACGTGTCGAGCATGGGGATGCGGACTCCCCGCTCCCGGGCGACCTCGATCGCCCGGTCGTAGCCGGCGTCCACGTGTCGCATCACCCCGGTGCCCGGATCGTTGGTGAGCACCCGCTCGAGCCGCTCGGCGCCGTCATCGGTGCCGTCGGCGACCACCTGAGCCCCGGCATGGATCGACTTGCCGATACCCACCCCTCCCCCGTGGTGCACCGCGACCCACGCCGCCCCGGAGGCGGTATTGAGCAGCGCGTTGAGGATCGGCCAATCTGCCACCGCATCGGAACCGTCGGCCATGCCCTCGGTCTCCCGGTACGGAGATGCCACCGAACCCGAGTCGAGGTGGTCGCGCCCGATGACGATCGGGGCCGACACCGCGCCCTTCCTCACCAGTTCGTTGAACGCAAGGCCGGCCCGGTCCCGCTCTCCGTATCCGAGCCAGCAGATCCGAGATGGCAATCCCTGAAATGCCACCCGTTCTTCAGCCAACTCGAGCCATCGGTTCAATGCCCGGTTCTCGGGGAACAACTCCACGATGGCCTGGTCGGTGGCGGCGATGTCGGCCGGGTCGCCCGACAAGGCCACCCAGCGGAACGGCCCCATCCCCTCGCAGAAGAGTGGGCGGATGTAGGCGGGGACGAACCCGGGATAGGAGAAGGCATCGGCGAACCCGCCCGCCTTGGCCTCACCACGCAGGTTGTTGCCGTAGTCGAACACCTCGGCGCCGGCCCTCTGGAACCCCACCATCGCCTCGCAGTGCCGGGCCATCGACGCCCGGGCCTCCTCCACATATCGGTCCCGGTCCTTGTTCCGCAACCGGGCCGCTTCCTCCAGGTCGTAACCGCAGGGGATGTACCCGTTGAGCGGGTCGTGAGCCGAGGTCTGGTCGGTGACGATGTCGATCTCGACCCCCAGCCGCAGCAGCTCGGGGAACACCTCGGCGGCATTGCCGACGACGCCCACCGAGAGGGGCCGGCCCTCCGCCTTCGCCGTCGTCGTCATCCCCACCGCCTCCTCCAGGTCCCCGGCGACCTCGTCGAGGTACCGGGTCTCGAGGCGGCGCAACATGCGGTCCGGATCGATCTCGACGCACAGCACGACACCCTCGTTCATCGTCACAGCCAGCGGCTGGGCGCCCCCCATGCCTCCCAGCCCGGCGGTGAGCGTCAGCGTGCCCCGGAGCGTCCCACCGAAGCGCCGGTCGGCAACCGCCGAGAAGGTCTGATAGGTGCCCTGAAGGATCCCCTGGGTGCCGATGTAGATCCATGATCCGGCCGTCATCTGCCCGTACATCATCAAGCCGGCGGCTTCCAGGTCCCAGAACGACTCCCAATCGGCCCAGTCCGGCACCAGCAGGCTGTTGGCGATCAGCACCCGAGGGGCCATCGGGTGGGTCAGAAACACCCCGACCGGCTTCCCCGACTGCACCAACAACGTCTCGTCGTCGCCCAGGGATGTGAGCGCAGCGACGATCGCATCGAAGGCATCCCACGAGCGAGCGGCCCGGCCCCTGCCCCCGTACACCACCAACTCGTCGGGGTTCTCGGCCACCTCGGGATCGAGGTTGTTCATGAGGCACCGCAGCGCCGCCTCCTGGAGCCAACCTCGGGCCGTCAACCCCGAGCCCCGTGCCGCTCGGACCGGACGCGGACCACTCAAGTCGTCCTCCTTCATCGGACCACTGCAGCGTACCGGCGGCATCAGAAAGGGGCCCGCCGGTGCGGGCCCCTTCTCTCAATTCGACGCGAGAACCGTCAATCCTCGTCCTTCTCCTCGCGACGCTCCTCGATCTTCTCCTCGACCTTCTCCTTGACGTCGCCGGCGACGTCCTTGGTCTTGTCCCAAGCCTTCTCGGCCACGTCCTTGGTCTTGTCCCACGCCTTCTCGGCGTAATCACCGGCCTTCTCGGCCGCTTCGCTCTCACGAGCGCGCTTGAACAAGGCCTTGATCTTCTCCCACCAGCTCATCTCGGCTTGCTCGGCTTCGGCCATCGGTCGACTCCTTCTTGTCCCGTTGGGCTCAGCGTAATTCGCCAACGACCCCCTCGGCGGCGGCGACCAGCGTTCCGTCCTCGATGAGCCCGGCCACCGCCTCGATTTCGGGCGACAGGATTCGATCCCCCTCGAGAGGAGGCACCAGCTCCCGCACCGCTTCCAGCACGGCAGCGGTGCCCTCCCCCGGGCGGAGCGGCCGACGATGCTCGGTCCCCTGCGCTGCACACAGCATCTCGATCGCGATGACCCGGGCCGAATTCGAGATGGCGTCCCACGCCTTCCGACCGGCCCCCCACCCCATCGACACGTGGTCCTCCTGCGAGCCGGAGGTGGGAATGCTCTCTACCGAAGCCGGGTGGCTCAGCACCCTGTTCTCGGCCACCAGGGCGGCCGCCGTGTACTGGGCCAGCATGTAGCCCGAGTTGAGACCGGGCCGCCCGGCAAGGAAGGGGGGCAGTCCCGAGGAACGCTCCGGATCCAGGATCCGGTCGGTGCGGCGCTCCGAGATGCTGCCGAGCTCCGTGACCGCGATCGTCATGAAGTCGAGCTGGAACGCCAGCGGCTGGCCGTGGAAGTTGCCACCCGAGACCACCTCGGCGGCGTCGGGGAAGACGATCGGGTTGTCGACCACCGACCCGAGTTCGCGTCGGAACACCGCATCCGCCGATTCGAGGACGTCGCGGGCCGCGCCGTGCACCTGCGGCGCGCACCGCAGGCTGTAGGCGTCCTGCACCGCGTGCACGAAGTCGTCCCGATGACTGGCGACGATCTCACTACCGGCCAGCAGCCGCCGGAGGTTCTCGGCCGACGCTACCTGGCCGGGGTGGGGCCGCAGCTCGTGGATGCGGGGCTGATATGGCCGGGCACTGGCGAGCAGCGCCTCCACCGACAGGGCACACGCCAGATCGGCGGCCGCCGCAAGACGACGGGCCCGCGCCATGCCCAGCACCCCGTATGCGAGCATGCCCTCGGTCCCGTTCAGCAGGCTCAGTCCCTCCTTGGCCGCCAGCCGGATCGGCTCGAGACCCACCTCCTTCAGCGCCTCGGCGGCGTCGACTTCCGCACCGTTGCGCCGCACCCGACCCTCACCGATCAGCGGCAGGCTCAAGTGAGCAAAGGGGGCCAGGTCACCGGAGGCGCCGACCGAGCCTTGCGAGGGCACGACGGGCAGCAGATCGAGTCGCAGCAGTTCGATGAGCCGCTCGACGATCTCGGGGCGCACCCCCGAGTTCCCCTGCGACAGGGTTCGGGCCCGCATCAACAGCATCGCCCTGACCAGCGGATCCGGCAGGGGCTCACCCACCCCGGCGGCGTGGCTCCGCAGCAACTCGACCTGCAGGCGGTCCACGTCCGCGTCGTCGATGCGGGTCGACGACAACGCGCCGAAGCCGGTCGTGATCCCGTAGACGACCCGGCCCTCGGCCACCGCCCGTTCCACGACCTGGCGGGCCGGTGCCATGCGCTCGGCGACGGTGGCGTCGACCGTCACGTTGGCGCGGCGATGAGCGACGTCCACCACCTGGTCGGGGCGAAGTGGCTCCCCGTAGAGGACGATTGTGTCGCCGGTCACGGAGCCGACATTACCGACCGTACACTTCGGGACGCCCCATCCCCCGAGAGATGACCGAAGCGATAGCAATCAACGATGATCTCGTCGTACCCGGCAGAGAGCTGCAGTGGCGGTTCGACCCGTCGGGTGGTCCGGGCGGCCAGCACGCCAACCGGGCGTCGAGCCGGGCGGAGCTCTCGTTCGATCTCCAGGAGAGTCCGTCCGTCCCAGAGCCGATCAAGACCCACATGCTGCGCCGCCTCGGCCGCCGAGCACGCAACGGGGTGGTGACGGTCGCAGTCGACGAAAGCCGCTCGCAGTGGCGCAACCGACAGATCGCCCGCCGGCGCATGGCCGAGCTGCTTCGAGACGCCTCGAGGAAGCCGGCCACCCGCATCTCCACCGTCCCCTCGACGGCCGTTCGGCGGCGGCGGGTCGAAGTCAAGCGCCGGCATTCCCTCAAAAAGCGGCTACGACGGCCCCCGGAGCCCGACTAGGCGTCGACGGGCGGCGGCTCCAGGATCTCTCGAGCGGCATCATGGTCGGGCGGCGCCACCATGAGCCGCACCTGGTCGCCACCGAACAGCGGTGCATGGTGATGGGCGTCCCCTTCGATGGTGGCGGAGATCCCCGCCGAAGCGAGGAGCGCCGCGTCCAATTCAGCATGGGCCCAGGCGCCGGGCCCTCCATACGACCGGACCGCAACCGGGCTCCGGCTCACCCCTCGGCCCCCCCGGTGAAGTTCCATCCGGCCAAATGCAGGCTGGGAGCCCGCACCAGCCCGGCGCCGAACTCCGAGTCGGCGAAGCGCAAGTCATCCCCGATCCCGAGCACCCGTTCGGCCCCGAGCGCTTCCACGAACGATTGCGTGAATCGCAGATTGGTGACCGCCCCGGTGATGGCCCCGTTTTCGATCATGAACGTGCCGTTGCGGGTGAGACCCGTGACGACCTGTGTCTTCGGGTCGAGGATCCGGCAGTAGTTGAACGTCGCCACGTAGAGCCCGCGATCGACCGATGCGATCATCGATTCGACCGATCGCTCGGCGTCACCCACCACGAGGTTGGTCGGCACCGGACCCCACGTCTCGGCCCCGGAATAGGCGTGGCCGGTCGACTCGCCTTCGAGACGGAGCGCCGTCCTCCGGTCGTGCGCGATACCGACGGTGACACCGTCCCGGACCAGATCGACCCGCCGCTTCGGCGTCCCCTCCGTGTCGAACCCGATGCCCAGGGCGTCGGAGTCCGTGGCGTCGTCCCAGATCGAGACGGCCGGATCGAATTGCTGCGCTCCCAGGTCGACAAAGGACTGTCCCTCGGCGACCTGCTTGCCGTTGAAGCCGTAGAAAGCCAGGAAGACGGCGATCGTCGCCGTGCACTCCGGGGCGAGCACCACCTCGTACTCCCCCGGCTTGACGTCGTAGGGTTCGACGCCACCGGTAGCCCGCTCGGCCGCCAATGCCCCGGCTGCGGCCCCATCGAGGCCGAGGATCGACAGCGCGGTCTGATGAGCCGACCCGGCACTCGTCGGACTGCGATGGATGCCGTCGAGCATGGCCCGGGTCGATCGTCCCGAGGCCCGCTGGCCGGCACTGTTGGCGAAGGCCGTAGTGATCTTCTCGGTGTCGCAGTACCCCGCCGACAGCATGTCCCCACCGGCGTCGACGAAGGCCCTCACGATGCCCGCCCGGACCTCCGGGGTGGCCTCGGCCGTCGCCTCGTCCCAATGGTCGATCGTTGGGACCGGAGAGGATGGGGCGAGGCCCGGCCACTCCGGATCGGTGGGAGACAGCGATGCCACCTCCAGCGTGCGCTCCACCAGCAGAGAGAGCGACTCGTCGTCCAGTCGATTGGAGGTACCGCGGGCGACCCGGCCGTCCACCGCCACCCGGAGATCCGCCGTATGCCCTTCGTCGCCCACGTTCTGATGGATGAAGCTGTTGGCGAACCGGGTGAGGGCCGACTCGCCGCCGCTCACGGTCACCTCACAATCGCCCCGTGATCCGACCATCTCCACGATCCGGTCGGCGATCGTCCGGTAGTCCGTCATCCCCGCACCCCCACCCTCACGCTCCCGAAGCGGGCCGGCGACGCCGAGTGGCCGGTGTGCGCCACCTGCATCGGTTGTCCCTTGCCGCAGTTCGGGGTACCCCAGTGCACCCACTCGTCCTCGCCGGCGAGCCGGTCGAGCTCGGCCCAGAACAGCGGCGTGATCCCGGTGTACGTGGGGTTCTTGAGCATCCGTCCCAGCTTGCCGTTCTTCACTTCCCAGCCGACCTCGGTCCCGAACTGGAAGTTCAATCGGCGGTCGTCGATCGACCACGACCGGTTCGTGGCCATGTAGATGCCGTCCTTCGTGTCGGCGATGATCTCCTCGAGCGAAGAGTCTCCGGGAAGCAGCCCGACGTTGGTCATTCGCACCATGGGGAGCCGGTTGTGGCCGTCGCCCCGCACCATTCCTCCCGGAGGCAACCCGGCCAGGGCGGCCGAGTCCCGGCCGGAGAGCACCCCCACCCAGACACCGTCCTCGACGATCGGGACCCGTTGCGCCGGGGTGCCCTCGTCGTCGTAACCGAAGGTTCCCAGTGCACCGGGGAGTGTGGCGTCGGCGGTGATCTGCATCAGCTCACTGCCGTAGCGGTGGCTGCGGAGCCGGGGCAGCTCGAGATGCGAGGTACCGGCGAAGGCGGCCTCCCACCCGAGGATCCGATCGAGCTCGATGGCATGGCCCACCGATTCGTGGATCTGCAACGCCAGCTGGCTGCCCTCCAGGATGAGCTGCCTCTCCCCCTCCGGGCACTCGTCGGCGGTGAGGAGCGCTGCGGCTTCCTCGGCGATCCGGGCAGCATTGCCGGCGAAGTCCCACCTCCGAATCACCTCGTAGCCGCCGGTCTCGTACTGACCGAACGACTGGGGGAAGGAACGACGCTGGGTCTCGCGCTCACCGATGGCGGTGGCGTCGAAGCCCCCGCCGGATTCGATGATGCGCTGGTGGATCCGGTGCCCCTGCGAGGAGACGAACCATTTGTCGGTGTCCCAGAAGGCGAGGGTCGCCGTCGCCAGGGCGACCCCTTCGACTGCGGTCATGGTCTCGGTCACTCCCACCAACAGATCGACCTTCTCGGAGAGAGGCACGTCGAAGGGAGCCTCGACGTGGGGTGTCTCGTAGTCCGCCTCGACCACCGGCACGTCGGCGAGCTGCAAGGGCTCGCCCGGCACGAGCGCAGAGGCGCGAGCCACCGCAGCGGCCCGGGCGCCGGCGGCTCCGGCGGCGGCAACGGTCGGGTCCGCAGTGGCGTAGAAGCCCCATGAGGATCCGATCAGGACCCGGACCCCCACACCGGCGGTCTCCGACCGATCGATCGACTCGACCTGCCCGTTGCGGACCTGAATCGTCTCGGACCCGACTACGACCACTCGAGCGTCGGCGTACCGGGCTCCGGCGGCGAGGGCGCCGTCCACGGCGGCGGCGGCGTATTCGAACATGGAACTCCAGAGTGAGGGCGCGGTGATGGTAGTGACCGGCGGTGCTCCGATAGCATCGCCCCATGGTGCTCATCATCGTGCTGGCCGTCGCCGTGGTACTCGTCGGCGGTTTCCTCATCATCTACAACCGGCTGGTGCGTCGCCGCAACCGGGTCGACAACGCCTGGGCTCAGGTCGATGTGCAATTGCGGCGCCGCTACGACCTCATCCCCAACCTGGTGGAGGCGGTCAAGGGCTACGCCGCCCACGAGCAGGAGACGTTCGAGGCCGTCGTCGCCGCCCGGACAACCGCTCAGGAAGCCACATCGGTGGCCGACCAGGCCGAGGCCGAAGGCATGCTGGGGTCGATGCTCCGACGCCTGTTCGCCCTCGCCGAGCAATACCCCGAACTTAGGGCCAGCGAGAACTTCCAGGACCTGCAACGTCAACTCGGCGAGACCGAGGATCGCATCGCGGTCGCCCGGCAGATCTACAACGACACCGTCCTCACCTACAACAACACGGTGCAGACGGTGCCGTCGAACCTGGTCGCCGCCATCGCCCGCTTCCGGACCCGGGAGTTCTTCGAGGTGGAAGACGATGCCCGCGGCGTGCCGAGGGTGGCATTCTGAGAAGGCTCGGCGCCCTCGTTGGTGCCGTCGCCCTGGTTCTGGTCGCCGGCCAGGGGATCGCCGAGGCGAAGAGCTTCACCCTGCCGGAAGCCGAAGTCCGGATCGAAATCGACGGCGACGGCTCGCTCACCGTCACCGAGCAGATCACCTTCTCCTTCGACGGCTCGTTCTCCGGGGCCTATCGGGACGTGCCGATCGGACCCGGCCAAACGATCGGGGCCGTCGCGGTGCTCGAAGGCGGGGTTCCGTACGAGCCGGGCGCCTCGACCGCGCTCGGGGTGACCGACACCGCCGGCACCTTCGGCGTCGAGAACCTGGGGTCGCGCATCCGCATCGTCTGGCACTATCGAGCAACCAACGAGCAGCGGACCTTCACCCTCCGCTACCAGATGCGAGGCCTGGCCGTCGCCTACGACGACGTGGTCGACGTCTACCTCAAGGTCTGGGGCGACGAGTGGAACACGGCGCTCGACGACCTCACCGCCACGATGGCGCTCCCGCCGGGGGCGGCACCCGGTACGGTCCTGGTCTTCGGGCATCCGGCCTCGGTGAACGGCTCCACCTCACTCGGAGCCGGCGGGATCTCGCCGTCGCTCACCGCCGCCGACGTCCCCGATCACCAGTGGGTCGAGTTCCGAGTGGTGTTCCCCCGGCACCTTCTCGACCAGACCACCGGCGCCGCCGTCGTCTCGGGACGCGGCCTCGACGGCATCCTCGCCGAAGAGGAGGCCGCCGCCGAGCGCGCCGAGCGGGAGGAACACGGCCGATCGGCCTCCCTGTGGATCGTCGCGGTCACGGCCGGTCTGGTGCCGTTGTCCCTCATCGGTTCCTACCTTCGCTTTGGCCGGGAACCCCGCATCCGTTACGACCTCGAATACGAGCATGCGCCCCCCACCGAACACGCACCGGCGCTGATCGCCGGCCTCGCCGGTCAAGGCAAGGTCGATGAGGCGGCCTTCACCGCGACCCTCTTCGACCTGATCCGGCGCGGGGTGCTCACCGCGACCCCCACCTCCGTCGAGCGCAAGACCTGGGCCGGGCTTCGCCGGGAGAAGATCTCCGACCTCGAGATCGCGCTGCAGGACGACTCCGATCCCATGCGGGACTTCGAACGGTCGGCCATGGCCGTCCTCAAACGGGTCCTCGACGACGGACCCCAGCCGCTCACCGAGTTCCGCAAGCGTATCCGCAGCGACGCCGCCGAGAACGCCAAGTCCTACACGTCGTTTCGCAACCGGGTCTCCAAGGCCCTGGTGCGGGCCAAGCTCCTCGACGAGGCCGGTGTGAAGGCCTCGTGGATCCTGCTCGGTGCGTCCGTCGTAATCGGGCTCGGGGGGTGGTTCGTCTTCGGCCCATTGCTGCACTCGATCTGGGAGAGCCTCGACCTCGACATCCTCCGGGTCGGCTTCGGCCTCGCCGGAGCCCTGGGGCTGGCCTTCGCCCTCGCCGAGCGACCGATGCGCCGCATGTGGGTCCGTCGCACCAGGGAGGGAGCCCTGCTCAACGCCCGGTGGTCGGCCTTCCGCCGCTACCTCGAGGACTTCAGCAGGCTCGAAGAGGCCCCTCCGATCGCCCTCGGGCTGTGGGAGGAGTACCTGGTCTACGCCATCGCTCTCGGCGTAGCCGACGACGTCCTCGAGGCGGCAAGGCTTCATGCACCGCCCGAACTCGGGGACACCAGCCATCTCTACTGGTACAGCAACCACGGCTACGGCGGACACTCCTCCAATGCCATCTCCGGCATCGAGCGAGCCCTCACCGGCGCCTTCGCGGCCCCCTCGTCTGGTTCGGGCGGGGGCGGCGGGTTCTCCGGTGGTGGTGGCGGCGGCGGCGGGGGCGCCTGGTAGCGGCTAGAGGCCCTCACAGGTGTCGGTGATAAGCAGATCCACCACCCGCTGCAAGGCCGACTGCTCGCTCTCACCGGCGGCGATGGCCTGTTCGTAGGCTGCCACCTGACGATCGGCGCTGGTCCCCTCCTCGAGGATGCGGCGGGCATCGGCGACCTGCTCCAGGCAGCCGAACTCCTCGGCATCATCAGCAACCAACTCGATCATCTCTTCGAGCAGACGGGCATACGGCACGAGGCGACCCCGCCCGAAGTCGACGAGGGACTCGTCGATCCCGTAGCGCTGCGCCCGCCAGATGTTCTCCGACACCAACATGTCGGAGTAGGTGCGCCACCGCTGGTTCTCGGTTCTCCGCCGGTACAGCATCCCGAGCAAGGAAAGGAACAGGGAGGCCACCGCGACCCCGTCCTTGACCCGAGTGCAGATGTCGGCGATTCGCATCTCGATGGTCGGGTACCTGGCGCTGGGCCGGATGTCCCACCACAGCTTGGAGGCATCTTCGATGATCCCGGCGCCGACCAGGACGTCCACGTGGCGCCGGTACTCACCCCAACTGGTGAACTGCTCCGGCAACCCCGTCCTCGGCAGGGAGTAGAAGACACTCATTCGGTAGCTCTTCAGCCCCGTCTGATGCCCGTGCCAGAACGGCGACGACGTCGTCAGCGCCAGCAAGTGGGGGAGGAAGTAGGAAACCTGGTTCATCAGGTCGATCCGGAGATCCTCGTCGTCGATGCCCACGTGAACGTGCATGCCGCAGATGACCAGCCGCCGCACCACCTGTTGGAGATCCCTGGCCAGCATCTGGTATCGGTCGTCCTCGGTGACTCGTTGCTGGCTCCACTCGGCGAACGGGTGGGTCGAGGCGGCAATCGCCCGAACCCCATGCTTCTCAGCGATCTCACACACGGTTCGGCGCAGGTGTCGAAGCTCCTCAGCCGCATCGGGGACAGTCGCACACACCCTGGTGGCTACCTCGATCTGGGCTCTCAGGAATTCGTGCGTGACCTGGGGACCGAGAGCCTCGGTGCATTCCTGCATGAGATCTCCGGGGGGATCCTCGACGAGGTTCCGGGTCTCGGGGTCGACGAGGAGATACTCCTCTTCGATCCCGATCGTGAAAGGCGGTCGCCGTAGCACCTTCGGCTCCTCTCCTCAGGTGCGAGACGATACCGGGCGAATCCTCCACCCGCAGTTCAAGGAAGACCATTCCGCAGCCGATGATCGTTACGACATCGGGAGGTCCGCGTGGCAGATCACATCCTTCTCGTCGAGGATTCACCGGTCATCCGCCGACTGGTGGAGGTGTGCCTGCGCGGCCTCGACCGGCATCTCGAGACCGCCGAGGACGGCCCCGGTGGAGTCGCCGCGGCCCTGAAGAACCCTCCGAGGCTGATGATCCTCGACATCGGCCTTCCCGGCTTCGACGGGTGGGAGGTGCTGCGGCTCCTGCGGGAGAACCCGGCCGGGGCCGAGGTCCCGGTCCTGATCCTCACCGCCCATGCCACCGAAGAGGATCGTTTCCTCAGCGGCGAGGGATCCGCCGACGCCTTCATGACCAAGCCCTTCGATCCCGAAGACCTCCGGGTCGCCGCCGAGGGCTTGCTCCACCCGGAGACCGTCAACCCGGCCGCGTAGCGACGCGGGTAGCTTGGAGCCCAGACAGGGCGACGAAGGGGCTCCCATGAGTGACGACATCCTCGACCTCATCGCCGGATGGTGCGCGGATGAAACCGATCTCGATCTCGTCGAGGGAGAGATCGAAGTCGCCGGAGATCCGCCGCTGCGGATCGACCTGACCGTCGACGAGGAACGGGTCATGCTCTCTCACGAGCACCGCAACGACGCGGTGTCCGAGGACTTCGCCGACGCCGCCCGCCGTTTGCTGACGCGACCCGGTTCGATGGTGCGCGGCACGGTCGAGGCCGCCCCCGACCACATCACCGCCACCGTGGAGTACCCGGTCTACCGGAGCGGGCTCAACAGTCAGACCTTCCTGTTGGCGGTACGCGACGTCGCCGGCACCGTCGATGGCCTCAATGAGGCTGCGTCGGCGGCAACCGAGCCCGGCGCCGGTGACGCCGCCGAGGAGCCGGCGGAACTCGCCGAGACCGAGGCATCCCGCGTCGAATCGACGGAGGAGCTTCCGGCCGCGATGACGGCAGGAGGCGCCGAGGAGCCGTGGGCACCGACCCATGTGGTCCCCGGTGGAGGCATGAACGCCTGGGCCGAGCCCGATCCGAGCCAGAGCCCGACCGCCGCGCTCGAGGCCCGCGTCGAATTGAGGCTCGATGAGATGCGCGGGGCCTGGGCTCACGTAACCGGGTCCAACGGATGGACCGGATGGGTCGACGGGCGACGATTGACGGCAATCGAAGGCGGCACGGCCGTTGCCGCCGGCACAGCACCGCGTGGGTTTGGAGTCGTCCAGGCCGGCACCCTGTCGATCCGGCTCTTCCCGCTCTTCGGCGGCATCACCTTGTTGCTCTCGGCGTTCCTCCCGTGGGAGTCCTTCGGGCAGCTGGGTCTCGATGTGAAACCGTTCGATCTCCCACTGGCGGTGTTGTGGGGAAAAGGAACTCCCAGCCAGCCGGAACTGGGACTCGCCCTGGTGATTCTCGGGGTGGCGGCGATCGTGCTGGCTTTCCTCCCCAGGGTGCCGCGCTGGGCGGTCGTCACGGCCGGGATCCTCGGAGCGGCCTGCGCCGTGCTGTTCTTCGTCCAGCTCGGGAGGGCCGCCAACTGGAGGATGGGCGATATCTTCGACATCCTCGCAGTCGGCTTCTGGATCGCATTCGCCGGAGGGATTCTCACCACCATCGGTGGCCGGACGACCTGATTGGTGGCGGGCCGTGCCCGACTGGGACCCGCGCCGGGACGGGCGCACGATCTACCCCCACCGCCGGCTGTTCATGGTCATCACCCGCTGACTCCTACCATGCTCGTCATGGGTCATCGTCTCGTTGCGCCCCTCGCCGCCGTCGTGCTCCTCGCCTCGGCATGCGTCACCGGATCGACCACCGCCACGACCACCCCCAGTACCCCGACCACCACCTCGGCGCCGGTCGCCACGATCGACGACACCGTCCGGGAGGAGATCCGCAACACCGCCCTGGCCTACCTGGAGGCCTGGGCCGACGGGGACGCCGAGGCTGTCTTCCGCCTGGCTCCCTTCGCCCCCGCCGATATCCCCGAACGCATCGACGCGTGGCGCGACGACCTCGAGGTCGAAAGCACCGCATTCCAGTTGACCATCGACGACATCGAACCGGACCGGGCATCCGTCGGCTATCGCGCCACCCTCACCCTGACCGGCATCGGGCCGTGGTCGTACGAGGGTGCGGTCGAGTTGGGACCGACTTCTGAGGGCTGGGTCGTCGATTGGAGCCCAAGTCTCATCTACCCCAGGCTCGCCGACGGCGATCGCCTCGTGGTGACCCGGGTCTGGGCCGACCGGGCCCCGATCCTCGGGACGAGGGGAACCACGCTGGTGGCCGACCGGGCGGTCAAGGTGATCGGTGTGGTTCCCCAGGACATCACCGACCTCGAGATGCTCCTCACCGAATTGGAGGCGGTCGCCGGGATCCCACCCGAGGTCGTGACCGCCGAGCTGGAGCGGCCCGGAGTCCAGCCCGACTGGTTCCTTCCCGTGGGCCGGATGCGAGTCGTCGACTATGTAGCCGTCCAGGGAGCGCTCGAGGACCTCGACGGGGTCCTCGTTCGTGACGAGACGGCCCGACTCGGGCCCGTGGCCGACTTCGCCGATCACTTCCTGGGCACCACGGGCGAGATCACCGCCGAGCTCCTGGACCGGTTCGGGGCTCCGTATGCGGTCGGGGACGTCGTCGGGCTCTCGGGCCTCGAGCTCGCCATGGAGCCGATCCTGGCCGGCAGTCCCCGGATCGAGATCCGGCACGTCAATCAGTTCGGCAGAGTGGTCGAGGTACTCCACGAGGTTCCCGAGGTGAGCCCAAACGCGGTGCGGACCACGCTCTCGATCGACGTCCAGATTGCCGCCGAGGCGGCCCTCGAAGGAGTCGAACTCCCGGCTGCTCTCGTGGTGATCGACATCGCGACGGGAGAGGTCAGAGCCACCGCAAGCCGCCCCCTCAACGAATTCGACCGGGCCCTGGGAGGGCTCTACCCGCCCGGTTCGACCTTCAAGGTGATCACGGCCACCGCCCTTCTCGAGGCGGGGATGCGACCGGCCGACGCGACTGAGTGTCCCGACACCGTGATGATCGGGGGGCGCGAGTTCCGCAACGCCGGAGACCTCGAACTCGGTGAGATCACCCTGCGGGAAGCCTTTGCGGCATCGTGCAACACGACGTTCGCCGACCTGGCCGCCGGAGTGCTGGCCACCGGCGAACTCGATGCCGCCGCTCGCCGCTACGGGTTCAACCAGGACTACGGAGCCGAGATCACCTTGAACGGCGGGATCTTCCCCGACCCCCCTGATCTCGCCGGCCGGGCGGCGGCCGCCATCGGCCAGGGCCAGGTGCTCACCAGCCCCCTCCACATGGCCAGCGTCGCCGCCGCGGCCGGCGGCGGTGTGTGGCGCACGCCGCGACTGCTCGAGACCGACCCCGTCGAGGCCACCGATGCGATCGATCCGACGACGCTCGGTCGTCTGCAGCGGATGATGCGCTCGGTCGTGCTCGAAGGAACCGGGACCAACGCCGCGGTCGGCGGTGAGGAGATCTACGGGAAGACCGGGTCTGCCGAGTTCGGCGAAGGTGACGAGTCCCACGCCTGGTTCATCGGGTTTTGGCGTGACCTGGCCTTCGCCGTGGTCGTCGAGGGGGGCGGCGGAGGAGGTGCGGTCGCCGCACCGATCGCTGCGGCCTTCGTCGAGGCAGTGCTCGCCGTCTCCCCCTGAGGCGGCTCAGGCCCGGCCGGCCGCCGTTTCCTCCTCGCGGGTCCGTCCCGCCAATTGGATCAGGTCCTCATGGAGCTCGAACCAGATCGTGTGGTAACTGTCGGCCATCGGCGCCGCGATGAAGGAGTGATCGCCCTCGGCGACCTTCTCGGCGGCGATCTCCAGGCGCTTCCCGTACTCGGCGAGTCGCGGCAGCCCCTCGGTCAAGGTCCCGAACCAGTCGGCGGCTTCGGTGTGGAGGGCGGCGAGATCGGCGAGCACCCCGGCGTCGTACTCCTCGTCGGTGTGATCGTTGAGGACCTGCTCACCGTCGACCTCGCGCATCTGCCAGGCCGTCACGATGTGCTTCATGCGCTGATCCAGCTCCAGGAAGGCATCGAGCGCCTCCACGGCGTTATCGACGCCCCACTGCTCCCGGTCGGCCTCCATCAACTCGGCGGCGAGGTTCTTGCCGTCGTCGGTCAACTTGTACATGGGGCCGGTCGACTCGACGAGGCCCTCGTCGGCGAGCTGCTCCAGCACGGCGGTTGCCGCCTCCTCACCGACGCGAAGCGCCGGACCCAGGCCGCCCGGCATCGCAAAGCCCTTGATGGCCAGGACGCGCACGGCTGCGTCGGTACCGATGTCGCCCTCGTCCACAGCATCCGTCACGGTCGCGCTCCTCTCCGTCGTCTCTCCGATGTGGATCCCGAGCTCCTCGGCCCACCCCAGCAGCGTCACCGCCTCCGGCATCAGCTCGGGGGTGCCCCCCACGTCGCCGAGGAACACCTCGCCGGTGCCGCCGTCGATCGTGACGGCATCCCCGACGGTCAGCAGCGTCTCGCCGAATCGCACCTCGACGTCGCCCACCTCGACGTCGGCGGCGCCGACGACGGCCGGCCTTCCCCAACCCCGCGCCACCACGGCGGCATGGCTCGTGAGCCCGCCGGTCGACGTCAGGATCCCGACCGCGGCGGCCATGCCGTGCACGTCGTTGGGAGAGGTCTCCCGCCGGACGAGGATCACCGGCCCGCGCTCGGACATCTCCACGGCGGCGTCGGCGCTGGTGACGATGCTCCCGGTGGCCAGTCCGGGTGAGGCCGCCAAACCCGATGCCACCAACACCGCGTCGCCGCGTCGCTCTCCGTGGATCACGGGTGGATCGGCGAGGTGGTGAGCGACCCGCTCCACGGCCTCGGCACGGGTCAGCGGGAAGTCGGGGTCTTCGGCCATCTCGACCGCGAACCGGAGCGCCGCCTGGGGGCTGCGCTTGCCGATTCGGTTCTGGAGCATCCAGAGACGGCCGCGCTCGATGGTGAACTCGATGTCGCACACGTCCGCGTGGTAGCGCTCCAGCGCCGCGGCATAACGGCGCAGCTCGGCGGCGAGCTTCGGCATCCGCTCGTCGAGCGTGGTGATCGGTTCGGTGTGATGGGTCCCGGCGACGACGTCCTCGCCCTGGGCGCGGAAGAGCACGTCGCCGTAGAGGGTCGCTTCCCCTGTGGCCGGATTCCTGGTGAAGATCACCCCGGTCGCCGAGTCGTCGTCCCAGTTCCCGAACACCATCGTCTGAACCGTCACCGCCGTACCGAGATCCTCGAGGATGCCCTCATGCGAGCGGTAGCTCCGGGCCCGGTCGCTGTTCCAGGAGTGGAACACCGCTTCGATCGCACCCCGCAGCTGCTGCACCGGGTCGGCGGGAACCTCGACACCGACCACGTCCCGGTACATCGTCTCGAGCCTCAGCCGGCATGCCGCCGCAAACTCGGGGTCCCCCGCCGACGCCGCCAGGCCACCGATGGTCTCGTCGTTGATGCCGAGGTTGAGCACCGTGTCCATCATCCCCGGCATCGAGACCGGTGCCCCGGAACGCACACTCACCAGCAACGGATCTTCGGGATCGCCCAAGCGGCGGCCGACCTGCGCCTCGACGCGGCGCAACTGCTCGTCGATCTCCTCGTTGAGACCCTCCGGCCATCCGCCGGTGAGATAGTCACGGCACGCTTCGGTGGAGATCACGAACCCGGGCGGCACCGGCAGCCCCAGCTCGTTCATCATCACGCCGATGTTGGCCGCCTTGCCGCCGACGATCGCCCTGACGTCGTCGAGCGGCAAGCCGTGGGGGTGATCGAGGGCGTAAACGTACGTCACAATCCTTCCGGGCCGTCGGCGGCCGTGATCATACTCCACGACCCGAGGAGCCCTTCCGGGCACGGCAACGGGCGCGCTGCACCCTCTGATCAAGTCTCCGAGAGGCGATCGTGGTTCAGATCGCCGGGTCCGGCATCGGTTGGGCCCCGGCCTCGGTGTCCCACGGTGATCGGTAGGGTTCCGACCATGCGCCATGTCCGCGTCACCGAATGCCGGGTCTCCCCGGGGGGCATGACCGAGTTCGTGAACTCCGTCCAGCAGTGGGAACGGGCCGCGCTTGCCTCAGCCGAGGCCCCCGAATACCACGCCGTGCTCGTGGACGAGGTCGATCCCGCCCAGGTGCTCATCATCGAGCAGTTCCACGATGCCGACCACGCTGCTCGTTTCGATGCCACCGGGTTGCACGACCGGTTCCTCGATGGGGTCATGTCGTGCGTCGATCGCACCGCCACCAGCCATCGGGGCTACTCGCTCTTCTACGCCGACGGCGCCGCCGGCAAGCGGGCGATGTTCGGAGAAGAGCCGGCCCGATGAGCGGCACCTACGACGACGTCGTCGGTCTCAGAGTCGTTCGTCACTACCGGCCCGACCCGATTCCGGCTCCCGAGGTCGAAGCGATCCTCGAGGCGGCTCGCTGGACCGGGAGCAGCAAGAACCGCCAGGACTGGTCGTTCGTCGTCATCGACGATGCGACGGACCGGGCAAGGGTCGCCGAGGCGGGAAGCTTCACAGACCCGATGCGAGCGGCGGCGCTGGTGATCGCCCTCGTCTGGCCCGACACCGGCTACGAATTCGATATCGGGCGAGTGGCCCAGAACATGATGCTGGCGGCAGCGGCCCGAGGCATCGGATCGTGCCCGGTCACCCTCCACGACGAGGACCGGGCCAGGGCCGCCCTCGGGGTGCCCCCCGGCCATCGTTGCCGCTATGCCATCGCGTTCGGCTATCCCGACACCACCTCCGAGGTGGAGGACCGGCGACGCCGGCAGCGCGGCGGATGGGGAGGACGCAAGCCGCTCGACGAACTGGTGCACCGGGGCCGGTACGGCGGCTGAGGTCACTCGGCCTCGAGGATGATCCCCTCGTCGGCCCGCAGCTCGACCGACTCGACTGCACCCTCGCGATCGAGTTCGGTGGAGAGCAGGAGCCGCCCCGGACACAACCCGGGCACCGCCATCGGCCGGTCTGTGAAGTTGAGCGCAACCATGAGAGCCCGACCGATCCCGCTCTCTCTGCGGTAGGCGAAGCAACCCTCGGGGACATCGTCGATGGGAACGTAGGCACCGGTTTGCAGCGCGGCGTGTCGCCGCCGGACCTCCAGCAGCCGCCGGTACAGGTTGAGCAGCGACCGGTGATCCTCGAGCTGGGCCTCCACGCTGCGGTCTGCCGCCCCCGGACCGAGAGGCAGCCAGGGACGGACCCCGGGTTCGGTGAACCCGGCCCCCGGTTCCCGGTCCCAGGGCATCGGCGTCCGACAGCCGTCCCGGCCCAGGCCCGGCACCCGCAGGCCCCACGGATCCCGGGCTTCGGCGGGTGCGATCTCCGCCTCGGGGAGCCCCAACTCGTCCCCGTAGTAGAGGGTCGGGGTTCCCCGCAGGGTGAGCAACATCATGGCCGCCACCCGAGCGTGGGCCGATCCGTAGCGGGTCGCCAGCCGGGGCTCGTCGTGATTCCCGAGCACGTAGTTGGGCCAAGCGCCCCCCGGAAGGGCCTCCTCCATCCCGTCCACCAAGGCGCGGAACTCCGCCGTCATCCAGTCCGCATACAGCAGTGAGAAGTTGAAGGGCATGTGGAGCTCGTCGCCCCTCCCGTAGTAGGTGGCCCAGCGACGGAAGTCGAAGTCGTGGATCTCGCCGACCGTCATCCGGGGGGGTTGGTAGCCGTCGACGAGGCGCCGCATCCGGCGGAACACACCGTGGATGTCGGGGTGCCCCTTGTCGTGGACGTGGGCCTGGCGGTCGTACTCGGCGAGACGCTTGAACCCGGTGTCGGCGGGAGCTTCGAGCACCGGGTTGTCCCGGAGTTGGGGGTCCTTCATGAGGAAGGCCGCCACGTCGATGCGGAACCCGTCGACCCCGCGGTCGAGCCAAAAGCGCATCACGTCGTGGATCGCAGCCTCCACCTCGGGGTTGCGCCAGTTCAGATCGGGTTGCGACGGCAGGAACGAGTGGAGGTAATACTGTCCGGTCGGCTCGTCCCACTCCCAGGCCGGGCCACCGAAGACCGCCAGCCAGTTGTTCGGAGGCGAGCCGTCGGGGCCGGCTTCGGCCCACACGTACCACTCCCGTTTCGGATCGTCACGGCTCGATCGGGAGGCACGGAACCACGGATGCTCGTCCGATGTGTGGTTGGGCACGAGATCGACGATGACCCGTAGGCCTCGTTCGTGGGCGGCCGCGAGCAGCCGGTCGAAGTCGTCGAGATCGCCGAACAGCGGGTCGACGTCGCAATAGTCGGCCACGTCGTAGCCGAAGTCGCGCATCGGCGACGGATAGAAGGGCGAAAGCCAGATCGCATCCACCCCGAGGATGCCGGCCAGGTAGTCGAGGCGCTGGGAGACCCCAGCCAGGTCGCCGACGCCGTCACCGTCGGAATCCCGGAACGAGCGGGGGTAGATCTGGTAGATCACGCCGCTCTGCCACCACTCGGCCATGACGGTGCAGCCTATTCGCGCCTGGCCGGGAACCCGGCACCCCGCTTCGAACGTCAGTCCGGTCGAGGAGGTCGCCATGACGGCAACGATCGGCAGCATCGCGCGATTCGATTCGGCGTGTGCCATCGCCTGTCCTCACGAGCTGGCCGCCGGCGTGCTCGTCGGCGAGCTGCTGACCCGGGACGGGCCGCACCCGCCGCTCCCGATTACCGCCCCGCTGCGACGCGAGCCCCGGCCGCTGCGCCGGGCCGGGTGAGTCAACGCCCCCGCAACCCGTCCCAGAGCCGTCCGATGAGGCTGCGCCGGCGGGGCACCGGGGCCCGCGGTACGGCGGCGACCCCACGGGGAGCCTCCACCTCGCCTGCAGAACTCCGGTCCAGGCACTCGGCGAATGCGGCGCCGAGGAAATGGACCGCCTCCCCGAGATAACCGCGTCGGGCGGCGTCGGCCACGGAGCCGGTCAGCGTCAGGTCGGCGCTCACCCGGATCATGCTGAAGAGCCCATGACCCTCGACCTCGACGGCAACACCGCCGCGTGCTCGCCCTCCCGATCCACGCTCGACGACCCGCAGGTCGGCGGTCGCCGATCGGCGGCCGGAACCGGTCACGAGGATCGATGCCTCGAGTACCAAGCGGTCCGGGTCCGCCTCGAGGGTCACCGTGACCGCATGGGCCCCATCGGACTCTCGGCCCTCGTAGCGAGCTCCGGGCACACACCCGAAGACGAGTTCCGGGTCCTGAAGAGCGTTCCAGACATCGTCGGCGGGCCGACCGATCCGGAGTTCCTCCCGGAGGTGCATGGCCTTATTGGTCGCCACGCCGGGCGTGGATCCGGCCCTCGATCCCGACCAGGGATTCGCCCGACCCCGACCCGTAGCGAACACTGATCATCTCGGCGAGGATCGATACGGCCACCTCGGCGGCCGTCTCCGCACCGATGTTGAGGCCGACCGGTCCGTGGATGCGGGCGACGTCGTCGTCGGACCAACCGTCGGCCGTGAGCCGCTCACACCTCTTGCGGTGTGTCCGCCGGCTCCCCAGAGCTCCGATGTACCGGGCCGGTGAGGCGAGCAGCAGCGGGAGCAGGGGACCCTCGACCCGCACATCGTGAGTGAGCACGACCACGTACGTGCGTGCGTCCAGCTCGAGCCGATCCGCCAAGTCGCCCGGCCAGCCGACCAGGACCTCCTCGGCACCGGGGAACCGATCCGCCGCGGCGAAAGCCGGCCGGGGATCGCAAACGATCGACCGGAAGCCCACGAAGCCCGCCATCTCCGTGAGCGTGATGGCGACCTCATCGGCGCCCCACACGATGAGCCTCGGCGGTGGGGCGAGAGTCTCGATGAAGACATCGTCCTCGCCGAATGTGAGCGTCCGGCTCCGTTCGTTCACCATCAGCCTTCTCGCATCGGCGGCTACGTCGGCGGCGATGACCTCCGGGAGCTCCCCTTCGAGCACGGTTCCATCACCCGCCACCAGGGCCCGGGACCCCCGATGCGGTCCCTCGACCACGGTGACCAGCGCTCCGAGCCTCTCGCCCTCGATGAGGCCGGCCACCGCCTGGAGCATGGCGGTCACCATCGCTCGATGTACACCTGGATCGTGCCCCCACAGGCGAGGCCGACCTCGAAGGCTTCCTCGTCGGCGATCCCGTAGGTGATCAGCCGCGGCTCACCGGACTCGAGCACCTCGGTGGCATGAAGGAACACGTCGTTCTCGACACACCCACCGCTCACCGAGCCCTCCATGTCACCGGCGGAAGACACCAGGAACCGCGAACCCTCCGGACGCGGCGCCGACCCGGCCACCCGGATCACGGTGGCGACCGCGACCGACTTGCCTTCCTCCGTCCAGCGACGCCAGGTCGCCAGGGCATCTCGCACGGATCGACTCCTCGTCTTCGACGACCTCGACTCTAGGTGGGAGCCCCGTACGACGGCCGATAGACGCCGTCGAAGTCCGAGACCGTTTCGGGGCCGGTGGCGTCGTCCACGAGACGCAGCGCGGCGGTCACCACCGACCGCTGCGTGACCTGGTCCCCCGGCGCCCCGAGCGGCCGACCCATCGGAAACGGCGTGACCAACACCCGGGGGAGCTTCATCTGACGGGCATAGTGAGAGAAGGCGTCGATGAAGACACACGTTGTGGCAATGCCCCGTTCCTCAAAGACCCTGGCGGTGTGCCCGACCGACACGTGGCACACCGGTCAGACCGGTACCAACAACACCACGTCCACCCCGTGCTCGATGAGCATGTCGGCCCAGGCCGGGGCGGCATGGCGGAGGATCCGTCCCTGGGCGGCGGCTCCGACGAACGAGTAGGCGTCCGGGTGCAGGTCCCCGATCACCCCGTCGTCGGACAATTCCCTGAGATGATCGATGGGAAACGCCACGTTGCGATCCAGCACGGCGCCCCCGATGTCGTAACCCCCGTGGCGCACCCGGGTGGTCTTGGGGGGTGTGGAAACCGGCACCGTCGAGAGGTCCGGCTCCGCCCTCAGGAAGTCGTCGATTCGCCGCTCCGCCTCCTCCTGCGTCATGTCTTCGACCCCGAAAGGACGGGGATCCTCGCCGTCCACGAAGTGTCCGCTGGAGGTCAACAGGGCCACCGTCGCCTCGGCGACGGGTCGAGTTGGTGTCGTGAACGGTGAATCGGGGTAGTGATACCGCTCCTGGAGCGGTGGATGTCGGTACGCATCGCGTTGCGCCGCAATCACCAGGTCGAGCAGCGGGCCCGGATCGCCATGATCGAGGAGATGCCCCGCCTCCTCGAGTACTCGCCGTACCACCTCGGCGGCGTCGGCCTGCGTGAGCCGCCTCAGGAACTTGAAGTTCAGGTTGCTGCGTTCACCGTAGGAGAACGAGTCCTTGAAGTCCTCGAGACTCTCTCCGTCCATGGCGAAGCTCCGTTCTCGTGGCGGCGGCGCCGCCCTAATCTAGATTCCCCGTTTCCCAATTCCAGAAAGGTATCCCCCGTGGTGTGGCGCTTCCGTCGCAACGACCTGGATATCTTCGACGGGGTCCGGCGCGGCGGCTTGCCCTCATTGGGTCGACCGATTCGGCGGCCGGGCGGCGGACCGCTGCGCCGGATCGCACTGGTGGTCGTTCTGCTCGGGGTGACCGCCGGAGCGGTCTTTGGGGTATGGGCGTTGATCCGGGCCCTCACCACCGGCCAGTCGGTCGAGTTGAGGGTCCTCGGCCTCGAGGACCCGATCGTGGGAGCCACCGTCGAGGGCCCCGAGGGGGTGGGTGTGACCGGCGAGGAGGGGGTGGTGATGCTCGAGTTCGACCCACCGGCGACCCTGATCGTATCGGCGGCGGGCTACATCACCGGGTCGTTCGAGGTCGGCGGCCTGCCCGAGGGTCCCCTGTTTCTCCAGATGGAACCTCAGATCCTCAAGGGCCGGGTCACCACCTCGGATGGGCTCGGGGTCGCCGGGGCCACCGTGCGGGCCGGCCAACTCGAGACCCTGACAGAGGAATTCGGGTCGTTCGAGATCACCGCGGCACCGACCGGCCCGGTCGAGGTCGCCAAGGCGGCGTGGGAGCCGATCACCACCGAGTGGGACGGCACGGATGGCCGATTGGAGATCACCCTGGATCCGTTCGTGGTGCGAGGGCTGCGGATCGATGCCGAGGCGGCCGCCGATCCGGAACGCTTCCAAGCCCTGCTCCGCCTGGCCGACACCACGATGGTCAACACGCTCGTGTTCGACACCAAGAACGAGGCCGGCACGGTGCACCACACCTCCGAGCGCGCTTTTCCCGCCGCGATCGCCGGTCCCGCCGCCTACTACGACGTTGCCGCCGCGCTCGAGGCGGCCAAGACTCGCGATCTCTACGCGATCACCCGAGTCGTGACCTTCCAGGACCCCGTCGCCGCCCTCGAATGGCCCGACCACGCAATCCACGACGTCGACGGTGGGCTGTGGTTCAACAATTCCGGCTTCGGGTGGCTTGACCCCACCGATCGGGAGGCTTGGGAGTATCCCCTCGGCCTCGCCGTCGAAGCGTGCGAGTTCGGCTTCGATGAGATCCAATTCGACTACGTCCGGTTCCCCACCGACGGCGACGTGAGTCGGGTCGTCACCGACATCGAGGTCGACGGCACCACCCGACCCGAGACGATCGCCGCCTTCCTGGGCGAAGCCCGTGAACGCCTCCACCCGTTGGGGTGTGCCGTCTCGGCCGACGTGTTTGCCATCATCCTCTCCACAGAGGACGACCAGGGTCTCGGGCAGCGTCCCGAGACGCTCTCCTGGGCCGTGGATGCGCTCTCCCCGATGGTCTACCCGAGTCACTACAGCCCCGGATGGCTCGGTTATGCCAACCCGAACGACTACCCCGCCGAGGTCACCGCCAACGCCCTCGAAGCCGGGATTCCCCGCATCCCCGGAGGTGCGGTGCTCCGGCCCTGGCTCCAGGGCTTCGGGTGGACCGCAGACGAGGTCGCGGCGGCGATCTTCGAGGCCGAATACCGGGGGCTGGGGTGGATGCTTTGGAACGCCAAGAGCGAGCACGACCCCGATTCGATTCCCGTCGAGTAGGCCTAGAGCGGGATTCGCATCCCCGGATGGGCCGCCGAGGCCAACGGGAATCGGCCCCGGGCCTGCTTGACGATTTCATCCACCTCGTCATCCGTGCGCTGCGGATCGTGGCTCGTGACCACCAGCCGCCCGGCCCTCGCGGCCCCGGCGGCTTCGACCGCATGGGCCCAGGTGCTGTGACCCCAGCCCCGTCGGGCCATCCGATACTCCTCGGCGGTGTACTGAGCATCGTGGAGGAGAACATCGACGTCGGCCGCCTCCCCTGCGAGACGATCGTCGATTGTGGCATCCCCGGCTTCGTGGTCGGTGGCGATCATCACGGATCGATTCCCGTCGATCCGGTATCCGGTGCACCCCTGCGGATGGCGCAACGGGACCGGTGTGATCAAGAGCCCGCCGATTTCGACCGGCCCATCCAGTTCCCGGTACAAGATGCCGGCCGGCCGCTCATCGAGAGTGACCGGGAACCAGGGCGGGCACAGGACCCCCCCGAGCAGATCCTGCACCGATCTCTCTTCGCGGCCGGGTCCGTAGAAGGTGAAACGGTTGTGCGGATCGTTGAGGGCGGAGAACATCGGGAGACCCTGGATGTGATCCCAGTGGTAATGGGTGAAGAACACGGTGAACTCCAGCGATTCCCCGCGCGGAAGCCTTTGCTGCAGGTTCTGGAGCCCTGTGCCGCAATCGACGACGAGGTGATGGCCGGGCGTTGCCTCCACGGAGAAGCAGGTGGTGTGCCCGCCGTAGCGGCGAAAGTCGGGCCCGGCGACCGACATGGAGCCCCTTGCCCCCTCCACCACCAGCGTTCTCACGTGTCCCGCGACAACACCGCCACCCCCGGGGAGCGACCGACTCGGCATCCCGCCTACTCGCTGATCGCCTGATCGGTGTCGCGCAGCCGCTTGGCGAGCTCCCCCATCATCTTGACACCGATTTCGGGGTGGGCCGCGAGGAGGGCCTTGAGGTCCCACCGGGTGATGACAAGACACCGGGTGGGTGAGGTCGCCACGACATCGGCGGTCCTCGGGGTGTCCTCCAGCAGCAAGGCCATCTCCCCGAAGTAGTCGCCGGGCCCGAAGGTCGCCAGGACCAAGTCACCTTTGCGGACCTCGACCGACCCGGCGAGCATCAGATAGAAGCCGGCACCACCCGGGCCCTCCCTGATGATGACGTCGCCGGCGGCGAACTCCCGCTCCTTCGCCGT